>NZ_JBMVFA010000051.1:0-43563 GCF_049543595.1 Kitasatospora sp. NPDC094028 | reverse complement strand
CTGCGCCGGGGTGGGCCCGGCGCTTCGCGTCCGGGCCGGCACCACTCCGCTTCGCTCTATGGTGCCGGTGGGCTGATGCCCCATCAAGCTGTTGAGCTGGGAAAATGGCTGGACTCAAAACGGGCTGACTGGGGGAGGGGTGGTGCCGAGGGGGCGCGTGCGGGCCGGCTTCGCTCCCGTCAGATTGGTCTAGTCCACGCCCAAAAGACCAATGTTTCGGCCTCAAGGCGGGTCGGGGTGCGCTACCCTCGGAGGGTGAGCAACGGTCTCCAATGTATCAGTCTCAGAGCGTCAGGTGATCCTGCCGAAAATTGGGTCCGGCCCCGTGGTTTTCGAGCGGTTACCGGAATTCACGGTCTGGGACTGACATCCTGCCGGATAGTCGCTTCTGTCGCACACTATTCCCGGTCGCCTCGATTCTCTGGCCGGTCCGTCGAATGTATCAGTAGGGCACTGTCAGTATTTCCCGCGTGGTCCCTGGTGTGGGTCCGGGAATGGGTGAGGGGAGACACGTCTTCGTGAACGTCGTGAAGCCTGGATTGAAGGCCGCTCAGTCCGCCGGTGGCGTCTCGCTGCGCGGGCACCAGGAGGAGGCGCTGGAGGCCATCGTGCGGGACCTGACGCCTCATCCTGGACACCCGGCCCCGAACGGACTGCGGGTGACCGTCCAGATGGCCACCGGCTCGGGCAAGAGCTTCGTGTGGACCGCACCACCTACGTCCTGCCACTCTGGCGGACCACCCCGGCCAACGCCGCGCCCGACCTGCTGGCCACCGGCTCGCACTCCCCGGCCGCCGCCGAGCTGCAGCGCGAGCTGAGCGCGAAGCGGGTCCCCGGCGACGGACTAGCTGTCCATGAAGGTGGTGACGTCCTCGATTCTCTGGTCGAAGGTCACGCTCACCACGAGCCTATATGGCACGACGTGCACTGATCTGTCTGCAAGTGCCACGCGGGCTTCGCCGTCCTGCCAGATGCGCTTCCACCCCAACACGATCCGTACCGCGGTGCGTTCAGGGACCGTAACGCTGACCTCTTCTTCGAACAGGTGCGTACTGCCGATTGCGATCGAGAGCGTGCTCTGCAGTTCGGCTTCGATGCTCCCCTTCACCGAGAGCCATAGAAGGTGCGCAGCCGCCTGGCCGCCCGTGGTTTGGCTGCGACTCTCACCCAAAGTCAGAGCGCGGGTCCACTCGCGAGTGGCTTTCAGGCTGCGTGTGACGGGGGCTGGGCTGGTGCGGTTGTCGATCAGCCGCACGTCTTCGCCGAGCTGTTCCTCGGTGCGCATCGTCCGCGTGAGCCCCAGGACCTGGGCATTCGCAGCCTCAGGGCCAGAAGGCTCGGGTATTGAACCGCTGCCGATGCGGCGCAGCATGATCGGCGTTGTTCTCCATGAGCTGTAGGGGATGTCGCACTCGAATCGGACGACCTCACCCGGGGTTACCAGGATGTCGAATTTCTGACTGTTCTTCACGTTTGTGCTCGAGCTGAGCAGCCAGCGCACTTGCACGCGATGGCGGCCCGGCTGCACAGCGAATGCGACTTCCCCTTGAGGGGGTAGCTGGCCGACGCGAATGTCGTCGATCCACACAAAGGGGATGTTACCTGACCTGTTGTTGCGGCATATTTGCACCACTCCACCAGCTGCAGACAAATCGTCTTGACGGCTCATCAGAGCAGCATGGCAGCTCTCGAGAAGCTAAGGGTTAGGAACCCGTCAAGTACATGGGTCGAGCGCGCCTGCTGGAGCGCGTTCTACGGCTTCCCGCGGCGCGGGAAGTGCTGCGGGGCGGCTGACGGGCCGGCCTCTTCCAGGATGTATACGCAGGTCAGGGCGCAACGCTGTCGTTTGGTCCCAGCCCGCGTTGCACCGTGTTGCACCTCGCGTTGCAGTGCGGGCCCCGCCCGGTCGGGTCCTCGGTCAGCTCTCCAGGTAGCGCTTGAGGACCGCTTGCCGCAGCCACTGGTCCTCTTCCTCGCGGGCTGCGAGGACGGCGCGGCGGCGGGTCCGGCCTGACTCCTCACGGACCCGCCGGACCTCGGTATCGAGTTGGTTCTGAACGCAGAACTCCCTTCGGAACAGATCGGTGGCGGCGGCGCGCAGTTTGCGGCCTGCCGGTCGGCGGGTGCCTCGCAGGTGGCGGCGCAGCGTGGTGGGTCAGGTGTTGAGGAGGTGGGCGAGGAGGTTAAGGGCGGTGTGGGTGGCGGTGTCCGGGTGGTGAAGGTGGTCCGGGTCGAGTGGGCCGTGGGTGTAGTGCTGGAGGAGGGTGAGGAGGTTTTCTTTGGTGGTGTGGGGTTGGTTGATTGTGCAGCGTTGCGCGAAGGGTTCGTGGAATTGGCAGGTGTCCGGGGTGCTTTTTGTTGGCATGGCGCAGTGTGGCTCTGGGGTGCCTGTGGAAAGGTGCGAACCCGCCCATCCTCAATTGGGTAGGCGGGTTCATAATGCATGCGCTTACGTTCTGGGCTTTCAGCGCTTGTCTGGCACTGATCGGCCGCGTGGAATCTGTGTGATATCGCGGGGAGTTTCTCCGCTGCTTCGGGCCTGCTTCGGCCAGCGCTTCGCGTGGAGGAGGCGCACCTGCCACCACGGGTCGTCGTCGGGCGGGCCGCTCTTCTCAGCCCGCCGAAGGGTGCGGGCGGTGGGCAGCTCCAGGATGATGGGGCGGCCCATCGCGGCGCGGCGGCTGAGCTCGCAGGAGGGGCATTCCAGGCGGTCCGGATGGGTGGCTTTATCGAGCAGTAGCGACGTCGCTTGTCGATGGGTTTGGGAGGCGCCCGGATCCACGGATGGGTGATATCGACGAGTTTGGGAGGCACCAGGGTTCTTGCCAGGGCAGCATCGGGATGCTCCTGGTGAAAGGTGCTGGTCATGCCGCGGATGTCGAAGGTCGAGCTGTACGCGGCGATCCGGCGTGACCACCGCGGCGGCATGTCGATGCGAGAGCTTGAGCGCAAGCACGGCGTGACATGGCGGACGGTGCGGAAGGCGCTGGACTCGTCCTGGCCGGAGCCACGCAAGAAGCTGCCGCCGCGGGCGACCGGACTGGACCGCTACAAGCCGGTGATCGACGAGATCCTGCGGGCGGACCTGGACGCGCCGCGCAAACAGCGCCACACGATCACGCGAATCTTCCACCGGCTGGTCGAGGAACACGGCGCCGACGTCTCCTACGGGATGGTCCGCTACTACGTCGCGGCCCGGAAGCCCGAGATCCTGGCCGAGTCGGGCAAGGCCCCGCTGGAGGCGTTCGTCCCCCAGACCCACCAGCCCGGTCACGAGGCGGAGGTCGACTTCGGCGACGTCACGATCCGCCTCGCCGGCGAGCTGGCGACCTGCTACCTGTTCTCCTTCCGCCTGTCGCATTCCGGCAAGGCCGTCCACCGTGTCTTCGCCTCCTGCGGCCAGGAGGCGTTCTTCGAAGGCCACGCCCACGCGCTGCGGACGCTGGGTGGGGTCCCACGGAGCAAGGTTCGCTACGACAACCTCAAGGCCGCCGTCGCCCGCGTGCTCGGGCTGAGCCGGGCGAGGGTGGAAGCGGACCGGTGGATCGCGTTCAAATCGCACTACGGCATCGAGAGCTTCTACTGCCGCCCGGGCATCGAGGGCGCCCATGAGAAGGGCGGCGTCGAGGGCCAGATCGGCTACTTCCGCCGCAACCACTTCGTCCCGGTCCCCGAGGTCTCCTCGCTCGCCGAGCTGAACGAGATGGTCGAGCAATGGGACCGGCAGGACGACGCCCGCAGAATCGGCTCCAGGTCCAGGACCATCGCCGAGGACTTCGCGCTCGAACGACCACTGCTGATGCCATTGCCGGCGGAGCCGTTCGAGACCGGCCGGCTGTTCACTCCCCGGGTCGACCGCTACGGCCAGATCCCGGTCCGCACGAACCGCTACTCGGTCCCCATCCGGCTGATCGGCAAGCGCGTGCGGGTCACCCTTCACGCCTCTCACCTGGTGGTCTACGACCAGAACGTGGAAGTGGCCCGGCACGAGAGGCTGATCGCCAAGGGAGCCGTCCGCCTGGACCTGGACCACTACCTGGAGGTCCTGGTCCGCAAACCGGGCGCCTTCCCCGGCTCGACCGCTCTCGAACAGGCCCACTCGGCTGGCAAGTTCACCCCGGTGCACGACGCCTGGTGGACCCAAGCGATGAAGATCCACGGTGAGCGGGACGGCACCCGCGCGCTCATCGAGGTGCTGCTGCTCGGACGCCACATGCAGCACGAGCACGTCGTCGCCGGCCTGGCCGCAGCTCTGCGGGCCGGGGCCATGACCGCGGATGCGGTCGCGCTGGAGGCACGCAAGGCCGCCCAGGCCGAGACCGAGCCCGCACCGGACGCCCGGAACCTCGGCCAGCCCTCGGCAACGGTGACGTCCCTGCACGAGTGGCGCCTCGCGCATCTTCCCCCGGGCACCAGGCCGCTGCCCTCGGTGTCTCACTACGACCAGTTGCTCCGACGCCGCCGCACCAGCGGCAGCGATCACCGTGAGGGAGAAGCGCAGTGACCATGCCCAGACAGCGAGGCTTGACCGAGCAGGCCGCCGACGCCGCGATCGACTCCGCCTGCCGCCTGCTGCGGCTGCCGTCGATCCGCAACGAGTTCTCCGACATCGCCGACCGGGCGATCAAGGACCAGATGACCTACCGCGGCTTCCTCGCCGAACTGCTGATGGCCGAATGCGACGACCGGGCCCGCCGCAGGTCGGAGAGGCGGATCAAGGCAGCCGGCTTCCCCCGGGAGAAGTCCCCGCGGTCCTTCGACTTCGACGCCAACCCGAACATCGACCCGGCCACCATCCACACCCTCGCCAGCTGCGAGTGGATCAAGAAGAGCCAGCCGCTCTGCCTGATCGGCGACTCCGGCACCGGCAAGTCCCACATGCTCATCGCGCTGGGCACCGAGGCCGCGATGAAGGGCTACCGCGTCCGCTACACGCTCGCGACGAAGCTGGTGAACGAGCTGGTCGAGGCCGCGGACGAGAAGCAGCTGAACAAGACCATCGCCCGCTACGGTCGCGTCGATCTCCTCTGCATCGACGAACTCGGCTACATGGAACTCGACCGCCACGGCGCCGAGCTTCTCTTCCAGGTCCTGACCGAACGCGAGGAGAAGAACAGCGTCGCAATCGCCTCGAATGAGTCGTTCGGCGGCTGGACGAAGACGTTCACGGATCCGCGGCTGTGTGCGGCCATCGTCGACCGGCTGACGTTCAACGGCACCATCATCGAGACCGGCACCGACTCCTACCGCCTCGCGAGCACACGAGCACGTGCTGAGGAGCCCGCCAAGGCTGGCTGGCCCCTGCCGCTGCCTGCCTCGACGGCCAGCCGCCCGACGGGCGGCTGGCCGTCCCGTGTCGGCGCGCGAGTCAACGTGCACCCCCGAGTACAGCTGATGTGCACAGCGTCGTGCGGATTGACGATGAGACGGGCGGAGACAGGTGCGACGCTTCAGCCGACCGCGATCCGATCACAGGGCTTGGCGAGACCCATGAGAACGGCCCGGCTGGGCACCGTGATGTTCCGTCCCCAGCGCCCTGGCCTGGAATGTGTGCCGCATCCGCTTCTGCCTGCCGACGCGAATAGGGACACCTGTCGCCAGGCGGTACTGCACGGATCCGTCCGCAAGGTCAAACGTCGGGTGTGTCAGAGCCGTATCGTGGTGAACAAGGTGGTCCCGTGTACCGCGTCCACTTCCTTCCGATCGGTCTCGGTGAACCCGACCTTGGCCAGCACACGGCGAGAAGCGGTGTTCCAGTCCCAGACGGTGGCCCACAGACGTTCGTATCCCGATGATCTCGCCCACTCCAGAACCGCCAACGAGGCCTCAGTCGCGTATCCCTGATGCCAAATTCGGCGTAGCAGCTCGAATGCCAGTTCCGGTTCCCCTACCGCTCCTCGCCCGCTGTCGACCAGCCCGCAATAGCCGATGACGTCACGAGACGCCTTCCGTTCGACCGCCAGCAACCCGGTCGACCACAGCTGGTTGGTGCGGATCAAGTCCTCGAGCTCCGCGACCGTGGGGTGTCCGTCCGCGTCGATTCGGCGGTGCGGCGGCACCCGTGGATCACGTTCAGTCCACAGTTCACGCTGGACGACAGCCTCGTCTACCCGCCAAGGTCTGAGCAGCAGCCGACTCGTCTCGAGTAGAACCTCGCTGCCCGGCGCGCCAACAGTCATGACAGCAACCATCTCACGGGCGAACGAGCTGTCGTACCACGGGGCATGGCGCCGATCGCAGACGCTCGATATGCGGGACAACCGAGATCCATCCCTGAGTGTCGCCTTGCACCTGTGCACGTTCGGTTGTACCCGGTGGGACACGCTGACCTGTTGCGCCGACATCCCGCTTCGCGGACACGGCAGTGCCGTCATTTCTCCTCGACATCTCCGAGCTCGTTGATCACTAACTTCCTCCGGAAGCCGTCGACAAACGCTGTCCCCAGACATCAACGAAGCCAGGGCAGGCCTCGCCGGGGGGGTTGTCTGCCACGGAATGGTCAGCTGTGTTTGCCATGAGCAGTGTCAGTGGCAGGTCATGGTTGCGTGTGCGCCCACTGCGGTGCCGATGGTTGGATGCGGGCCCTGCATGCACGGCAAGCGGTTCAGGGCGGTTTAGCTCGAAGGTGTAGTTCGCACGCCGTTGCTCAGCAGGTCCTTTGCCGTACTGCTGACACTTCTGCTCATGGGGCGGGTGTCGGCCGAGCAACGCGCCACGACTGTGGCCAGGCTGCAACAGCTTCGCAAGCGCGGGCCTGTACGCACTGCGGGCACTCCAGCCGGTCAGGGCCGGCCTTCTCGTCCAGCTCCAGCACCGAGCACTCCTTCCCGCCGATCGAGCCCCGGCACGTCCAGCACGGGCGCAGCGCGGCGTTGGCCGTGCGGGCGGCCTCCAGCTGCTCTTCGGCCTCCCGTTCCAGGCGCTCCTCGCGGTCCTGGTGGCAGGGCCGGCAGCGGCCACCCGGGCGGCGGGTCCACTCGGCCTGTCCCCCGGGGCCGTACTCCCAGGTGCTCTCCTCCTCGGGAACGTCGCCGCAGTCGACGCAGACCAGGGAGTCCATCAGCTCCTGGTGGGCCTGGTCCTCCTCGTCCTCGCGGGCGGCCTGGCGCAGGTCGTAGGCGGCCCGGTCGTTCGGGTTCTCCAGCGCCTCGACGAGGCAGTGCCGGCCCGAGCGGCCCGCGCTCGGCCAGCAGCTCCAGCGTGATCGCGACCCAACGGGCACGGCGTCGTCGTACACGCGCCAGCCGTCGTCGTTGCAGTCGCGCACCTCCCTGCGCCACCGGCCGCCCCACGTCTCCGCCGACAGGTCCGCCACGGCCTGCTGCCGGTTCGCCAGCGCGACGGGCCCGGCACCGGTGACGACCAGCGCGACCAGCGGGTACCCGGCCTGGGCGTCGGTGCCGGGCCAGGCCCGCCGCCACCAGAGCACCGTGCGGTCGGCCGGTTCCCGGTCGGCGAGGGCCGGGTCGTTGTCGCGGACCTTCGTGCGGAACAGCTCGCGGTAGGCGGTGAACTTCGCGGCGACCCGCTGCGGCGCCATGGTGGAGCGGTCGACCTCGACCATCAGCACCGGCACCCCGATCTCCGGGACCTGCCACACCCCGTCCGGGCGCACCTTGCGCCGGCCGCCCGGCAGCACGAACTCGACCTCGGTCGCCCAGTCGGTCACGGTGCCGACCCCGCCCGCGGCTCCGGGCGCGGTGCCGCCAAGGACGAAGGCGAGCACGGTCTCGTTGACGGCCATCGCGTGCTGGGCACCGGACCGGCCGGCGCCCCGGGCCGTGCCGCCCATCTCCGAGCGGACCATCCCGAGCACAGCGGCGGCGGCGTCCAACCCGGCCGCGCCCTCCAGGCGCCAGGTCTTGTGCCGGTCCCGGGTGTTGCCGTCGGAGGCGACCAGGCCGTGCAGCGCGAGATCGCGCAGCGCCTGCCGGACCGCCTTGTTCGAGGTGACCGTCGGGCGCAGCAGACGCTGGAGCTGGTCTGCGGTGGCGACCTTGAGGACACCGAGCGCGCCGAGGACGTCGGAGCGCAGCGCCGTGGTCGAACCGTTCGGGTTGGCGGCACCGCGCCGGGCCTGTCCCCCGCAGAGCACCCAGAGGGCGTCTGGACAGAAGAGGCCTCAGCCATCGGCAGGAGGCTCTAGGCTGCCCCGTCAGGGCACGAAGTGACAAGGAGTCGGAAGTGAATCGCCTGGGGTGGGTCGCGGCCATGCTGGCGACGGCGGCCGTGGTGAGCGGATGCAGCGGCGGGAACGGCGGTGCCGGTGGCCGGCCAGAGGACGATCAGGTGCGACCGTACCGGCTGGCGTTGCCGGAGAGTCTGGGGCACGGCCGCTACACCCGCTCGCACGACGCGGTACCGGTCGACCCGAAGCTGGGGCAGGTCATGGCGGACCAGGTCGAAAACGCCAGCCCGGTGTTCGGCTGGTACTTGTCGGCGCCCAAGGACCGCGATGGCGCGCTCGCGATCGGGGTGACGGGCGTCTACGGCACCGTGCTGAGCCCGGTGACGGCGCGCGACCAATTCCTCGACGTCCTGGACCAGCGCAACAGGATCCAGGGCTTCATCGTCGGCCCGCGGACGATCACGCCGCCCCGCACCCGGGATCCGTTGCTGTGCCGAATCGTCCTGGTGCGATTGTGGAACGTCGACTCCACCCGGGCGGAGTGCAGTTGGGCGGACACCTCCGCCGTGGCAGTGGTCAGCGAGCCGCTCCGGGAGGGCGTCAGGCCGGAGAGCGTGGACCTGGACGCCCTCGCCGCCGAGGTGGCCACCGTACGCGAGGACGTCCGGGCGCCCCGCTGAACGGCACCCTCACAGCCCCGCGAGCAGCGTGGTCAGCGGGGTCGGCTCGGGACGGCGGCGCAGCAGTAACAGAGCAGTTGCGGCGGCCAGCAGGCGGACACGGCAGCAGGGTGGCGGCAGGGGCGACAGGACGGCGGCCTCGGTAGGCAAGCGGGCACGGCAGCAAGGCGGCGACGAGACAGCGGCGGCGGCCGGTGGCCGGACCGGACGGCGGTGCCGGACCAGGTTCGGCGCCACCAGTGCACCGTCCGGTCGGCCGGCTCTTTCTCCGCGAGGGCTGGCGGAGTTCGTGACCCTGCCGCAGGCCGGCCGGGCGAAGGCCTGGCACCTCACCGCGGCCGGCTCCGCAGTGACCGCCACCTTCCCCGAGGCCCTACGCCCGGGCGTCCCGGTGCCGGGCTCGGAGAAACCGGCGGTGCGGCACGGGCGCGAGCACCTGCTCGACGTCGGCCGGATCCACGCCGCCTTCGTCACCGACGCCCGCGCCCGCGGCGAGGCCTGCGGCCCGCTCGACCTCCTCCCCCCACCCGGAGCTGCCCGCCGGCGGCGGTGTGTACCGGCCCGCCGCCCACCTCGCCTACACCGCCGGCACCGGCGGCGAGGACCAGGTCGTGGCGCACCAGGCAGAGCCGGGTTCATCCTTGAACAACGCCCGCGACGAAGCTGACGCCGGGCCGCCCCGCGCAGCTCACTTGGACACGGCGTGGAGCCGGCGTAGCGGTCCGGCCCGGTCGGACGAGTGTCCGCGGGTCGGCGCTGGGCTGGGGCCGGTATCCGCCGCTTCAAACACCGGAGCGTGGCTGCCGTGCACACCCGCTGTCGGCGGAACGGCTGTACGACCGCCCGATTTTCCCCCGTACGCCCCGGCTCGTGCCCGCGGGCCCGGTCTGACGGTCAGAAGGGCGGATCCCCCTCCCAGCCGCCGCCCCAGGACAGGCCGGAGACGTAGGGGCTGCGGTCGTCGTCGCCGGGCTGGGCAAGGCCGTTGGTGTCATGGCCCCAGGCGGTCAGGGCGTCAAGGGCCTGCCGGCGGCGCCATCGCGTGTCGCTGGCGAGCAGGAGGCGGCGGGCGCGCTCGCCCAGGTGGTCACGGTGCCCGGCCAGGCCGGGGTGTTCGGCGAATGCCAGGGCGGCGGACAGCGCAGTATCGCGCACGGCTGCGTCGGGGTCGTCGAGGAACGGTGCGACGGCCAGGTACAGCACCGGCCTCAGGGCACGCACGGCGGCCATCGCCGGGTAACCCTCCAAGTAGTCCTCGTCGACGTACTGCTGGCCGGCCTTCACGCAGGCGTCGTCGCTGTCGTAGGCGACGCCTGCCAGCCACTCCAGCAGCAGCACGCACACCCCGTCCGCCGCCCCGGAATGTTGCGCCGCTCGGCGCGCCAGAACAGCCGCGATACACAACGCCGCCGGCACGGTTGCCTCGTAGATCGTGTTCTGATGCCGCAGCCCGAGGTCACCGAGAGCCTGCCTGGTCTCCCCCACGGTCAGGTCCGGACCCAGCAGCCGGGCCAGCACCCGGGGCACCTCTTCGTCCGGCCCGAACCCGGTGTCCAGAGACAACCAGTCCGTCCCCCGCACCACCACCCACGGATCTGGCAGAACCTCAGGCACAGGCAGACCGGAGTACGAGTCGGAAGTCGTCACCCGCCGCACCCTACGACCCACCACGGACACCGAAGCCACCGCCCAAGGCACTGGCGGCTCGGTTCGAAGCCGGTCCGCTGCCCGCTCGGGGGTCCGGGTGCGGACCGGCCTCCCCAGTGTGTGCGCGTCGGCTCCGCCAAGCCCGCTCCCGACCCGCACGCCCCGCCCTCTCCAACCACCCCTCTCCAGCCCCCGCCGCCACCCCCAGACCAGCGAACGGCGAGGACGGGGCCGGGCGGGCGTGGGAGCGGCGCTGGCGCTCCTTCCCCCGGCTGCTGGTCGTCCTGGCCGGCACGGCCGCCTCCGGGGTCCGCGGCGCGGTGGCAGACCTGCGCCTCGCCGCCGAAGAGAACCCCGCCGTCGCCCACATGCTCACCACCGTCCCGGCCCGCGCCACCCGGATCGAAGACCTCACCCAGCGCGGCCCCGCCTCCCCCATCTGGCACCCACTCGGCAGCAGCGGGCGGGCGTGCGGCTGGACCGAGCCGTAGGGCGGTCGGCGCGGGAACGGCGAAGGGGTGGCCCGAGCGGCGCTGCAGGCCCTGTGGTCGGCAAGGGCCTCCCCCATGCTCGGCCGTGGGCCTACCCACGACTGAGCAACCGCCCGCATGAGGGTCAGCCGGACCTCGTCAACCACTCGACAGTGGCGAGGACGACTGGCCCGACAACACCCGCGAGGCTGAACACTGCGCGGCGCGCAGCCTCCTTCGCTGAGCTCAGGGTCGGCTTGGGCTCGACCGGCGCGACGGCACGGTGATGCGGCTTGGACACGGCGAACTCCCGGTGAAGAACCTGATCGGGTTGGACCAACCCGCTTACGGACACGCGCAGTCGTTGGTCCAGCCGGTCGGCGCGTGTCAGGCAGGGCCCGGAGACGGCGCGTACCACGACCTGCAGGGGCGCCGTGGGGCATCCGATGGCAGGCCTGGCCAGGGCTGACGCCCGACAGCCCCGGTGCCGCAGATGCCGCGGAAGTAGGTGCAGAACGGCTGCGCCTACGCCTTCGCCTGCGAACCCTGCGCCCAGGCCACCCTCCTCTGGCAGTGCTGAACCCGCCGATCCGACGACACCCGGCGGCATTCCACACCACCCCGGCCATCCCCCGGCCGCGGCAAGGCGTAGCCCGGCGCGGGATTGGGTCTGGTCGAGGCGCAGCGCGCGCTGGTGGCCGTGCGGGCAGAGCGCCGCGCCCACCTGGCCGCGCTCGGGCCCTGGGGCGGTGAGCTGGAAGCCGCCGGGCGGCTGAGCAAGGAGCGGCTGGCCGGGTGCGGGCGCACGGTCCGTCAGTACCGGCTGCGCCGTACGACGGGCCGGACAGCAGGCGCCGGAGCGGCACCGCGCAGCGCGATGGCCCCGGCACGGGTGCGCTCCAGCCAGCCCATGACCTGGCGCAGCGTGGCGGGGTCGAGGGCGTTGGTGAGTTCGCGGACGGCCTGGTGGTCGTCTTCGGTTAGGTGGTGAAGCCCGGCGCGTTCCAGGGCGGTGTAGAGGGGCTGGGCTGCGGTGCCGGCCAGGCGGCGGTGGGCGACGTCGGTGGTCCGGTGGGCCTGGTGGGTGGCCTCGCGGGCGCGGTCGGCGATGTCGCGGCAGTGGCGTGCGGCGCGCAGCGCCTGCTGGAGGTCGACGTCGTGGTCCTGGTCGTAGCGCTGCGCCCCGGTGCTGGTGATGTGGTCGTGCAGGCGCTGCCACTCGGCCAGGGCGTCGGCCGCGGTGGCGGCGGCGGACTCGTGGCCGGCGTCGGTGTGCCGGTCGGCGCGGCGCTCCTCGAACCGGGCCTGTTCCAGTGCCTGTTCGGTGCTCTCCAGGGTCATTCCGGACGCCTGGCTGCGGACCCGGCGGCGGACGTCGCCGAGCAGTTCGTGTTCCCGGCCACCGGGGTCGATGTCGTCGGCCTGGTCGTCGTCGGCGGGGTGCTGAGCGAGCGCGGCGTGCAGGGTCGATCCGGCCTGCCAGGTCTCGGCGTGCACGAGGGGCTGCGGCTGGCCGTCCGGTCCGGTCCCGACGACGATCCGGCCCTCGACCACGGCGACCCAGCCGTTCAGACCGTCGACGTCCTTCTCCATCCAGCCGCGGGCCAGGCCTGCGCCGTGGTGGAGGGTGCGGACGCTCTCGTCGCCGGTCCAGCGCAGCCAGATCGCGCCGCGCACCAGCGGCGAGTCCAGGATCGCCCGGCCCAGGTCCCGGTCGGCGGGCGCGGGCCGGCTGCGGGAGGCGGACAGTTCCAGCCGGGCTTCGGCACGCTGGCTTTCAGCCCGCCAGGGTGCCGGTCCTGCCGGTCGTCGGGGACGGGACAGTGCGCAGCCGGGTGGGCGGTGGTGTGGGCGTGGGCGCACGGGCGGCGGCGAGGTACTGCGGGATGACGGCGGCCAGGCCCTCGGCGGCCTCCAGGAGGAGCGGGTCTTCGCCGGGCCGGTCGAGGAGGGCTTGGGCGAGGTGGAGCGCGGACTCGAGGACGGCGGCCGGGGTGCGGACGTGGCGCAGCGCGGCGATGGCGTCGACGGCTTGCTCGGCGGGCCGCTGGGCGTCCGGGCGGGCGGGTGGGTCCGAGGCGGCGTGCGGGGCCGCCCAGGGCGGCTGTGGGCGGCCTGGGGGGCGTTGGGGGGCCGACAGCGCGCCGGGTGGACGACGGATTGCTCACGGCGGTTCAACGAGTCCGGGGGCGGCCCGGTGGCGGGCAGTTGCTCGCCGGGCGGTGTCCGGACCGCCCCACATAGGCTCTGACCTGGGGGCGATACCGTTCCGCGGCGAATCATCAGGTGCTCACAAGACACCCGGGTCGGTGCTCCACACGGTGCCTGACAAGGTGTCAGAGAAGACGCCTCACAAGATGCACCGGCCGGTCGGCGGAGGACCGGGGCGGCGTCGGCGTCGATCAGGCCCTCCTCCAGGGCCACCGGCCCGGCGGGCGGGGCCAGGTCGGCGGTGGCCGGCACCGCGGCGGCGGGCTGCTCCTGGTCGTCGCCGTCGGTCGGGGTTTCGCCTCGCGGGGCGGAACCGTCGTCCTGGTCGGCGTCGGCCGGGGCGGTGTCGTTGTCCCAGATGTCGATCCGCTCGCGCATGCGGCGGTTGACTCGTTCGCGCTCGGTGAGGTCGGGCCAGCGGGTCTTGTCCCTGATCTCCTGGGCGGCGGAGTAGACGCGGTGGCTGTAGCCGGGCAGCCGCAGGGCCAGTTCCATGAAGGCGGCGACCGGGTCGCCGGTCTCGGTCTCCTCCAGGAACCAGGTGAGCTTGCGGCGCAGCGCGTCGGCGAGGCCGAGGAGGTGTTGGCCGTCCTCGCCCCAGCGGTCGTCCCCGGCCTGGACGGCGGCAGCAGGTGCAGCGTGGTCCGGTGCAGCGCCCGGGTCGGGTACAGCAGGTGCAGCATCGAGCGGTACAGCGGCGGGACCGGGTGCAGCGTCCGGAGCAGCCGGCGGTGCAGCAGCCTCGGCTGCTGCTTCGCGGGCCTTGGCCTTGGCGCGGTCGTTTTTGCTACGGCAGGATCGGGAGCAGTACTGCTTCGGGCGCCCGGTCGGGCCCTTCGGCGCCGGGTTGGAGCAGCCGGGGCGGGCGCACTGCCGAGCAGGGGCCGCGTCGTCGGCCGGCTGGTCGGTGGCGGCGGTCGGCGGGGCGCTGTCCATCCCGGGATCGTAGCCATCAAGGTCGGCAGCCTGGCGGGAGTTTCGCCTCGCGGGGCGAATCTCTGGACCTTGGAGGCGGGGACAAGGGGGTTCTGCAGCGCACTCGGCCAGGTTGTCCCGGGGCGGTGCTGTACTCCGGGCGGAGGGTGCAGCAGGGTGCAGCACGGCCTGGTGCTGCACCGCCGGCGGTCCCGGCCGGGGCGCCGCACGGTGCGGCACGGCCTGTCGGTGCAGCGGGGAGCCAGCCTTCGCCGCGGGCCGCTCCGCAAGGCCGGTCCGGCTCGCTCTGCGCGGGCCCGCAAGGACCACTTGCGTGCGCGACGGACCGCGTTGCGCATGCGCAGGGGGGGTGCGGGGCGGATGCGCATCCGGTGCGGACCGGGTGCTCGGGCCGGGTCCTGGGTCCGGTCCCCCGGCTGGGCGGTGCGAAGGACCGGAGCCGGGTGCGGGCGGCCCCGCACATGCCCTGACCTGCGATGGAAAGTTTGGTGGGGCGAAACTCACCGGTCTGGCGGGACGAAACTCACCGGGTGCGGAGGAGAACTCACCGGCCTTGCGGAGTGCGGTGCGCGGCCGTGCGCGGACGGCGGCCGGCGCCACGCGCAGGTGCGGGATGCGCGGGGTGCGGTGCACAGCCGCGTAGGGGCTGACCTGCGGTGGGGAGTTTGGCGGGGCGAAACTCACCGGCCTTGCGGGGCGGAACTCACCGGCCTTGCGTGTCCTTGACGGTGCTGGTGAGTTCACCGGTCATGACGAACATGACCGTCCTGCCGGAGGCCGCCGGGCCCACCACCGAGGACGAGGACCAGGAGCAGCGGGAGCAGCAGGCGGTGAACGAGCTGCTTGCCGAAACGTCGGAGGTGGGGCACCGGGCGGCCGAGTGGGTGCGGGGAGCTCGCGGCCCGACAGTCGGAGGCCGGCCACCGCGCGGTGCTGGAGCGCGCGGCCGACGCTGTGGAGCGGGCCTCCGGACGGGAAGTTGTCCCGGGTGGCGAAGGGCAGCTCGACGAGAAACTGGCGTACGACCTCGGCGCCGACGTCGTCGCCGGCAGCGTGGTCGCTGACGGTCTGCCCGTCTTGGTGATGGGCGAACAGATCGGGCTGGTCACCGTGTGCTCGGTGGCCGCAGCGATGCCCTCCTCGGTGCTGGGCGACTTCGAGAGCGAGCTGCCGGTGCTGGCCGCGTGATGGAGGCCGCCCGCGTGCTCGGTCTGGAGTCGGCCGGCCGCAGCCCGCGCTGACTTCGTGTTCATTGGCGATCACCGACTGGTAGGGCTTCGCCTGTCCAACGACCGGGGGGAACGCAGTGAGCGAGTCGGAGAACATCAAGTCGCTGATCATCAGCACGGTCCAGGAGCTGTGGGACGACAAGGAGGCGCTGGAGAAGTTCCTCGGCGTGGTGCGGCGCAGCCCCGGGTTCAGCGAGATGGCCGACGAGTTCGGGAGGATAACCGTCCGGCCGGCGAACGCCACGTTCTACGGCGTCAGGAGCAAGGAGTTCCAGGCGTAGCCATGCGATCCGGTGGCCCGTCGCTCCCTGCCGGGGGCGGCGGGCCACTGCTGTGACCTGGTGGTGAGCGGACTAACCGGCCGTGGTGAAGGTGAGTCCTCCGGGACCGAGCGGCCTGCGCGCACCGGCGGCGCTCTGGCGGGGGAGATCGGGCTCCGAGGACGGCGGCTCCTGGAAGAGCGAGCGCTCCACCGGGATCAGCCGTTCGCGTTCCTCGCTCGGCGGCTGGTCGGTGGAAGGCTCGGAGAAGGGCTGCCACAGGGGGCGCCGGTCGGCGGTCATGATCACCAGTCTTCCAGCTTCGTGTGCCTCAACCGCGCCTGCCCCGGAGCACCGAAGGTCGCTGGCCCGGCACGATGGATACAGGCACGGGCGAGGAGACAGCGATGCGCACCGGGGACATCGTGGTCGGCGAGACCTACATCGCGAGCATCCCCCAGCGGCTCCCGGAGCAGCTGCGCCGTCCAGGAGACACGCCCGAACAGTGGCGGGCGAACATGCAGCTGCACCTGGTCCGCGGCCGGCGCATCACGGTGACCGTGACCGGCTTCGGCGAGGAACCCGACATGGTGGTGGTCAGCCGGGACGTCCCGGCCGGGCGCGTCGCGCTGCGGCTGACCGCCGAGCAGGCCGCGGCCCTCGACCTCGCCGAAGGCCAGGAGTACGAGATCACCGGCATCGTCACCGACGCCGACTGCCAGGCCCTGACGTTCCCCGGCACGGTCGCCCACACCATCCCGACCCGCTGGCTGCGCCCGGCCGACGAGCAACTGGTGCTCCACCCGGAGACGGACCTCTTCCACCGGGCGCTGGTGTGCCGGGACGCGGACGGGATGGCACCGCCGGAGATCGACCGGGCAGCGGAGAAGGCGCTGGAGCAGCTCCAGCGCGTCCGGGGCCTGGCGCTGGAGGACCCGAACGTCGACCATTCGGTGCTCACCTCCGAGGCGGACCACCGGGAGTGGCTGCGGATCGCCGAGCGGGTGCGGGCCGCCGGACTCGCCGTCTACGACCCGCGGGCCGATCCGGACGCCGTGGAGCACCCGTCACTGGTCCGGTTCCGGGAGTCCTGACGAAGGCCGGCGGCCGGTTGCGGTCGGCTGTCCCACCCTTGTCCCAGGTCCGGACGCAGAGTGTCGTGACCTGGGGTTTTAGGGTGGGACTGTCCTAGCGAATCGGGCGTAACGGGCGTGCTGGGACAGGGGTGTCTCAACTTTGTCCCAGGCCGACGGCGGCGCGGTGCCCGCCGGTGATGGCCCGGATTGTGCGTCTTGGGTCCGGCGGGCACCGGCAGCAGCGTAGCGGGCGCGGCCCGGCCGTCCCGGGCGAAGGCGCGCGGTGCCTGCGGGATTCGGCCGGGGACATGCCTGCGGCACGCTGCGTTCGGCGCAAGGTCGTCGACGGCCGCAGCCGGCCGGGACAGGCTGAGGTCTCTGATCTTGGTCGTCCTGGAGGTGTGCCGCGTGAGCGGAAGCGCGGTGCACCCGGACGACTGCCCTTGCGAACGCCATGTCCAGGTACGAGCGGTGCATCCGGACACGGGGATCCGAAGCTGCAACCACAAGATCCACGGCTTGACCTGCGACGACTACAACGCGCTGTTCCGAATCTGCGGCGCGCGCTGCTCCGTCTGCGAGAGGGCCCCAGTCCTCGTCGGTCCGCTGGTCATCGACCATGACCACCAAGGGGCCGTGGGTGATCCCCAGTGGATCCGCGGGCTCCTCTGCCGCGGTTGCAACGTGCACCTCCAGTCGTACGAGGAGAGCCCGGAAGCACCCTGGACCTTCCCTGAGCCGGGCATGTGGGCGTTCATGCGCTATCTGGCGAGCCCACCGGCTCACGCGCTGGTCCTCAGCCCGGCCAGCGCGTTCGGACGGACCGCTCCCCGAGGATGGATCGAGCGCAACAGGCGGCTCGACTCCAAGGATCTGCTGGTGAACTTCGGACGGGTCCGCGGCGATGAACTGCCTCCCGCGCGGCGCGCAGACAGCTCTCGAATCCCCTGGGCAGGCCGGTGACGAAGTCGGCCGGCACCACGAGGGGCCGTCCAGGTCGCGGCGCACCGACAGGTGAAACCGCCGCTCGGTGGAACTCCATGAATTTTCTCCAGGGATATTGCAGCACAGACGGCATTGGTCGGGCAGGGAAGGGGCGGGACCCGCTTGGCAGGTGATGTCTGAACGGTCGGCGGGCCTGCAGGCCGTGGATCATCGGCCGTGCCTCCGAGAAGGACAGTCACGGCATACCCGCCGACCACCAGCACCGCCCAAGCAGCCACCGCACCGCGTTGCCATCGCTTCACATCGTCCCCCTCGCCTGCACCGGGGCAGCGGCCACTGTATCCAGCGCACCCACGAGCACGGCGAACAAGGCCCAGCCCGGCACCACGAAACCGAACACCAACCCCGCCACCACCCCCAGCCACCGAAATTCCAACCCGAATTCAGAACACCACCAGCAACCAATCCGCCAAAACAACCGCACGGAATACCCGGTGGAATTCACCCCGAAAACCGACCCACAAAACCCCACCAGCCCCCGCCTGGCCCGACCCGACCCGCGACCCCACCCCGCCAGCACACACAGTCACCAAACCCCGGACGGCATCAACCCCACGCACACCCCCAACAGGTCCAACCAAAGGTCCAGACAATCTGGCCTATAGGGCCATTTCACGCCCAACACAACCAACAGGTCACACCTAACCCCGGTCCGAGATTCACTCCCCTTGCCAGGCGAACGAGGGCCAGCGCCACGCGGCCCAGGCGTGCCAGTCGGCCCAACCCAGTGGGGGCGCGTCGAGGGTCCGCCCGCCCAGCTCGGCCGCGTCCGGCTCCTCGAAGTGGGCGTGCCCGTCGAGGATGTCGTCCTCGGTCATCGGAAGGGTCTCGTGCGGCATCGTCGCCCAGCGGTGGGCGATCCGGGCGCGCTGGATGTCCGGGTCGACCGGAAGGTAGACCATCCGGCAGGACCCGCCGGCGGACTGCGCCAGCCAGCGGATCGCGGTGCGCTCGTCCCGTCCCCAGCAGCCGAAGTCCACCACCACGTCGGCGCCCGCCCGCAGCGCCTCCAGACCGATCGTCAGCAGCCGCCCCTCAAGGACGTCCCGCTTGCCGTCGGCCTCGAGTCCGTCGAACAGCGGAATCATCCACTCATCGGGGCTCAGCCTGACCGCGCGGTACCGCCCGGCGAGTCGACGGGCCTCCGTGGTCTTCCCGGCGCCGGGCAGGCCCACCATCAGGAACAGCGTCGCCATGGCCCGATGGTGGCAGCCCACAGAAGCCCGGGGCGAGCAGTTTTCTCAGACCGTCGGCTACGGGCTAGCCTCTTCGCACGGCCCAGCGACCCGCCATGTCGTCGTCCGCCAAGATCCACGAGGCACCCCCAGGCACCAGCCATGATCACACCCGTGTCTTCGGCGGGTAGAGCTTGGCGTGCAGCACCCGCGTCTCCCACCACGGATCGGCCGGGGCGGATACCAGCGCGGCCATCTCCCGTTCTCACCCCACCCACAGGACCCCAGCCCACACACCACCCCACATCCCAACTACACCCCCCTCGAACCTCATGACTCCCGTGATGTGGACACACCTGACAACGGCAACGTCGACCTGCTCGGGGGCTGACGGGCCGTCATCGGACGGCGTCCTGATAGGCCCTCAGGGCGGCGGGGTCGTCGATGCTGCCGTGGTGATGGTGCTGGCGCCAGCTGCCGTCCTCGTAGCGGAAGTAGCGGCTGGTGCGGATGTGCAGCGGGGCGGTGGTGCCGTCGGGGGCGGTGTAGGTGCCGGTCTCCCGGCCGGCGAAGACGGCGTGGTCGGGGCCGGTGTAGGTGAGGACGTCGCCGAAGGTCACCCGGACGTTGGCGGAGCCGGCGAAGACCTTCTCGTACAGGGCGGCGATGGCCGGCCCGCCGCGCAGGATGCCGCCGAGCGGGTTGTTGAGCTGGGCCAGCGGGCCGGTGGTCCAGGTGGCGCGCAGGGCGTCCAGGTCGCGGTGGTTCAGGGCGTAGTAGAAGGATTCGAGGGCGGCGAGCGCGCCCTGCGGCGACGGGTCGGCTGCCTGCTGCAGGCGGTTGCGGGAGTCGGGGCCGAACGAGATGTCTGTCATGGCTGTGCCTTTCCGGAAAGGGCCCGGTCAGTCGACCAGGTAGGGGGCGCCGACGATCCAGCCGCCGGGTTTCGGCTCGGGCAGCGGGGCGTCGAGGTCGTCGGGGTCGAGCAGTTCGACCGGGTCGCCGAGGCGGATGGCGCCGGGGCGGCCGACCCAGCAGTCCAGCGCGAGGAGGGTGTCGAACTCGTGGTGGATGCGGCGCAGCACGTCCAGGTTCTGGGTGCCGTCGTCGGGGTCGATGGTGGTGATGATGCAGCGCGAGCGGAGTTTGCGTACGCCGATCAGCGCGTCACCGATCCGCAGTACCTTGCCCGGCCAGGTCCGTTCGGCCACCCCCGGCACTCCGCCGATGACCAGGTTGGGCCGCAGTCGCCGGCCGTCGTGGCCGAAGGCCTCGATCCCGCCGTCGGTGGCGACCGTCACGGGCAGCACGTCGAAGCGCTCGGGGCCGGTGTAGCACACCGGCTCGGCGCCTTCCCCGGCCGCCGCCCGTACCGCGGCCGCGGCGCGCGGGTCGTGCCAGGGCAGGCCATCGATCAGGACCTCGCCGTCCGGGCCCGTGGTGCCGGACAGCGACAGCAGCCCGTGGCGGGTGCGGGCGGTGACGACGCGTCCGCGCTGGCGTACGTGTACCACCCGGTCCCCGGGCACGCCGTCCGGGGTGAGCGCCGTCGCCGCCAGTTGCTCGCCGCGCAGCGACTTCACCGGGTAGCGCCACAGCTCCTTGACGTACATCAGACCTCCGTGGTGGGCAGTGCGCGCAGGCGGCTGACGGGGGAGAGCACGACCGGGATCACCATCAGCGCCGAGGCGACCGCCACGACCGCCAGCGCCGTGCGCACGCCGAGCGCGTCGGCCAGCAGCCCGCCGAGCAGGCCGCCGAGCGAGCCGCCGCCGAACAGCAGGGTGCGGAACGCGGCGGTCATCCGGCCCATCATCGGCTCCGGCGTCGAGGTCTGACGCAGACTCACTCCGAGGACGTTGGCGACCCCGAGCCCGAGGTAGGTGAGGAAGAAGGAGGCGATGAAGAGCCCGAGGACGACGGTGCGCGACCCGGTGGCCAGCGGGACGAGCAGCGGGCCGGTGAACATCGCCGAGAGCGCGAGGGCGTACACCCGCCCGAAGCGGAACCGGGCCAGCAGCGCACGGGAGGCCGCCGCACCGATCAGCCCGCCGACCGAGGAGGCCGAGAAGACCAGGCCGATCAGCGCCGGGCTCAGGCCGCGCTCGCGCGAGGCGTAGAGCAGGAACATGGTCCAGACCGAGACCAGGAAGAGGTTGGTGAACGGCGCGACCAGCGCCACCGCGCGCAGGATCCGGTGCCGGGCCACGAAGGTGAGGCCTTCGCCGATCTCGCGCCGGATGTCGCGTCTCGTCGTGGGCTGCTC
Organism: Kitasatospora sp. NPDC094028; assembly: GCF_049543595.1. Lineage (NCBI taxonomy): Bacteria > Bacillati > Actinomycetota > Actinomycetes > Kitasatosporales > Streptomycetaceae > Kitasatospora > Kitasatospora sp. NPDC094028. The sequence goes on along the minus strand of NZ_JBMVFA010000051.1, from coordinate 22,480 downwards.
GGGCCCTGCCTCGGGGGTGCGGATCCACAGCAGCGTGCCGAGCGAGACCAGGTAGGAGACCGCGTCGGCGGCGAGCGCGATCGGCGCGCCCAGCGCGCCGATCAGGGCACCGGCGACGCCGGGCCCGGCCACGTCGGCGGCGGAGGAGGTGACGCCGGTCTTCTGGTTCGCCTCGACGAACTGTTCGCGCTCGCGCACCAGCGTCGGTACGAACGCCATCCAGCTGACATCGAACAGCACCGAGAACACCCCGATCGCGCACGCCAGTGTCAGCAGCAGCGGCAGGTTCAGGCGGTGGGTCGCGGCCAGCACCGGGATCGCCCCGATCAGCACCAGCCGCGCGCCGTTGGCCAGCAGCATCACGCGCTTGCGCCGCATCCGGTCCACCAGGGCGCCGAACACCAGCGCCAGGCCGAGGTAGGGCACCAACTGGAGGAAGCGCAGCAGACCGACCTGGCCGGGGCCGGCGTGGAAGGCGACGACGGCGGTCAGCGGCAGGGCGAGGGTGTTCACCTGGGTGCCGAACAGCGAGACCGTCTCGCCGAACCAGAACTTCAGGAAGTCGGCGTTGCGCCAGAGGGTGTCCGGCCGGGTGGTCACGGCGCGGGTCTGTTGCGGAGCGGTGAGGGTCGTCAAGGCCGCGCCTTTCTAACGGATGCCGTCTGCTGTCTGCGTTAGCAGCATGACAGAGGCTTCTAACGGATGCAACCGCTAACTATCGTTAGATAACCAGTGTCCTCGTGGAGCGTGAGCGGATGAAGACCATCGGACCGATCGGCGGCATGAGCCGGGAGTCGACCGCCTGGTACTACCGGCCGCTGAACGAGCTGACGCGGAAGCGGCTGGGCGGGCTGCACTCCGCGAAGTGCGTGCCGTACTCGGTCGATTTCGCCGAGATCGAGCGCCTCCAGGCCGAGGGGCGCTGGGCCGAGGCGGGCGAGGTGCCGGCGCCCTCCGCACGGGCGGTGGAGGCGGCGGGGGGCGGACCCTTGCCGACCCCTATGCCCCCTTGTGGCGCGCGTAGTGGCGAGCCGCGCGGGCGCGGTTGCTGCAGACGGGGCCGCAGAACTCCTGCCGCGCGTGCGCCTTGACGAAGAACTGCACACAGCCCGGGGCCTGACAGGCCCTCAGGGCCTCGCGGCGCTCGCTCCCGAGCAGCGCGATCGCGTCGCGGGCGATGGTGGCCATCTCGGCGTCGGCGGCCGAGGTGGCCGGGTCCGTCCGCTCCGCGATCGCCGGCCCGTCGGTGAGTTCGCTCCACGACGGCGCCGCCGCGGAGGCCCGGTTGACGACCGCGACCGCCTCCGGGGCGTAGTGGCCGCCGGTGGCCGCGGCCTCGATCAACGTCCTTACGGCGTCCCGGAGTTCGGTGAGCCGGTCGCGCTCCGCGGTGCGCCCGCGCTGCTCCAGCCAGGCCTCCATGCCGTCCCGTACGCGGCCGCGGACGGCGTGGACGGTGTTGGCCAGGTCGACGGCGGGTGAGGCTGCAGCATCCATGGATCTAATGGTACTAGATCGCATTTCCGTTAGAAAAGTGCCTTGACGCCGATCATCTAACGCCAATAGTCTCGTCTCACCGTTAGAACTTCGGCCCACTTGCGGACGCCCTGCCGTCCCCGCCAAGGAGTCAACCCCCCATGACCACTCGCGCCCTCATCGTCATCGACGTACAGGACTCCTTCCGCACCCACCCACTGTGGAAGACCATCAGCAACCCCGACATCGTCGACGACGTCAACCGCCTGGTGGACCACGCCCGGGCCCAGGGCGACCTGGTCATCTGGTGCCTGCACACCGAGCCCGGCACCGGCGGCGTCTTCGACCCCGAGCTGGGCCAGGTCGTCTACCAGCCCGGCCTGCGCGAGCCGCTCCCGGGCGAGCCCCAGATCCGCAAGACGTCCATCAACGCCTTCACCACCACCAACCTGCAGCAGCTCCTCACCGAGCGCGGCATCCGCGAACTCGCCGTCTGCGGCATCCGCACCGAGCAGTGCTGCGAGACCACCACCCGCGTCGGCGCCGACCTCGGCTACCAGGTCACGTTCGTCGCCGACGCCACCGCCACCAACCCCATCCCGCACTGGGAGGCCCCCACCGGCCGCACCCCCGACGAGATCCTCGCCGACCCCCGCACCCTCCCCGCCGAAGCCGTCCTCGAGCGCACCCTGTTCGCCCTCGCCGGCCGCTTCGCCACCATCAAGACCGTCGACCAGGTCGTCGCCCCCGCACCCGAAGCCGCCGCCCACTGAGCCCCGACCACCTCTGATCCTCCCGGAGCCCGCCATGCCACTCGTCCGCATCGACGCCCGGTCCGACCGATCCCCCCAGACTCTGCGCGCCATCGGCGACGGTGTGCACCGCGCCCTGGTCGACGCGATCGGGATACCGGCCGACGACCGCTTCCAGATCCTCACCACCCACCCCGCACCCGAACTCGTCTTCGACGAGCACTACCTGGGCATCGAGCGCCGCGACGTGGTCTTCATCCAGATCACCCTCGTCCGCGGCCGCACCCAGGCACAGAAGCTCGACCTCTACCGCCGCATCGCCGACAACGTCTCCGCCGAGGTACGCCCCGAGGACATCGTGATCACCCTCACCGAGAACGACCGAGCAGACTGGTCCGTGGGCAACGGCACCGCCCAGCTCGTCGAAGGGCCCTCGTCCTGACGGCGAGCCCGGTGCACACGTCCCGTCCCATCGCAGGGGCAGCTCCAGGCGAGCTGCCCCTGGACACGATGTTCGAGGGCGAGCAACTCGGCCGCCGGGTGCAGGCGCAGCGCCGGCTGGCCGGACCAGACCGTGGAGGCCGGCCCCGGAGGCGAGGACCAGGTCGTGGTGCACCAGGTGGCGCTGGGTTCATTCTTGAACAACGCCAAGGCGAGGCGGGCGAAGCTCAGCCCCGGTCAGCTCGCGCAGCTCGCCGAGCACGGCGTGGAGTGGGCGTAGCAGGCCGTCCCGGCCGGGCGGGTGCGTGGGCCCGGGGTAGGTGTCGGCCCCTGAGAAGGCACTGGAGGCCGTCGCCTCGTGGGTGGCGGCCCGCTGGCCGTGGGCGGGGTGTGTGCGGGGCTGGGCGGGGTTGGCCGGGGCGGTCTCAAAGTCACCGGTCGGGGTGCATTCCCCTGCTGCCTCGCGCGTACGGACGGGTTGGAAGCCGCGGGTCCTTTAGCGTGCGTCGGGAGCGATCCGGGCGGGCCGTCGTCCAGATCGTGACCCTACGGAGGTAACCGCCCATGACCGTCCCGATCCCCGAACTCACCGGGGACTACGTCCTCGATCCGACCCACACCCGCATCGGGTTCGTCGCGCGCCACGCCATGGTCACCAAGGTGCGCGGCGCCTTCCACCAGTTCGAAGGCACCGCCCACCTGGACGGCGTCGACCCCGCCAGGTCCACCGGCCAGGTCGTGATCAAGACCGAGAGCATCGACACCGGCGTCGAGCAGCGCGACCAGCACCTGCGCACCAACGACTTCCTGGACGCGCCGAACTACCCCGACATCACCTTCCGCACCACAGGGATCGAGCAGAAGTCCGACACCGGCTACCGGGTCACCGGCGACCTGACCATCAAGGACACCACCAAGCCGGTCACCATCGACTTCGAGTACACCGGCAACGCCGTCGACCCCTACGGCAACCTTCGGGTCGGCCTGGAAGGCTCGGTCACGATCTCCCGTAAGGAGTTCGGCGTCACCTGGAATGCCGCTCTGGAAGGCGGCGGCGTCCTGGTGGGCGACAAGGTCGTCCTGGAGTTCGACATCTCCGCGATCAAGCAGGGCTGACGCCGGCAGCGTCGATCAGGCCTGCTTTGCGGTCAGAGCACTAGTCAAACGCGCAGGTGCTTGACCCGGCCGTACGCCTCGTCCGCCGTCACCCACGCGAACGGCACCGCTGCGTCGATCGCGCGCGGCAGCATCCACCGGAACTGCTCGTTCTCCGTCGCGAACGGCACCTCATCAGGCACACCGGCCGCCCGGCTCGGTTCCCGGTGCGCGGCGCCGGTCACACGGGATCCGCGCCCGCCCCGCCTCGTCCGTACCGGGCAATTTTCGCCGTGTCCGGGGGGCGGTCGCGGGCGGGCGGGACGGGATGTGGCAGGTAGGAGGGCGGCGGGGTGTGTTCCGCTCCCGTTGACCTCCTCCCGTCGAATGGAGCCCCCATGCGCAGACGTCGCGGTGTCCTGATCGCCGCCGCCCTCCTCGCCCAGCTCGCCGCCGGGCCCTCCCAGGCCGTCGCGGCGGGGTGGGAGCCCGCCGAGCAGTGCGGGGTGGTGCGCGGCGGGGACGGGCCTCTGGGCGGGGCCGAGGTGACGCTGTACCAGGCCGGGGACGGCACGGGCGGGCGGCCGCGGGTGCTGGGCAGGGCGCGCAGCGCGGCGGACGGGCGGTTCACGCTCGACTACCGCCGCCCGGAGGACCCGCGCGCCGTCCTGTACGTGCTCGCCGACTTCGGGCGGGAGCGGCGCGGCGCCGAGCGCTCCCCGGTCACGCTCGCCGCGGTCCTCAGCGGGGCCGCCGCGCCGCCCGAGCTCGTCGTCAACGAGCGGACCACCGTCGCCGCGGCCTATGCCCTCGCGCGCTTCACCGGCCCGGGCGGCGTCACCGGCACCTACCCCGGACTGCAGAACGCCGCCGCCGTCGCGCACAACCTGGCCGACACCGGCACCGGCGAGATCGCCGCGCCGCTCGCCGCCCCGCCCAACGGGGACCGGACCTCGACGATGGCGGAGTTCAACACCCTCGCCAACCTGCTCTCCTCCTGCGTCAGCGCGGGCACCGGCGGCGCCTGCGACCAACTGCTCGACCTGGCCCGCCGCCCCGGCCACAACCGGCCCCACAACACCCTCCAGGCCGCCGTCGACATCGCCCACGACCCCGGGAACAACGCCGCCGCCCTGTTCGACCTCGCCGCGACCACGCCCCGCTACGGCCCCGCGCTCCCCGCCGCCCCCGACGCCTGGACGGTGGCGCTGCGTTACGACGGCAACGGCCACGAGGTCGACGGCCCCGGCAACCTCGCCTTCGACGCCGACGGCAACGCCTGGATCAGCAACAACTACGGCTACGACGCCGACCGGCTCGTCCCGACCTGCGGCGGCCGCACCGTCCTCAAGTTCACCCCCACCGGCCACGACGCCCCCGGCGCGCCCTACCAGGGCGGCGGCCTGTACGGCGCCGGTTTCGGCATCACGGTGGACGCGAAGGGCAGCGCCTGGGTCGGCAACTTCGGCTTCCAGGGCCGCGGTTGCCCGGTCGACCCGACCAGGCTCGAACGCAGCGTCTCCGAGTTCGCCCCCGACGGCGCCCCGCTCTCCCCGCCGCAGGGCTGGCGCGGCGCCGGGATCGTCCAGCCCCAGGGCATGTCCGCCGACCGCTCCGGCACGGTCTGGGTCGCCAACTGCGGCAGCGACAGCGTGGCCCGGATCCCGGACGGCGACGCCACCCGTGCCCGGGAGGTTCCGACGCCCGGCCTCAGCAAGCCGTTCGGCACCTCCGTGGACCCGGCCGGGCGGCTCTGGGTCAGCGGGAACGGCAGCGACACCGTCCAGGTCGTCGCCCCCGACGGCACCCCGGGGCCGACCGTCTCCGGCGGCGGCCTGAGCAAGCCGCTGGGCGTCGCCACGGACAGCCGGGGCAACGCCTGGGTGAGCAACAGCGGCATCCTGCCCGTGCCCTGCGGGAACGGCTCCGCAGACGACCTCGCGAACGCGGTGGGGGCCGAGGCGGGCCCGCGCCCGGGCACCTCGGTGACGTTCATCGGATCCGACGGCACCCCGGCGCCCGAGCCGTTCACCAACGGCGGCCTCTTCCTGCCCTGGGGCATCGCCGTCGACGGCGACGACACCGTGTGGGTCGCCAACTTCGGCGGCCGGCGCGTCGCGCGGCTGTGCGGCGTCAACCTCGCCGCCTGCCCGCCCGGCCACCGCACCGGCCAGCCCATCTCCCCCGCCGGCACCGGCTACACGAGCGACGGGCTGGAGCGCAACACGGGCGTCCAGATCGACCCCTCCGGCAACGTCTGGCTGGCCAACAACTGGCGGACCGTCCCGATCCAGACCAACCCGGGCGGCCACGAGATGGTCGTCCTGATCGGCGCCGCGGCGCCCGTCCCGGCCCCGAGGCTCGGCGGTCCCGCGCACCCCTGACCCACCGGCTCCCCACCGGAGGCCCTGAGCCACGGGTGCGCCACCCGGATGGGCCGGGTGCCGAAGCCGTCGGGGCGACTACCTGCCGGTACCGGTACCCGGCCCGGCCCGCCCGGGAACACTGCGCCGATTCCGCCGCACCACCGCGCAGAAGTCCCGGGAGCCGCCCATGACGTCGTCCGCACCCCGCGCCGCCTCGGCCACCGAACGGCCGGCCCAGCGAGCGGCGCTGCGCCGCCTCGGCGAGTGGTGCGCGCGCCACTGGGTGACCGTCATCGTGCTGTGGATCGTCGCCCTGGCCGGAGTCCAGGCCGCCAACAAGACGGTCGGCGGCGCCTACTCGGACGACTTCTCGCTCCCCGGCACACAGGCGCAGCAGGGCCGGGACGTCCTCGCGGCCCACGAGCCGGCCGCGGCGGGCACCAGCTCCCAGGTGGTGCTGCACGACCCGGCCCAGCTGTCCGGCTTCCAGCCGCAGATCGCCCAGGCCGTCGCCTCGCTCCAGCAGGTGCCGCACGTGCTGTCGGTGCAGAGCCCGCTGCCGCCGCCCGGACAGAGCGCCCCGCCCGGGGGGCCGCTGTCCACCGACGGGCTGACGGGGTACATCACCGTCCGCTTCGACACCAACCCGACCCTGCTCGGCACCGATTACCTGCCCGGCGTGGACGCCGCCGTCCAGCCGCTGCGGCAGGCCGGGGTCCAGGTGGAGTACGGCGGTCCGCTGGGCGAGCTGGCGCGGCCGGCGCCGGACGACCGCGCGAGCGAGGCGATCGGCTTCGCGGTCGCGATCGTCGTGCTGCTGGTGGGCTTCGGCAGCGCGATCGCGGCCGGGCTGCCGCTACTGACGGCCCTGTTCGCGGCGGTGGTCGGTCTCGGGGTGCTGGGGCTGATCGCCGCGCTGTCCACGTTCGCGACCGTCGCGCCGACGCTCGCAACGATGATCGGGATCGGCGTCGGCATCGACTACGCGCTGTTCCTGCTCACCCGTCACCGGCAGAACCTGATGGACGGGGTGGACCCGGTCGCCTCCGCCGGACAGGCGGTGGCCACCAGCGGCCGGGCGGTGCTCGTCTCCGGCTGCACCGTGATCGTCGCCCTGTCCGGGCTGTCGGTGTCGGGCATCTCGTTCATCGCCAAGCTCGGGGCCGCCGCGGCCGTCACGGTCGTGTCGGCGGTGCTCGGCGCGCTCACCCTGCTGCCCGCCCTGATGGGCGTGATCGGGCGCCGGATGGACCGCTTCACCGTCCGCGACCCGGTCGCCGAGGCCGGCGGCGACGACACGGACGGGTCCTGGCACCGCTACGCCCGGCGGGTCGAGGCGCGCCCCTGGAGGTACCTGATCGCCGGGGCGGTCACCCTCGCCGTGCTGTCGATCCCGCTGTTCTCCATCCAGCTCGGGCACATCGACGACAGTGCCGACTCCCCCGACTTCACAGACCGGCGCGCCTACGACCTCATGTCCCAGGCCTTCGGCCCGGGCTCGAACGGCCCGCTCACGGCCGTCGTCGACCAGAGCGCCGTGCCCGCCGGGAGCCGGCCGACCGTCCAGAGCGCCGTGCAGCAGGCCCTCACCAACCTGCCCGGCGCCGCCGGCACCGCCCCGCTGCAGCTGAGCCCGGACGGCGCCGTCCTGTTCGCCACCGTCATCCCGGCCTCCGCTCCCCAGGACCGGGCCACCACCGACCTCGTCAACCACCTCTCCGACACCGTCCTGCCGGACGCGGTGGCCGGCACCGGCGCGAAGACCTACGTCACCGGCAACACCGCGGCCCAGGTCGACTTCCTGGACATCGTGTCGCGCCGGCTGATCCTGATCATCGCCGTGGTCGTCGGCCTCGCCTTCCTGATCATCCTCGCGGTCTTCCGCGGCCTGCTCGTCGCTGTCAAGGCCGCCGTGCTCAACCTGCTCTCGATCGCGGCCTCCTACGGCGTCGTGGTCGCGGTCTTCCAGTGGGGCTGGGGCGGGCCGGCGCTCGGCGTCTCGGGCAAGGTCCCGATCGAGAGCTACGTGCCGATGATGATGTTCGCGATCGTCTTCGGGCTGAGCATGGACTACGAGATCTTCCTGCTCTCGCGCGTCCACGAGGCCTGGCTGCGCACCGGCCGCAGCCAGGACGCCGTTGCCCACGCGCTGGAGATCACCGCCCGGGTGATCAGCTGCGCCGCGCTGATCATGGTGAGCGTCTTCGCGGCGTTCATCGTCAGCGACAACATCGTGATCAAGATGATGGGCCTCGGACTGGCCGTCAGCGTCCTCGTGGATGCCACCATCGTCCGGCTGCTGCTCGTCCCGGCCGTCATGACGCTGCTCGGCCCGGCGGCCTGGTGGACCCCGCGCTTCCTGGACCGGATCCTGCCGCACATCGACACCGAGGGCGAGGGCGAGAAGCCCTGATACGGCAATCCTCCGGCCCCATTGCCTCACTCCCGCGCATCATCTGCGCTGGTCATGGTGGAGACGCCTGAGCCGAACCCGGGCCCCGCCTCAGCCACTCAGGACACTCAGGACAGGCCTTCGGCGACGGCGTGCGCGGCGGCGAGATCGCCGGCGTCGGGGCGGGTCCTGTTGATCCCGCCGACGAGCCGGAAGGGGAGCCAGGTGTCGAAGCCACGGCAGGCGAAGGTGCCGGCCACCGCGAAGCCCTTCCGTTCGAGGTCGACATGTCCGGGCCAGGTCCCACCGGCTGGATGTGCGGCGGTGGCATGGAGCGATCAGATTTGGTCAACGACCCCACGGACAACGGCCAGTGCCAGGATGACGTCGTGCGCGCCCGCGTCCGAGGCGGCGTCCATATCATGCGGCAAGGCGCCGGTGACCAGGCGGCGTTGCAGCAGTTCCTCGGCGCGCCGCAGGTGCGCGCGGACGGTGGCCGGGTTCAGGCCGAGTGCCTCGGCCGCGGCCTCGACGTTGGCATTGGCCGCACTCCAGGCGGTCAGTGTCCTGAGCAACGGCCTTCGGTCGGCGCGCAGCGGTTCGAGGAAGTGCTCGACCCAGCGGCGTACATCGTCGGTCTGCAGGATCCGTCCGATGCTGGTGGGTTCGGCGGTGCGCCCTGCTCGCGTTCTGAGTTCGAGTTCGAGTGCGAGGCTGAGGACGGCTCGCTGGACGATGTCCTGAAGGTCGGCGCCGACGAGCCCGGCTGCCTCGCTGAGTCGGCGGGCGACCGTGTTGCGGTGGGTTCCCAGGCTTCTGCCTACCGCGGCGGGGGTGAGGTCCAGGCCCAGGCGCAGCGTGGTCAGGAGCCGCTCGCGGCGGTCCTCGGGCAGGTTCAGGAGCGGGGCCATGTATGTCAGGGCCCAGGCGTCGGCGCGGGCGTCGAGGATGTGGGCCAGCGGGACTGTGGTGGTGTACATGTGGACCCGGGCCGGGACGCGTTGGGCGACGGTCAGCGCGCGGCTGGCGTCGGCGCGGGCCTGTTCGGTGTCGGCCAGCTGGTGGGTGCCGCTGCCGCCGAGGTAGCGCTGCGGGGACTCCTGGACGACGGCGGTGAGAGCGGGCGTGACGTCGTCCTGCGGGCAGGGGTGCGGTGCGAGGACGATCACCTGGTCGTGGGAAGCCGGGCAGGCGATGACGAGGGCGCTGGTCCCGACTGCCTGCTGGCACTCCTGGATGATGGCGGAGCGGTCGGCGTCGCGGGCCTTGAGGTTATGTAGGTCTACCAGTTCTGTCCGTTGTCCGTTGTCCGTTGTCCGTTGTGCGTTGTGGCGACGCGGCTGGCGATGACGGAGAGTCGGCGGCAAGCCTCGGACGGCTGACCCTCAGTCCAGCGCCGCCAGCGCATCGACCAGCAGCCACCCTTGGCGGGCGCCTCGGCGGAGCAGGACCGAGGCCACGGCGCGCAGTGTCCAGCCAAGGTAGTGCGGAAGGGACTATGACGTGATCTTGCGGTCGCGCGCTGGGCGACGTCCTGGTCATCGACAACGTCGCCGTCGCACACAGGCGCAGGGCGTTCACCGGAAGCCGCCGGGTCCTGGTCGCCATGTCGCGCTGAGGGCACCGACTGAACCGGGATCCCTGTTCCGCCGCCGGTGGACCAGGGATCCCGGTTCGGTCGGTGGCCGAGCAGGGCGTCACTCGGGCGGCGGGACGATCCTCGCCTCATGGGCGGCGATGGCGAGCTGAACCCGGTCGCGCGCATTGAGCTTGACGAGCAGACGCGCCACATGGCTCTTGGTGGTAGCCATGCTGATGTACAGGTGGGCGGAGATCTCGCTGTTGGACATGCCGCGCCCGATCAGGGTCAGGACCTCGAGCTCGCGGTCGGTGATCCCCTCGATGTTCCGTCGGGGCGGTTCGGGAGCCGCTTCCCGGGTGGTGAACTTCGCGATGAGCCGTCGGGTGACGCCCGGAGCGAGCAGGCCGTCACCGGCGGCGACCACCCGGATCGCCGCGAGGATCTCCTCCAGCACCATGTCCTTGACCAGGAACCCGCTGGCGCCGGCGCACAGCGCGGCGTAGACGTTCTCGTCGTCGTCGAAGGTGGTGAGCATGACCACCCCGACCTGCCCGGTTTCCGCCTTGATCCGCCGGGTGGCCTCGATGCCGTCCATGACAGGCATCCGGATGTCCATCACCACGACGTCGGGGTGGAGGTCTCTGGCCAGCTGGACCGCCTCGGCTCCGGTGCCCGCCTCGCCGGCGATCTCGATGTCCGGGGCATCGGAGATGACCATACGCAGGCCGGCACGCACCAGCGGCTGGTCATCGGCGAGTACGACGCTGATTGTCATGCCGGAAGCCTAGCCGTCACCCGGAACCCGCCCTCCGGCCTCGGCCCGGCGCTGAACTGGCCGTGGAGCAACCCGACGCGCTCGCGCATCCCGACGATTCCGTAGCCACTCCCCACGCCGGTGCTCGCGCCGCCGCGCCCGTCGTCGACGACCTCGATGGCGAGCCCGTCCTCCACGTAGTCGACGTTGATGCGGCATGTGGTGGCGCCCGCGTGCCGCAGCACGTTGGTCAGGGACTCCTGGATGATGCGGTAGGCGGACAGGTCGATCTCGGCCGGCACCTGGCGCTTCTCGCCACGCCACCGGATGTCGACGCGCACTCCAGCGTCCCCCGCCACCGCGAGCAGCTTCTCGATGTCCGCCAGACCCGATGCCGGAGCCGTCTGCGCCGCCTCCGCGTCCGCCTCGCGCAGCGCGATCAGCATGCGCCGCAACCCGGCGAGCGTGTCGCGGCTGGTGAACTCGATGGCTTTCAACGCCTCGCGGGCGCCGACCGGTTGGGTCTCGATGACCCGCGCCGCCGCACCGGCCTGGATCGCGATGACACCGACGCTGTGCGCGACCATGTCGTGCAGCTCACGGGCGATCCGCAGCCGCTCGGCCTGGACCGCCTGGGTCGTGGCCTGGGCGCGCAGGGTCTCGGCGTGGTCCTGCCGCAGCCGTATCCAGCTGCCGAGGATCCAGGCGATGAAGGTGATCACCACCCAGTAGGCCGACGGAACCTTGAAGGCGTTCAGCAGATCCGCGCCGGGCCTGTCGGCCATGTTGACGATGCCCCAGGTGATCAGCACGCTGCCCCCGGCCGCGGCCCCGGTGCGCTGCGACTGGGTGAGGGTGACGTAGAAGACCAGGATGACCGCCACCAGCAGGAGCGGCCAGGTCCTCCCCCCATAGACCCACACCCCGACCGTCTCGGCCAGCACGACTCCCAGCACCGGCACCGGCCGCCGGCCGGCCCAACCGATCGGCAGTGCCAGAACGACGGCCGCCGCCACCATGAGCAGGGGGGCGGCGAAGCCTTCGTGCCGCCCCAGGTGGAGCGAGCGCCCGTCCCCGGCGATCCTGCCGAGCAGCACGATCGCGAACGCGGGGACGCTGCACCAGCTCAGGACCGTCAGGGCGTCGGGCAACCACCGCGGCAGTGCGGGGAACTTCGGAGCTCGGGTCACACTGCGATGCTAACCAGGCGATGAGCTGCGGGAATCGGCCCGTGGAACTCATCCTCGCGGCTGAGGCGGCCAGGGCACCGTACGGTCCGCGGGCTGATGTGCGGCAGCCCCGGTCGGCAGCAGCATCCTCTCCGTGATCGAAATCAACGAGCTGACCAAGCGATACGGCGACATCACGGCGGTGGACGGCCTGACGTTCACCGTGCCGCCCGGCCGGGTGACCGGGTTCCTCGGCCCCAACGGCTCGGGCAAGAGCACGACGCTGCGCATGCTGCTGGGGCTGAACACTCCCACCAAGGGCACCGCGACCATCGACGGCCGCCGGTACCGCGACTTCGGCACCGGCCTGCGCCACGTGGGCGCGCTGCTGGACGCCAACGACCTCCACAAGGGGCGCACCGCCAAGGCGCACCTGACGGCGCTGGCCTACAGCAACGGCCTGCCGAAGCGCCGGGTCCAGGAGGCCCTGGAGACGGTGGGTCTGGGCGGGGCGGGCCGACGGCGGATCGGCGGGTTCTCGCTCGGGATGCGCCAGCGCCTGGGCATCGCCACCGCCCTGCTCGGCGACCCGCCGGTCCTGATCTTCGACGAGCCGGTCAACGGCCTCGACCCGGAGGGCATCAGGTGGGCGCGTGAGCTGTTCCGGAGCCTGGCCGCCGAAGGGCGCACCGTCTTCGTCTCCAGCCACATGATGAGCGAGATGGCGAACACCGCCGACCACCTCGTCGTGATCGGTGGTGGCCGGCTGATCGCCGACGAGCCCACCGCGGACTTCGCCGCCCGCGCCACCACCGCCGGCGTCACCGTGCGCACTCCGGACCCGACCGCACTGACCGGGGTCCTGCGGGACGCGGGCGGCACGGTGCTCTCCGAGGGCCCGGATGTCCTGAACGTCACCGGACTGACCGCGACCCACATCAACGAGCTCGCCTTCACCCACCACGTCATGGTCCACGAAGTCACCGCCCACGGTGGAACGTTGGAGGACGCGTTCATGCAGCTGACCGCAGACAGTGTCCAGTACCGCGCCGCAGTCGCGTCCTCGGAGAGGAGTGAGGGCCGATGACCACCCTCGCAGCAGTGCCCACCGCCCGGACCCAGCCTCCTGTCGGGTCACCCGCCAGCTGGCGCGACGTGTTCGGCGCGGAGTGGATCAAGTTCTGGTCGTTGCGCTCGAGCCTCGTCGTGGTCGCCGCCGGCCCCGTGCTGGCCTGCCTCATCGCCTACAAGACGGCCGCCCACACGGCCGACGTCTGGCCGGGCTACCCCGACTCGTTCAAGCAGATCTACGAGGCCGGGCACGACGCCCTCTATCCTCCCTTCTTCGCCCTGCTCATGGCCCTCGCCGGCACGATCGGAGCCCAGACCGTGCTCGGCGAACTGACCAGCGGTCTGATCCGCACCACCTTCATCGCCGTACCGAACCGCAGCCGGGTACTGCTCGCCAAGGTCGGCGTCGTGACCGCCGTACTGACCGTCGTCGGCGTGCTCGTCGCCGTGCTGAGCTGGGCCGCCACCCTGGCCGGCTACTCGGACCGGATCACCGCCTTCTCCTGGACCAGCCCCGGTGTCGGCCGGTTCATGCTGGCCACCGCGCTCGCGTTCCCGCTGTCCGGCCTGATCGGCATGGCCGTCGCCTCGCTCATTCGCCACACCGCGGCCACCGTGTTCGCCCTCTTCTTCTACTTCGTGATGGTGCCGCTGTTCATGGGCGGCTCGTCCACCCTCGACACGATCTTCCACACCGGCCATCTGTTCAGCTTCGTGGTCAACAGTTGGCCCTTCGCCGGATGGATCTTCCTGACCACGATGGGCAACACCGGGAACATCGTCGGCCACCACCCGTCCGCCATCCACGCATGGATCTCGTTCGGCGCCTGGGCAGTCGGCTCGGTCGCCGTGGTCGTGACGGCCTTCCGCTCCCGCGACATCTGACGGCGCTCCACGGCGAACTCACCAAACCGGGCGGGCGAACTCACCAGCACCCTGGGGCGAAACTCACCGCCCCCAGGCGAAACCCCCCGGTGCAGGTCAGGGTCCTGCGCCGAGGGTGAGGCCGGGTCAGGGTCGGCGCCACCAGGAACGGGTGCGCTTCACCTCGGCGGCCGCGGCCTCGGCGGATGGGCTGTCCGCACGCACGGGTAGGGTGCGCCGCATGCTGACGGACGAGAGCATCGAGGACCTGGTCATCCAATGCTGTGAGGGGGACAAGGATGCCGTATGGGAGCTGGCCGACGCGGCGGCTTCCGACCCCGGCCGGGTGGCCCCGCACCATGCACGGCTGATCGCGGCAGGGGTTTTCGGTCGGGGCGAGGTCTACCGGGGCGCGGACGAGGCCACCACCCGGGAACTGGTCCGGCTGGCCGACGCCGCCGACGGCGTCGCGCGCGATGAACTGTTCGACTGCGTGGCCAACACGCACCTGGTCGACGCCGAGACGGCGTTCCGCCGGTGGCAGCTTGCGGAGGACGTCGGCGTCCACACCCGCGACGCCGGATGGGAGCTGTTGCCGTCTGGCACCCGCCGTGACCTGCTTCTCGGCCCCGCCTTCGCGCTAATCCCGGTCGACGCCGAGGACATCGAGGCGCCGAAAGGCGCCGCTGGCGGCCCGGACGGCCTGCCGGTGTTCGGCGCCCCGTCTGGCGAGCACTGCCCCTGGTGCCGGATGGAACTGCACGCCGCCCTCGACCTCCCGCCGGGCTCGGCCGCGGCCCGCGCCCTGGGCCTCACCGGCCCGGACCACGTGCGCGTGCTGTGCTGCCCACGGTGCACCGACTTCGGCACCATCCTCAGCGCCTACGACGGGTCGGGCGGCGCCCGCTGGCTGGAGCACAACGAGCGGCCCTCGTTCAACGGCCCGGCGCTCGACGGCTGGGACCCGTACCCGACCCGACTGGTGCTGGGGCCGGCCCGGCCGCACGGCGGCAGCGGGTCGGCCTGGCACGACGGCGGCTCCGCGCTGGGGGGACACCCTGACTGGAT
The DNA here is from genome assembly GCF_049543595.1 of Kitasatospora sp. NPDC094028. Classification (NCBI taxonomy): domain Bacteria; kingdom Bacillati; phylum Actinomycetota; class Actinomycetes; order Kitasatosporales; family Streptomycetaceae; genus Kitasatospora; species Kitasatospora sp. NPDC094028. The sequence goes on along the minus strand of NZ_JBMVFA010000051.1, from coordinate 7,450 downwards.
CCAGGACCCGGACCGCCCCGATTGCCCGCTCTGTGGCCGCGCGATGGTCTTCGCCTCCATGAACGGCGGCGCCGACGTCTGGGGCGGCGAAGGCTGCCTCTACGTCTTCGTGGACCTCGACTGCCGTACCGGCGCGGTCCTCTACCAACAGAGCTGACCGGCGGCAGATCGTCTGCCTCTGCAGGTCCTGCAGCGGGGCCGAGGAGGTCTCCGAGTACACGCCTCGTCAGCGCGGCCGGCGCGCCGCACCCTGCAAAGTCTGTCCAGAGGCGCGCCGCGCGCATCCGGCCGCTGCTGGGACTGTCCATCGCTCGAAGAGGTACGCGCCCGCAGCCGGCTCAAGCACATCGACGACCCTGTGGTCGAGGCCGTGTGACGGCGGAAGGCCTTGATCTTCGGGGCGTGCGCCGGGCCGTGGCCGAGGTACGACCGGTGAAGGGGCGGCGCCCCGTTACCGGAAGCGGAAGCGGAGGTTGCCGTCCTGCCTCAACGAGCTGCTGCGCGTGCGCCTTGCCGCCGAGGCCACCGGAACCAGGCTGGTCCTGGCCGCCGTCCCCGCGCAGGCCCGTCGGCTGCTGGAGGCAACCGGCACCGACGAGGTACTCACGATGAGGCCCAGCATCCGCGCCGCCCTCTCAGGTGCCAGCGCCGACTGACGGAACACGCGCCCGGCGTCCCTGGGCGGTCATGGCATCGGGACGGCTTCCAGGCACGGGTGGCGGCCTTCGTAGTCCGCGGGCGCGGACAGCACGGTCGCCACCTCGCCCTCGATCCTCAGCCGCCACTGGCCGGTGGCATCCACCCACACATGTCCGCCGCCCGGCGCGATGCCGTCGCTCAGGTGCACCAGGAACACCGTGGGCCGCTCGTGCGCGCCCGGGCGCCCGGGCATGGTCACCGCATACCGCTGGTGAACTGGCACGTCCACCGCCTCCTCACGGGCACCGCCGGCGGGACACCGGCCGGCGTCCCGGGAGCGGTGCCGGGCCGTCCAGGCGCGGGCCACGCGCCCGTTCACCACGCTCACCTCACCGGGCAGCCACACCTGGCTCCGCCCGCACTCCCGCGTCCTCGAGGGTGAAGGAGTGCAGCAGGGCGGGCGGGACATCCTGGATCGGGGTGGGGTCGTCCTGCCACGCGTGGAGCGGTGTGCGGCCGCCGAGTGGCTGCGGGCGGTGCTCGGTGTTCCACCACCGTACCCAGTCCAGAAGCCGTGCGGTGAACTCGGTGAACGACAGCAGGCCCTCCAGGTCGCCGCGCCGCGCCCGCGGGCGGGTAGTGGTGATGGGGGCGTGGAGGTATCCGGGCTGCGCGACCAGGAACATGTCGACGACGCAGTGGTTGAGGTTCTCCACCGTGCCCTTCAACTCCGGCCTGCGCGCGGGCAGATCCTGTACCGGGACCGCGAGCGCGCCCAGTGCCCGGGTCACCGTGGCGCACAGGAACTCCTTACCGCGGTCGACCCGCACCAGTTCCGGCAGTCCTCCGATCGGCCCGTACGGGCCGCCGCTCTCGTCCCGCGACAAGGCGATCCGCAACGCCGCCAGCACCGCGTCCCGGGACGGCTGGTGCGGGGTGACGGCCGCGCGGTGATGGCGTTCCTCGCGCAGTCGATGAACCACGTCACCCACGGACGCACCGTCTGCCCGTCCAGCTCGACCTCGACAGGCAGGTGCTTGTGATCGCCCTCCCAGCACGCGTTACGCCACTTCACCGGACGGGCCAGATGCACATCGTGCGCCCGCCTGGCTCCCTCCCCGCCCTTGAGCGCGGCACGCTGACCCGCGTTCAGATCCCGGCGCACCGCCCGCTGGAACGTCGCCAACGACGGCACGCCCACTCCCCCACCACCCCCGGTGCCCTGCGGCCGGCTCACCGCCGATGACGCCCGAAACCGCATTCCGATGACACCCAGCAGGACTATCTGGTACAAGCCGGACATGCCATCGGCGCTAAGGAAACCGCACCATCCTGACCAGGAAGAACGTCATCCCGATGACGCCGAAAGCTGCACAAAACTGACGCACGACCAGCCACCACCGCTACCGAGCAGCAGAAACCCACCACTACTCCACGACAGAGAGCTGCCGCACCTGACGACAAATAAGTGCACCTTCACAGGTGTGCGCGGTGCCCTGCGAGCGGTGGGCGCGCAGCTCGGTGATCCGGCCGACCACCCGGGGCGTCGTGGGCCGCCAGGGCGCGCAGGACCCGCCAGATCGTACGGAACGAGGACGCTTCGATCTCGGCGTCGGCCTCGGCCTTCACGGCCTCGCCGGCGTCATGGACCTCGGCCGGATGGGCGGTGGCGGTGTCGTCGCCGACCTCCGGCGTGGGGAGGTAGACGGGGATGATGATCCAGCTGACTTTGCCCTGGCGGTAGGACTGGCGCAGCGCCCGGCCGACCGCCTGGACGATGTCGATGACTGAGCTCTTGGGGTCGGCGAAGACGATGGCGTCGACGGCGGCGACGTCGATGCCCTCTGAGAGGAGGCGGGAGTTGCAGATGATGCAGCACTCCTCGCCTTCTTCGGCGATCTGCAGGGCCAGGCGCAGCAGTTCCTCGTTGGTGCGCTGGGAGCGGAGGTCGGCGACGGCCGGCAGGCGCAGGATTTCGCGCAGGTCCTCATCGGTGACGACGGGGACCAGGACGCGGCAGTCGGCAAGGTAACCGTGTTCGATGCCCTGCCTGAGGGTCCAGGTGAACACGGTTTTGCCGTAGATGCGCTCGTCGTCCATCGAGCAGATGACGGTGCCTTCGGCGACGTCGACCACCTCGCGCGGGACGCGGCCCTCGTCGACGATCCGGGGCGTGGCGGTGAAGTACAGCCGGCGCTTCTCGGGAACCTGGTCGTCCGCGTGGACGGCGGGCCACGGCTTGCCGTCCGAGCCCGCGGTTCGGTGGGCCTCATCCACGACGACCAGGTCCCAGGCGGGCAGGCCGTGCAGCCGGTGGGCCTGGACGATCCGCTCCAGGCTGGCGTAGGTGGCATACACGGTGACCGGCTCGCCCGGCTTCTCCTTGGCCACCAGGTCGGCGATGCGCGGGGCCTGCGTGCTCACCTGGGCGTGGACGCGGCCGCCGGCCTCCCGCACTCTCCAACGCCTCCTCCGCGAACACGCCGCCGGCGGCGAGGTAGGCGAGCAGGCGCCGGTAGGAGCGGTTCCAGTCCGGCTCCACGCGCCACAGCGCATCCAGGGCGGTCGGCTGAGCGGAGGAGGGCGTCGGACGCGGACATGCGAGAGCGCAGGAAGTCGGCCGGGCCGACTTCCTGCGCTGCGCCCGTTGTGGGTGGGTTACTGCTGCGAAGCACGCCGCCGGCTGATCCGCGTGGCCGCCGCGCCGGCCGCGAGGAACGCGGCGGAGAGGCCGAGCAGGACGGGCGTCTTCGGGGCGCCCGTATGGGCCAGCTCGCCGTGGGGCTGGTGTCCGGCCTGGTGCTCCTCGCCCTCACCGTGGTGGCCGGGCTTCACCTCGTGGTTGCCGTGGTGGGCCGGCTTGTGGGCCGGCCGTTCCTCGATCTCCTCCGCGACGAACTTGATCTTGCTCAGGTTGAGGGAGGTGTTCTTGGCGTTGTTCTGCGCGGAGTTGTTCGAGTTGCTGGTGGCGCTGCTGGCGGCGGAGTTGTTGGCGCTGTTGTTGAGGTCGTTGGTGACGCTGTTCTGCACGATGACGGTCACGTGGACGTCCTGGTCCTGACCCTGGTCCTGGGCCTGGTCCTGGGCCTGGTCCTGGTCCTGGTGCTGCTCCTGGCCGCCGGGCTTGCCGTGCTCCTCGGGCTTACCGTGTTCCTCGGGCTTGCCGTGCTCGCCTGGCTTGCCCCCGTGCTCGCAGGGCTTGCAGTGCTCGTTGTGCTCGCACTTCTCCTCATGCTTGCAGTGCTCGTTGTGGTGGCAGTGCTCGCCGTGTTCACAGTGCTCGCCATGCTCGGCGGGGATGCCGGGGATGCCGGGGATGCCGTGTTCGGCGGGGACGCCGGGAACGCCGGGCAGGCAGAAGAACTCGCCGAGGCCGTGGCCGGCGAGGTGGCCGTCGTGCCCGGGCTCGTGGAGGCAGTTCTTGCTGCCGTTCGCTCCCATGTCCATGGGAAGCGTCGACGGCGCCTGCCCCGCCAGCCGCTCGCCCTCGGTGCCCTGCTCGTCGGGCTGGGCCGCGTCATCCGGCTGCGCGGTGCCGGGCTCCTGGCCGTCTGCCAGGGCCATCTCGGGCCCGGTGTCACCGTCGATTCGGGGGGACGGGTGGACGGCCTGCGTCGGCCGGAAAGCGCTGCCGCTGGTGAAGCTCCTGGCGCCGTCCGCCGAGGTGCCACCCTCGGCCAGGCGCAGAAGACTGTCGACCCATTCGCCCCGGGCCTCCGTCGAGGCGGAAACCGCGTTGTGGTCGGCGACGGGCGAAGCGTAGGCCGCACCGCCGGCGCCCCAGACGAGGGCGGCCGACGCCAGCCCTGACAGGACCAGGGTGGTGATTCGAGTTCGCATGACGCTCCTGGATGATCCGCAAAACGGATCTCCTGGATACGCTCCTTTACCACCGAATCGCGGCACGCGTCGCCGAGAATTAACTACACCGGCCCAACGAATTACCGCGCGTTGACGAACGTTGTCCACGCATCTCGTGAATCGCCCCGGGTTCGGGGGACTCGATTTCGTGTAAGGATTCGAGTCATGGCACGTCCTTCCTCCTACCCTCCTGAGCTGCGCCGCCGTGCGGTGCGCATGGTCGCCAAGGTCCTCGGCGACTACCCGAACGAGTCGGCCGCGCTGCGGGCCGTCGCGGAGAAACCAGGTGTGAACGATCAGCGATTTCCCCACTTCTAAGGCTTCGTGCTCACGAAATTGACCAGGGTCGCGGTCACGAGTCCCAAGCGATTTCCCCCACTTCTAAGGCTTCGTGCTCACGAAATTGACCAGGGTCGCGGTCACGAGTCCCCAATGGGACCCTGACCGCGGCGAAGGCCTCGAATACCCCAAATCAGGTGGTTTGACCTGGATCGGTCGGCGCCGGCCTTCTCGGTCAGCTCCGGCAGCGAACCCTCCTCCCCGCCGATCGAGCCCCGGCACGTCCAGCACGGGTGCAGCGCGGCGTTGGCCGCGCGAGCCGCCTCCAGCGGTGGTGTCCAGCGGTAGGCCCGGAAGCACATGAGGCCGCCATCCCTGCAGGGGCGGGGGCTTGCTTACCGGCTCAGGCCACAGCTGGACTGCGGCGTTCCACGAGGACGACGTCGCGCCAGCGGCCCAAGTGGCGGCCGAGCCGTTCGCGGGCGCCGACCACCCGGAAGCCGGCCTTGGCGTGCAGGGCGAGGCTGGCGGTGTTCTCGGGGAAGATGCCGGACTGTACGGTCCAGATCCCGGCGGCGTCGGTCGACTTCAGCAGCGCCCCCAGCAGGGCCAGGCCCACACCCCTGCCCCGCACGTCGGGGTGGACGTGGACGGAGTGCTCGACCACCCCGGCGTACGCGCACCGGTCGGAGACCGGCACGACCGCGGCCCAGCCCAGCACCCGGCCGCCTCCGTCGAGGGCGACCAAGCGGCGCTCGGGGAGCCGGGAGGCGTCGAATGCCTCCCAGGTCGGGGCGGTGGTCTCGAAGGTGGCGTCGCCGCCGTCGATGCCGGCCTGGTAGATCGTCAGGACCTGTTCGGCATGCTGTGGAAGCATCGCGGTGACGGTCACCGGGGCGGCGGCCATGCTGCGGCCTGGATGTTGAGCTCGGCGAGCAGGCCGCGGATGCGCTGCTCGATCTGGTCGCGGATCGGGCGTACGGCGTCCACGCCCTGGCCGGCCGGGTCGTCCAGCTTCCAGTCCAGGTAGCGCTTGCCGGGGAAGTACGGGCAGGCGTCGCCGCAGCCCATGGTGATCACCACGTCGGACGCCTCAACCGCTTCGGTGGTGAGCACCTTGGGCACTTCGGCGGAGATGTCGATGCCGACCTCGGCCAGGGCCTCGACCACGGCCGGGTTAACGGTGTCGGCCGGGGCGGAGCCGGCGGAGCGGACCTCGACCCACTCGCCGCCGAGGCGGGTGAGGAAGGCGGCGGCCAGCTGGGAGCGGCCGGCGTTGTGCACGCAGACGAACAGCACGGACGGGACGGCGGGAGCACTCACCGGGTTCTTCCTTCGGGGCGGGAGCGGCGGGGAGGGGTTCAGCGGTCGGAGACGGCGGTGGGGTGGTGCTCGCCGTGCGGGACCACGACGTCCTCGGCGGCGGCCGCGGCGAAGCGGCCGAACAGCACCGCGACCAGCACGACGCCGACCACCAGGCCCACGAGCTGGGCGGCGACGAACGGCAGCACCGAGCCGGGCGCGATGCCCGCGAAGGTGTCCGTGAAGGCGCGCCCGATCGTGACCGCCGGGTTGGCGAAACTGGTGGAGGAGGTGAACCAGTAGGCAGCACCGATGTAGGAGGCGACCGCGACCGGGGAGAAGTGCGCGCGGCCGGTCCGGGCCAGACCGAAGATCAGCAGCACCAGGCCGGCGGTGGCGACGACCTCGCCCAGCCACAGGTGCGGGGCCGACCGGTCATGGGTGGAGAAGCGCACCAGGGGTTCGGCGAACATCGCGTCCGCCAGCACCGCCCCGCCGATCGCGCCCAGGATCTGGGCAGGGACGTAGGCGGCGACCTCCCGCGGGCTCGGGCCCTCGCCCTCGCGGCGCCCGGTCCACCAGGCGGCCAGCGTGACGGCCGGGTTGAAGTGGGCGCCGGAGACCGGGCCGAGCAGGGCGATCAGCACGCCCAGGCCGAACACGGTGGCCAGGGAGTTGGCGAGCAGCTGCACGCCGACGTCCTGGGACAGCTTGGTGGCCTGGATCCCTGAGCCGACCACGACGGCGACCAGGGCGCCGGTCCCGACGAACTCCACCGCCGTGCGGCGGGGAAGCGGCGCCAACTCGGTCATCTCGCCGCCTCCACGGACACGGTGCCGGTCGGGGCTTGCAGAAGCGCGGACAGCTTGGCCAGGGCCGCGGGCAGCACCCAGTAGTAGACCCACGTGCCGCGGCGCTCGGAGCCGACCAGGCCGGCCTCGCGCAGCACCTTGAGGTGGTGGGAGATGGTCGGCTGGGAGACGTCGAAAGGGCCGGTCAGGTCGCGGCGGCCGAGCTCCTCGCCCTCGGCGAGGAGCACTGTGCAATGCCCCTTGCGCAGCACCGGGGCGCGCGGCGGGGTTGTCCCGCGCTGCACCGGATGTGCGGCGAGGGCCGCCTTGCTGTACGGGGGCAGCACGGCCGGTGCGGCAAGGGTGCCGTTGCCGCACCCGCGGCCGGTCGGGGGTCTCAGCCGGTCCGCGCGAGGGCTTGGCCGGCCCATGTGACGAACGCGGACCGCTGGATGCTCTGGTCGTGCTCGGCCTGGGCGATGTCCCGTCGCTGCGCGTCGGTGGTCGAGTCGGTGATCCCGAGACGCTCGGTGCGGTGCACCATGTCCGCGCCGAGCCCGACCGCCTTGAGGACGCCG
>NZ_JBMVFA010000050.1:7481-45773 GCF_049543595.1 Kitasatospora sp. NPDC094028 | reverse complement strand
TCCACCTGCGGCAACAGGGGCTCTATCAGCTCCCACGCCGCGTCCGTCACCTCGCCTCGACCTGCCACAAGATCAATTATCAGACAAGCCTTAGGACCGCGACCACCGGCTCCAGGTCCGCCGCCATCTCGGCTGGCGTCCGGACCTGCGGGTAGTCCAGGCTCTCCCCCAGCAGCGCCAGCGTTGAGCGCAGCGCGGACGCCTCCTCCCCGTTCCCGCCGCCGGCCGCGGCGTGCAGCGCGACGAGGGCGTCTTGTAGGGCTTTCAGGGCCCAGGCTGGGAGGACGTAGAGGACGGCCGGGGGCGCGGTGTCCTCTGCGGCAGTGGTGAGGCCGGCGGCGATCTCTCCGATGACCTCGCCCGCCGTTTCCAGTGCCAGGGGCGGGAGAGGGTATTCGCTCGGACGGGCGTGGGCCGCGACCGCGGTCAGGCTGAGGACCTCCGAGAGGTAGAGGGCGTGCTGGATCCAGGCCGGGTTGCCGGGCAGGATCCGAGGCAGTTCCAGGCCCGCCGGGCTCTTCGTCGTCACGGGGCCGAGTATCCCGTTCACGTGGCGTCCGGCGGGCGGTTCCGGCGAAACCGAAGCCGAACCCGGCCCATGACTGCTAATGCGCTGACCTGCGGTGGGGAGTTTGGCGGGGCGAAACTCACCGGCCTCGCGGGGCTGGTGTGCCGCGCCGCCGGCCGCACGGATGTGCGATCTACGATGGGCGGGTGTCCGACACCGAATTCCCCGCTGACCTGCTGGAACTCCAGCGCCGCTGGTACGCCGCCGAGGCCGAGTGGTCCGCCGACTCGACCGAGGAGACGCAGGCCGCGTTCACCGCGGTCGGCGCCGAACTGTACTCCCACCCGTACTGGGCCGGCGCCGAGAACCGGCACAAGGCTGAGATGAGGCTCAAGCAGGCCGCCCGCCCGGACACCGTGCAGGAACCGGCGACCTGACCGCCAGTCGGCCGTCTCCCATATGCGCCCGCTCCGAGGCCGGACGATGGTGAAAGAGGGTCGGGCGAGCACGGCGGGAGGCATCGGTGGCAGATGACGTCGGGACCGAAGAGCCGGACGAGGCGCACCGCCGGCCGCCCGGGGTGGACGACGCGATGGTCGAAGCGCTGGGAATGCTGACGAAGGCGCTGAAGTACACCGAGCGGGCCCGCGGACACCTGTACGTTCGTCGGGGCATGTGAAAGGCCCGCCTCTCGGGCGGGGAGGCGGGCCTTGAATGGGGCGGGCCGGGTGCGGGCGTGGGGTCAGTGGTTGGGGCCGGCCTGGCTGGCGGTGGCGATGCACTCGACGTCCAGTTGGTCCGCGAGGTCGGCCAGCACCGCGCCGAGCCCGGACACGGTGGCCGCTGGAGGGGTGCTACAGCTCGACGTCCATCCACGCGATGTCGTTCAGCTCGACGTCGAGGCCACGGCCGCGGCGTCCGGTGTCCTTGAAGTAGTGCTCGCGCAGGCCCTCGGCGAGGATCCGCTCCTGCTCGTCCTGGCTCGCGCCGGCGTCGCGGGCCTCGTAGAGCCGCTGGGCCACCGAGCCGGGCATCTTCTGGGTGATCGTGCGCTGGCGCGGGTCGTCGGTGGAACCGCCGGCCGCGCTGTAGCCGAAGGTCGCCTGGATGTGGAGCATGAAGCCGTTCTTCTCGGCGTCGCGGCGCACCCGCTGCTTCACCCGCGGCTGCCAGCCGGCACGGACCTTGGTCTCGATGGCCTTCGCGGCGGCCGGCTTCGGGGTGCCCTGGCCCTTGAGCCAGCGCTGCACGGTGCGCTGGGAGACGCCGAGGTCCTGGGCGAGCTTCTTGGTGGAGCCCTTGGCGCCCTTGAGCAGGAAGCGCATCCGGGCGGGAACGGACTGCGGGATCGGCTTGGTGCGCTCGGCCCGCTCCAGGCCCTCGTCGATCTCCCGGCTCACACTGCTCTCCTTCCCGGCCGCCGAGAGCGGCGGCCACTGCTGGTGGTCATCGGTGGGCGGCCCGCCGAGCGGCACGGCGGGCCGAAGGGTGACTACTCGTCGGCGGAGACGACGCCGCCGGTCTTGATGTGCCGGGCCGGGTTCGTGTCGTCGGCGATCAGCTCGGCGATCTCGGCCAGCGGCCGGGAGCCCTCGAACTTCACCATCCCGGGGCTGACGCCCAGGCGCAGCGAGGTGGTGAGGGTGCCGTCCGGCTTGGTGAGGATGTCCAGGGCGCCGGGGCCGGGGGCGGCGAAGACGGCGCAGTCGGAGAGCACCGCGAAGCAGTGCAGGCCGGTGTCGGCGGCCATCTTGCGGAGCTTGCGGTGGAGGTTGACGGTGGCGGTGTCGATGACCAGGGCGCGCATGAGCGGGTCCCAGGTCGACCGTTCCAGGGCGGCCCAGCGCTCGCCGGGCTTGTAGCCGTGGCCGCGAGGGCGTTCGCGCATCTTGCCGATGGTGCCCTTGGCGGTCTGCTTGATCGCGGTGAGGACCGCGAGCTCTGCCGGGTCGCCGGTGGTCTTGAGGCCTGCCATGGCGTCGAGGAACGCGACCGGGTCGGTGTCGGCGAGGGTGAGTGGGACGCCGAGGGCGGCCATGGTGTCCAGGTACGCCTGGCGCAGGTGCTTGTGCCACGGGTCGAGGTAGGGGCCGTGCTCGTGGCGCAGCCAGCCCTCGGTCGGCTGCGGGCGGGCGCCGAGCTCGATGGCGTAGGCGACCTTCACCGTGGAGTACCAGGCGGGGCCGGTCGGGCGGGAGCCGTCCGGGGTGAACGGGCTGGGGAGCAGCGGGTTGGTGTCGACTCCGGACAGGTCGACCAGCCAGGAGCCGGGGATCTTCGGGTCGAAGACGGGGTTGACCTCGTGCGTGGGCGGGCCCAGCGGCAGGGTGAGGCGGCCGGCGGCGGCGAGGAAGGCCATGTTGACGTCCAGGCCCACCGCGAACGGCGCTGCGGCTTCCTGGTCGGTGAGCGGGCGGTGCCAGTCCCACGCCTCGGTCACCAGCTCCTGCCCCGGTGCGCGGTCCTGCGCGAGCGGGTGGACGTCCAGGACCTCCGGCGGTGCCGGGTCGAAGGCGTCCTTCGGGCGGGAGCCCTCCACCGGGCCGGACGTCCAGCCGGCCTCGGTGCGCACCGCTCGGGTCGGCGGGCGCAGCGCGGTGACCAGCTCGAGGCCGGAGACGGCGGTGGAGCCGCGCGGGGTGAGGACGCGCGTGGCGTAGGTGCCGAGCAGGCGGGCCAGGTCGGGGGCGGCGAGGCCGTCCGGGATGGACCAGCCGCCGGTGGCGAGCGCGCCCCAGCCCGGGATGCACAACTGCACGCACTGGCGCTTGCCGTCCTCGGGGGTGCGGTAGACCCGGGCCCACGGCCCGAGGCCGCGCTGGGTGAGCAGCCAGCCGGCCTTCTCGACCTGCTTCACGGCCTTGTGGGTCTTCGGCAGCTGGCCCAGGCGCTGGACGAAGTCCTTCTTCTCGTCGCGGCCCATCGGCGGCAGGCCCAGCTCGGCGAGCGCGGCATCGGTGAGGACGACCAGGGCGTCGCCGTCCTTGCCGTGGCGGTGGAGCCGGGGCGAGCCGAGCTTCACCTCCAGTGCCCACTCCACGACGTCCGCCAGGAAGCGGCCGGTCGGCGCGGTCGGCGCCTGGGTGCCGTCTGCGAGGTAGGCCACCAGGGACCGGCCGGACGGGGCGACGTCCAGCACCGCGAGGGGACCTGCCGGGAAGCGGGCCGACGCGGCCTGCTCCCAGTCGGCCGGCCCCTCGGCGGCCGGCTTCTTCGCTGTCGCCTTCCGGGTCCGTGACGGCGCACCGGCGGCGGGACGGGACGAAGACCCGCGCCGGGCCACAACGGGCGCGGCGGCGGGCGCCGTCCGGCGGGGCGCAGCGACCGGGGCAGCCGGCTCGGCGGGCACAACCGGCCCAGCCTCGGAGGCGGGCGTGGTGCGCTCGTCGGTGACGGCCTGGACGAGCGCTGCCACCGCAGCCGGAGCGGACCGGACGGGCTCGGCAACACCGCTGTCAGGGGTACACCAGCCGCCCATGTGCATCGGACGGCCCTGCGAGCGGTACGGCGTCGGCCGCCCGCACCGCACGCACGGCTGCGGCGGCCCGGCGAGCAGTTCCCCGGCCGCCGTCCGGTCGAGCTCGACCACGGCCTGGTCGTGCTGCTCGCCGCCGAACGCCGCCGCCGGCACCGCCGGGGCGGGCGGGGCGGACGGGGCGGGCGGGGCGGGCGGGGCGGACGGGGCGGGCGGGGCGGGCGGGGCAGCAGCGGGGGCAGCCGGAGCCGGCTGCGGGATCACAAGGCCGGCGGCCTGCGCCCGGCGCAGCCACTCGGTCGGCTCGACCGTGCCGTGCTGCAGCGCCAACGTCGCCAGGAATCGGATGTACACCTCGCGCTTGGGCGGGCGGGGCTCGGTCGTCCCGGCCTCCCACCGCACGATCGTCTCCCGGCGGGTCTTCAGCGCGGCGGCCAGCTCCTCCTGGGTGTACTCGCCGAGCCTGCGCAGCCGCTCCCGCTCAGCCGGGACCGGCAGGTCCTCCACCGGCCGAGGCCGCGCAAGCAGCGCGTCGATCGCCGCGAACAAGTCATCACTCACCGGTCCACCTCCACCACACACCCTAGCGTGAAAGTCACTTTTGGATCGCACATTTCAACCGCACATCACCGGGTCGGGGTGCGCGAGCCGGCGCTGCTGACGTCCAGCACCCTGGCAAGTGACTGACCGGCTCCCGGACGCCCCTCGACCGGCGACAGGGGCTCGGCGCACGGCGGCTCCGCGCTCGTTCGCGTCCGGCCGTTTTCGGGAAGCCACCCCCGCGCGGGGCGGCGTTCTGGCGTGCTCACCCGAATGCAGCAGGCTCCCCGTGACTGGAGCCTCACACAGCGTCAGGCCAAGACCCGGGGTGGGCAATGCAGTACACGATCAGCGCGTCGGTGTTCCTCGCGATCGTCATCGTCGTCCGTCTGCGGCGCACCACCCATGCCCGTAGCCGCGTCGACGAGGCGTTCACCGTCTTCACCGCCGTCGTCTTCGGGGTCCTGATCGCCGCCACCACCTGGGGCCACGCCATCCTCCAGCTCGTCGGCAGCGTTGTCGACCCCACCCACTGACCGCTCCCCCGGCCGGCGGCGCGACCCCGGAAGGACACCGACGTGCACAGGGCCGGAGCAGCGCGTGGCTGACCGCCGGCCGCCCGCGGTGGAGACGTCAGGCTCTGCGGTGCCTGGCCTGGTCGGCCTTGGCCGAGGGGACGGGACCTGTCCGGTGCTTCACGGTGGCGGCGGGAGAGCCGCAGTCCAAGAGGCCCTGGGCCTTGGCCATGATGCTGGTGGCGGGGACCTCGTCCTCGCAGCGCCCCGCGCCTTCCCCGAGCGTGGTGAAGGTGGTGGAGCTGCCGGTGTCGGGGCCCTCGGTCCACGTCAGGCCGTACGTGCCGCCGCCCAGGTCGGTGCGATTGCAGCTGAGGCTGCCATAGGTGTGCCGGTGACCTTTTCGCTCCCTCGTAAGGTCTCCCGCTCCGTCCCTTCCGCTTCTCCTACCCGACCGCCGCCGCCGTCACCGCCGGCCCCAGTCCCACGGGGCCGGCCGGGCGCCGCGCAGACACGCCACTTGGTGGACCGCCAGGTAGCGGGTCCGGAAGTCGAGGCGGGCACGGCGCACGGTGTCCATCACGGCGGTGAGCACGACGACGTCCCGCACGACCTGGTAACCCGACCACGCGCCGATGCGGTCGCAGGGCATCGCGGCGTCGGTGCGGCCGTGCGCGGCGTAGGTGCGGTGGTAGGCCTGCAAGTCGTCGCGGCGGCCGCGTAGCAGCTCGTTGCTCCAACGCGCGGCGACCAGGTCCCACTCCCGGTGGCCGCGCCACAGCGGTCTGCGCAGCGCCAGCCGCGGGTGCGTCCCGCCGCCGTGGCAGCGAGCGAGTCGTCGGGCGCCGAGGATGACGGTGGGCGGGGTCGGCCAGTCGATGCCTGCCCACTGCGCGCGCAGCCGGGCGGTGCACTCGAACAGGAACCGGCGGGCGGAATCGCTCAACGGGGTGTCGTCCAGGCCGTCCAGCAGGCCGGCGAACGGGTCGTGGTCCTCCAGCCACAGCGCGGACCCGGGATGGATCCGATGCACCGCGGCGGTCACCCGGGCGCTCAGCGACTCGTCCCGGCGCCGTTCCCCGGGGTCGTGCCAGAAGGTGACGGCACGGCCGGCAGCCGTGCGCACGCCGCCGTAGTACGGGGTGACGACGGCCACCCGGTGCTGTTCCAGCAGCTCCGCGCCCCGCACCAGCGCCCATGCCTCGTCCTGACCCGTGTGCACCATGGCGATCGTGCGCGAGGCGGGCAGCAGCCAGACGTCGTGGGGGTGATCGCTGACCAGCTCGGCGTGCCGGGCGTCGTCGCCGGTGGCCGCGCAGGCCTGGGCCAGGGCCACGTAGGACGCTGTGACGTCCTGTCTGCGGATGCGGCCGGTTTTCTCGAGGAGCGCGCTGGTGCTCGGTCCGATGGTCACGGAGCAGTCCTCGGGTGCGGAGTCGACGGACACGGTGTCCTGCGGGCTCGCGGCCCGGTGCCGGACGTCCGGCCGGGCCGTTCCAGGGCGATCGGGCCGTCGTGCTCGGCGACCGTCCGGCCCGCCCCCCTCGGCGCCCTTCGGAAGCAGGCGATGACCGCCCCGCGGGTGCTGGTGATCGACAGGTGGGGTTCGTCCAGCCGTCGGCGGATCCTCACCTCGTTGCCCACGAGACCCTCGGGGAGCAGGTAGAAGTTGCCCTCGAACGGCACGAGTCCGCGGGGGTCGACCCTGCGCTGGACGCAGATGCGCGCCGGGAACGGCTTCGGGGGCAGGGGCAGCAGGGCTCGGGTGTGGCAGCCCGACTGCCGGTTCCGGCTGCCCGAGCGCTCGGTCAGGCGGTCGAGGCTGTCCTGGGCCGCCTGCACGCCTGGTTCGCCGACCGCCGTGTCCCACCAGTGGAGGACGACGGAGCGGTGGGCGCGGATGACGGGGTTGGGCGCTCCCGTCTGCGGGCGGATCGCGATGGAGGCGCCGTAGTGGATCGCGATCTCGTGGAAGACGGCGGTCACCTTGCCGGACGTCGAGCAGACCGGCGCAGTGCGGTCGAATAACCAGCGCTCGCCGGTGCCGCCGAGGCGGCGCAGCACCTGGTCCAGGGCTTCCACGCAGTGCGGGAGGTCGCTGGTGCCGGCCAGGGCGGCCCGCCAGTGACCGGATCGCGTGAGCGAGCCCATGAGCAGGAACATCTCCTGCCCGCAGTCCCATTCGACCGGTGGGGCCGGGAGCTGTACCCAGTCGAACTGCACATCTTCCATGGGGCCTTGGCCGGGGCTGGCCCTCCCGCGGTGGCGCGGTCCGCGACGCGGCCACATCAGGTGCCTGCGCAGGGCGCGGGTGAAGGTCGAGTAGGCGCGGTTGTAGCCCAGCTCGACGATCTCGCCGTGGAGCATTCTCGCCTGCAGGTGCGGATCGTCGTCAAGGCGCTGCCGGCAGTACGGGACGAACTGCAGGAACTCGTCACGGGTCTCCGCCCGGACCCCTATGGTCCGCTCCCTGTTGAGATAGGCCCTGATCGTCTTGCGGTCACGGCCCATGCACCGGGCGATCGCCGAGATGGACCAGCCCTGGTGGCGCATGGCGCAAATCTCTCGGTATTCCTCTGCACTCAGCATCCAGACCCCCAGCTATCGGAATTTTGCCGCCGCTAAGCTCCTTGAATTCGCGGCGGCCGCCAGGCATGGTCGAAAAAATACAGCATTCGACCGAACCGCTCAAGGAGGTGAAACGTTTCTTTCCTGATATCCCGTGGGCAATTTCAAGGAGCGGGTTCACACTGCCCCGACCGGGAATTCCACCCCGACTCCGCAATACAATCTCGCACACTTCTTGGGGGATTCCGCCGAGCGGCGCGGGAATTGCATAGTGAAGGACGCTCGAATCGCGCGCCGTGAGGACCGGTGCCGAGCCGTTTGTGCAGCGGGCCACGGCCGGCGGGGTCCGGGACGGCGCGCGGCCTCACAACGGCAGTCGGCAGGAAACCGTCTTGGTTCCGTCGAGATGGAAACGGTACCCCCACGAGCCGGCGATGCTCTCCACCAGGAGCAGCCCGCGCCCGCCTTCTTGGGAGGCGGTTGCCCGGCGCGCCCGGGGAGCAGTCGCGGAGCGGTCCCGGATCCCGATCGACAGCCACCGCTGCTCGAGCGCGATGGTCACCCTGATCCGGTGCTCGCTATCGGCGTACCGGATTGCGTTCGTCAGGAGCTCGGAGGTCAGGAGTTCGGCATCCTCGGTGAGGTGTGTTATATCCCAGAGGCTGAGAATGGCGTTCACGGCACGGCGCACGGGTCCCACGCAGTAGGCCTCCGGCAGGACGAACATGGTGACGCGCCGTCCCCTCGTGTCGTGCGGGTCCGAGCGTGACGAGTCTGCGGAGGTCATGGCCGTCCCCTGGTTCCCTCCCCCGGCAAGACCGGGATCCCGTGCGTCGCGGTCCGGCGGTGGCTTGGCGCCGGCGGCCCGGAGTGAGTTCATGGGTTCTTCCTCGGCGATTCGGTGCCGACTGCGGCGTCCGGCGGCCGGGCCGACCGCGGCGAGCGGGGAGCGATGAGGTCCACGGCCCGGGGCGTGGTCCGGCCGGGGGGATCCGGCGGAGTGTCGGCGGTCAGGCTGACGCCGATGTGCTGCGCGAGGCCGTCCGCGAGAGCTGCCAGCGTGGGGTGGCCCGCGACGAAGTCGCCGGCGAGCCTGACGCCGAGGGAGGCCTCCAAGCGGGTGCGCAGTTCGATGCGGAGCAGGGAGTCGAACCCGAGCGCGCTCAGCGGGGTCTGCGGGTCCAGGGTGCTGGCCCCCAGCCGGAGCACGGTGCGGATGTGTTCGGCCAGGTAGTCCTCGAGGACCGTGAGGCGGGCGAGGCCGGGTTCCGCGGCCTGCAGCTCGCCCCGGATGTCGCGCGCCGCATCCTGCCCGGACGCCTGTACGGGGGTGCCGGGCGCCTCGGGCGTGAGGAGGGCGAACAGCGAGGACGCCCGCCCGGCCGGGGGGATCCAGGTGTCCGGCGGGCCCGGGATCACGCCGGTGCGTACCCGGCCGTGGGTCAGGAGCGCCGCCAGGGCCTCGAGCCCTTCTGCGGTGGGAATGGTCTGGTAACCGCGGGCCGCGAAGTCGGTGGCGGCCCCGGTTTCGCCCCAGGGCCCCCAGTTCACGGCCAACGCGGGCAGGTCCAGGGCGGTGCGCCAGGTGGCGAACGCGTCGAGCCACGCGTTGGCGGCCGAGTAGGCGCCCTGGCCCGGGTTGCCGAGCAGGGAGGCCATGGAGGAGTACAGGACGAACCAGTCGAGCGGCAGTCCGGTGGTGGCCTCGTGGAGGCGCCAGGCGCCGGTGACCTTGGGATGCCAGACGCGTTCGAGCTGGTCGTCGGTGATATTGGACACCGCGGCGTCGTCGAGGACCATCGCGGCGTGGACCACGCCGCGCAGTGTCCCGCCGCCCGCGGTGGCCTCGGCCACCAACTGCTCGGCGATACCGGGCTGCGCGATGTCTCCGAGCACGATGCTGACGCGGGTCCCCTGTTCGCTCAGTCCGGCGAGGACCCGTTCGGTCTCGGCCGAGGGGGACGTGCGTCCGTTGAGGACGAGGTGGGCGGCGCCTCGGCCCGCCAGCCAGAGGGCCGTGGCAAGGCCGACACCGCGCAGGCCGCCGGTGACGACGTAGGCGCCGTCCGCCCGTACCGGCGAGGGCGGGTCGCGCAGTACGGCGGTGGCGTGGCCTTCGTCGGGCACCGTCAGGACCAGTTTGCCGATGTGCCCGGCGCCGGCCATGAGGCGGAAGGCGTCGGAGGCCTGCGCGAGCGGATAGGTCCGGCACGGCAGCGGGGCGAGGGTGCCCCGACCGAGTTCGGCCATGACCTCGCCCAGCAGCTCCGCGAAGGTGTCCGGGCGGGTGTCCTGGAGCTCGACGAGATCGACCGTGCTCATGGTGATGTTGTGCCGCAGCGGTGCGAGACCCAGCGGGGTGTCGGCGAGGATGTCGCGCACCCCCAGCTCGACGAACCTGCCGAAGGGGCGCAGCGTTTCCAGTCCGGCCCTGATGGCGGGCCCGGAGAGGGAGTTGAGGACCACGTCGACACCCTCTCCGGCGGTGGCGTCGCGGGTCTGCTCGGCGAAGTCCAGCGAGCGGGAGTCCATGACGTGCCGGATGCCCATCGCGCGCAGGTACTGGCGCTTGTCCTCGCTGCCGGCGGTGGCGAGCACGTCGGCGCCCAGGCGCCGCGCGACCGCGATCGCGGCCAGTCCGGTCCCGCCGGTGGCGCTGTGGATCAGGACGCGCTCGCCGCCGGCGAGCCGGGCGAGGCGGCGCAGGGCGTACCAGGCGGTGAGGTAGGCGACGGGCAGCCCGGCGGCCGTCTCCGCGGGCAGGCCCGCCGGGACGGGGGCGACGGCGGCGGCGGGCAGGGTGGCGAAGGTCGTGAAGAGTCCGCCTCGCACGTTGGCGGCGAGGACGCTGTCGCCGACGCACACGTGCCTGACGCCCGGTCCGACTGCGGTGACCACGCCGGTGGCTTCGAAGCCGATGCGGTAGCCCGCCCCGTCGTCGGTCGCCAGCATGCCCATGGCGGTGAGCACGTCGCGGAAGTTCACGCCTGCGGCGTGGAGGCGCAGTTCGACCTCGCCGGGGCCGGGGGCACGCCGTGGTGAGGTGGTCAGGCGCAGGGCGTCGAGGTCGCCGAGCCGCCCCGCGTGCAGTTGGAAGCGGTCGGCGCCGTAGCGCACGGTGCGGGTGACGGCGGTGGCGCGTTCGGTCTCCGACAGGGGGGTGTAGGACAGCCGGGCGATGTGCCGGGTGTCACCGCGCAGGGCGATCTCGTCCTCAGGGGGGTCGGCGAGGAGTTCGGCCGCGAGCCGGTGCAGGCCGGTGTCGGCGTGGTCGGCGTCGATGAGGGTCGCCCGCAGCTCCGGGTGTTCGTGCGTCAGGACGCGCACAAGTCCGCGCAGGGCGCTCTGGGCGGGGTCCGCGGGCTGCCCCGGCTCCGGAGCGTGGGCGGACCGGGTGACGGCGAACAGGCGTGCGGGCGTGCCGCGCGCGATCGCGCTCTGTGCGGCGGCGAGCAGCCGGCGGGTGCGACGCAGTGCGATCGCGGCGGCGTCGTCCTCGGGCGCGGACGGCGCGGACAGGAGGACCACGGCGCACGGTGCGGGTGCGGAGTCCCAGTGCCGGGCGATGCTCTGCTTGAGCGGCTGGAGGGCGGCGCTGTCGACGGGGATGTCGAGGACGTCGGTGCGGGCTCCGGCGAGCTCGAGGGCCTCCGCCAGTGCCCGGGCGGATCCGTCCGCCTCGCCGATGACGAGCCAGGGGCCCGGGGCGGGCGGTTCGAGGCCCTCCCGGCGCGGCACCGGCTGCCAGCGGGTCTCGAGGAACCACCGGTCGACGGTTTCGTCGGCCCCCGCGCTGTGGCGTACGAAGCGCAGCGCGTCGATCTCGACGAGGGGGTTTCCCGCCTCGTCCAGCAGCCGCACGTCCCCGACGATGCCGTCCGCGGCGGTGTGGGTGAGCCGGGCGTGCGCGTAGCAGGCGTCCTCGGGGGCTGCGAGGATCCGCACGGCGCGCATCGCGACGGGCAGGACGAGGCCGTGGCCCGGTTCGTCGATCAGGCCGGCGACGACGAGCTGGGCGCACAGGTCCAGGAGGACCGGGTGGATCCGCAGGCCGTGGCGGGCGGTGCGTGCCGGGTCCGGCAGCGTCACGCGGGCCCAGAAGCTGTCGCCCTGGGCGCGGGTGCGCAGCTCGGTGATGCCGCTGAAGGCGGGTCCGTGCTCCAGGCCCCGTGTACGCAGGCTCGCGTAGAGGGCGTGCGGATCCAGGACGACGGGGTGGTCGGCGGCCAGTGCGGCCGCGGGGAGCACCGGTGTCCGGGGGGAGGCGTCGACGCGGCGCAGGACCGCGGTGGCCTGCCGTACCCAGGTCCCGTCCTTGTCGCGGCCGAAGACCTCGCAGTCGGCGCGGTCCGCGCCGGTCAGGGTGACGGTCGTGCCGACGGGCGTGCGGGCGTCGAGGTGCAGCAGCTCGCGGAAGCGGATGTCGGTCGCTTCGACATCGTGCGCGGCGCCGCGGAACACCTCGCCGGCCGCGGTCAGCGCCAGGGCGCAGTAGGCGGCGCCGGGCAGGACCGGCTGGCCGTGGACGCGGTGGTCGGCCATCCAGGGCAGGACGTCGGTGCCGGTGTCGGCGTGCCAGGTGTGGCGGGGCTGGTCGCCGGGCACCTCCGTGTGTGTTCCCGGCAGGGCGGCGGGGGCGCTCTCGGTGTGCGGGGAGGCCGCTGCGGGCGGGGTGGTGTCGGTCCAGTGGGGTCGGCGGTCGAAAGTCAGCGCGGGTACGTCGGCCAGGCCGCCGCCTGCGTAGAGGCGGGACCAGTCGACGCCGACTCCCGCGCAGTGCAGGGCGGCGAGCTGGGTACGGAAGGTGGTGCGGTCGTCTTCCCCCTTGCGCAGTGTCGGCAGGATCACGGGCTCGTGGGGCAGGCCGGTCAGGCTCTGGGCGAGGGGGCGGGTGACGACGGCGTGCGGCGAGATCTCGAGGTACACCTGGTGGCGGTCGGCGGCGGCCGCGTCCACGGCGGCGCCGAAGCGTACGGGTCGGCGCAGGTTGGCGCACCAGTAGGCGGCGTCGAAGACCGGGGTGTCGCGGGGGTCGTCCAGGACGGTGGTGTAGAAGGGGACGGTCGGCCGGCTGGGGGTGAGCTCGGCGAGCTCGGCGGCGAGGTCCGCGAGCAGCGGGTCGACCTGGGGGCAGTGCGAGGCGACGTCGACGTCGATCAGACGTGCCACGAGTCCGCGGGCCTGCCAGGCGGCGGTCAGGCGCCGGACGGCGGCCGCGGCGCCGGCGACGACGGTCGAGTCGGGGGCGGCGACGACGGCCACCGACACCGTGCCGTCGCCGATGGCGGCGAGGTCGTTCTCGACGGTCGCGCTGTCGAGGCCGACGCTCGCCATGGCGCCGGCTCCGGCGATGCGGGTGAGGAGGGCGGACCGCCGGCAGATGACGCGGACGCCGTCGGCCAGGGTGAGCGCTCCGGCAGTGACGGCGGCCGCGACCTCGCCCATGGAATGGCCGATGACGGCGGCCGGTTCGACACCGTGGTCGCGCCAGGCGGCGGCCAGGGCGACCTGCAGGGCGAACAGCGCGGGTTGCACGCGGCCGCAGCCGCTGACGTGTTCGCGGTCGCGGACGGCCTGCAGGACGGAGAACCCGGTCTCGGCGCCGATCAGCGCATCGGCTTCGGCCAGGGTCTCGGCGAAGGCCGGCTCGTGGTGGAGCAGGCCGTGCCCCATGCCCTGCCACTGCGAGCCTTGGCCGGAGAACACCCAGACGGGACGGCGGGTGACGCCCGCGCCCACGTGGCCGCGTACGACGCCGGGGTGGGCCCGGCCGGCTTCGAAGGAGCGCAGGGCGTGCACCAGGTCGCCGTGGGAGTCGGCCACCACGCCGAGCCGGCCGCGCCCGGGGGAGCGGCGCAGGGCGAGGGTGTGGGCGATGTCGTGCAGGGGGGTGGCGGCTCCCTCGGCCTCCAGCCAGTGGGCCAGGCGCGCGGCGGCGGCGGGCAGTGCGTCCGGGGAGCCGGCGGCGAGGAGGAAGACGTGGGGTGGGGCGGCCTGCGACGGCGGGGCGCCGACGGGGGCGGCGGCCGCGTGTGCCGCGGTGCCGGCGGTGGGATCGCCGGGGAGGACGACGGTGCGGCGGCGGGCCGGGGCCTGTTCGAGGACCACGTGGGCGTTGGTCCCGGAGAAGCCGAAGGAGGACACCGCGGCCAGTCGCGAGGCTGTCCGGGTGGGCCAGGCGGACAGGCCGGTGGGGATGAACAGGCGGGTGCCCTCGGCGCTGATGGCCGGGTTCCACCGGGTGAAGTGCAGGTTGGGCGGGACGAGCCCGCGCCGGAGGCAGAGCACCGCCTTGATCAGGCCGATGACGCCGGCCGCCGGTTCCAGGTGGCCCACGTTCGTCTTCACCGAACCCAGCGCGCAGCGCCCCTGTCCGGTGCCGTAGACCGCGGCCAGGCTGGAGAACTCGACGGGGTCACCGACGGGTGTGCCGGTGCCGTGCGTCTCCACCAGGCCCACGTCGCGCGGGTCGGTTCCGGCCCGGGCGAGGGCCTGTCGGTAGAGGGCCTGCTGGGCCTCGGCGGAGGGCGAGGCCAGGACGTCGGAGCGGCCGTCCTGGTTGACGGCCGAGCCGCGGACCAGGGCCAGGACGCGGTCGTCGTCCCGTAGCGCGTCCTCGAGTCGCTTGAGGACGACGACGCCGCAGCCTTCGCCGCGGACGAAGCCGTCCGCGGCCGCGTCGAAGGTCCGGCACCGGCCGGTGGGCGAGAGCATCCCCATGCGGGCGAAGGACATCGTCGTCCTGGCGCCGAGCATGAGGGTGACGCCGCCGGCCAGCGCGAGATCGCACTCGCCGGCGCGCAGGGCCTGGCAGGCCAGGTGGACCGCCACGAGCGAGGACGAGCACGCGGTGTCCAGTGCCACGCAGGGGCCCTGCAGGCCCAGCAGGTAGGAGATGCGCCCCGGGGCGACGCAGTGCCCGTTGGTCAGGACCGCGCCCTCGAGTTCCCGGGGCTGGCCGGCGAGGGACTCCATGTAGTCGGTGTAGCTCAGGCCCGAGAACAGTCCCGTGGAGGTCCCTGCCAGCCGCTCCGGGGGGAGCCCGGCGTGTTCGAGTGCCTCCCACGTCACTTCCAGGAGCAGCCGGTGCTGGGGGTCCAGGACGTCGGCCTCCTTGCCCGAGACCCCGAAGAAGTCGGCGTCGAAGCCGGCGACGTCGCCGAGGTATCCGCCCCACGGCGGCATCGACCCGGCGGCGTGGGCCGTGGCCGCGGCCACGTGCCCCGCGCGGCCGATCGGCGGGTGGCCGACCGCATCCCGGCCGGCTTCGAGCAGCCGCCACAGCGCGGCGGGCGAGTCGATGTCGCGGGGAAGCCGGCATCCCATGCCGACGACGGCGATGTGCTCGTCAGCGGCTCTCAGGTTCTCTGTGTGGCCCATCACATGCTCTCCTACGCGATTGCGCGGACGGGGTGGGGAGCGCTCGCCGCCCGGCGGTACGGTCGGCGGATGCCGGGGTCAGTCGACGTCCGAGCGGCCCAGCAGGATCGCGCTCTTGACGCCACCGATCTGGTAGTTGCAGGTGAGCGCGTAGTTGAAGTCCAGGTGCCGGGTGCGCAGCCCGGGGACGGGATCGAAGCAGATGTTGTCCGCCGGCTCCTCGCAGTTCGCGGTGGGGCACACCTCCCCGTACTCCAGCATCAGGAGGGTCAGGGCGACGCCCAGGGCTCCCGCCGGGGCGCCGTTGTGGCCGAAGCAGGCTTCCTGGGAGGTCATCAGGAGGTCTTCGACGGCGTCGCCGTAGAGCTGTCGGGCGGCGTTCGCCTCGAACGCGGTCACGACGACGTCGCCGTCGCTTCCACCGTGGATGTAGGGGATCTGGCCGATGTCCCACCGGTCGCCGAGGCACTTGCGGATGGCGGCGACCAGCGAGGCGCCGTTCTCGTCGCTTGCGAGCGGGTTGGACAGGCCGTCGCGGGTCATGCCGTGCGACAGGACCTGGCCATAGGTGAACGCCCCGCGCCGCTGGGCGTGGTCGCGGCTCTCCAGCACCAGGGTCACCGACCCCTCGCCGTGGTTCACGCAGTCGGCCCGCCGGTCGTAGGGCCTCATGACCCGGTCGAAGGCCGGGAGGAGTTCGGGCATGCCGTCGACGCGGATGGTGTCGTAGGCGCGCTGGGCGCCGTGCAGCAGACGCTGGACGTTCTGGATCACGTCCACGCTGAACACGTCCACGCCGGTGACGACGACGAGGTCGGTCTCGCCGTCCGCGATCATGCGGCGGGCGTTGCCGATCTGGACGGCGGAGGACGCGCAGCCGCACGACACGGTGAAGCAGGGGCCGCTCGTGCGCATCAGCGCCCCTTGGACCAGCGCCACGTCGGAAGGGGTGAGTCCCTGCTGGGCCCTGACGAACAGCTCCATCGCCTGGTGCGGCGCGATGGTGCCCGCGTCGGCGTGCAGGACCTCGAGGTAGCTGGAGACGTTGGCGTCGATGCCCCCGCGCCCGACCAGGACGGCGGCGTCGGTGAGGTCGCCGTCCCGGATGCTCAGTCGGGCGTCCGAACAGGCTTCCACGAGGGACACCAGCCCGTAGCGGTGCGCGTTGGTGTAGTGCTGGGAGAAGATGCCCGGCAATCCGGGCAGGCGCTCCGCGAACGCCGCGTCCGGCAGATCGACGGAGCCGTAGTAGACACCGTGGTGCTTGAGGCACGAGCGGCCGTTGGAGGCCACGTCCCAGACCTCGCCCGCGGTGAACAGCGGCTGCTCCTCGCCCGGCAGGCAGAACCCCATGCCGGTGACCACGGTGTCCCGCTCGCCGCCGCCGCCTCGCGGGCGCGGGCTGGAGGGCCCGCTCACGACGCGTCCCCGCGGGTGCGGAACTGACGCTCTGTCCGTACTCGTACGGGACGGTCGCTGGTCATTGCTCACCTCGGAGAGTGGGGTGGGGTGGTGCGGGGCGGCGCCGCGTCGGTGTGCGGCTCCCGGGGCCCGGCGCCGGTGTCGGATGCCGGGCAGGCGGTGGAGGGCGCACCTACTCGGCGATGGTGGTCCGGTACGACCACTGGTAGACGGGCATCAGTACCCCCCCGACGTCCTTGAAGTCCTGCGTGATCTCGAAGTGCTCATAGCCGTTCCCGCGGGGGATCCTCAACCGGCTCTCGGCGCCCCCTGATTTCACTTCCCGAACTTCAGGAATGTCGCCAGGGCCGCCCTTGAGGAAGACGAGCAGACCGTTCGGCACGACACTCACCTTCCCATTCGGAAACGCAGAAGAATTCTTCGAGACGATCAGCCGGCCGGTTGACTGCGCACATCCGAAATACCCCCACGGAAAGCCGTTCAACCCAGGAACATCAACAGCGCATGAAGCGGGCAAGGGGCGCACTCGCGCCGCGGTCACCAGATCAAGGGGACACTCCGGAAGCTTTGATGCCACCC
The DNA here is from genome assembly GCF_049543595.1 of Kitasatospora sp. NPDC094028. Classification (NCBI taxonomy): domain Bacteria; kingdom Bacillati; phylum Actinomycetota; class Actinomycetes; order Kitasatosporales; family Streptomycetaceae; genus Kitasatospora; species Kitasatospora sp. NPDC094028. The sequence goes on along the minus strand of NZ_JBMVFA010000050.1, from coordinate 28,786 downwards.
GAACAAAACCCCGATCCAGAATCACTGGCAAGAATAAGTATGAAAACTGCGCCACGCTCCCCGAGGTGCGCCACGGCATGAGCATAGCAGCAGGTCAGAGGGCTGGATTCGCCGACTTCCGAATACGATCTCCCCAGTTTTCCGGGACTCTCACGGTGCTTCCCTGCAGAATTCTCCAGAACTCTTCGACGGGCACAGGGAAGGCTCTTGCCGGGCGCTCACATAAAATACCCAGTGGCAAGCCTTCGGTCGCTTCCGATGCCGCTCGGCGAGGCGTCGAAAGATTTGTGCGCCCCCGATCCGGCATCATGCTCCAACCCTTATCGAATTCCCTATTGCCACCCGATGGAACCCGAACCTACCGTGAGGAAAACGCCTCTCCGACTCGGCCGCAACGGCCTTGTCAGGCGTTCGGAAGACGGAAAAGAGGAATCCTATGTCCCCGATTCTCCTCGCACTCGTCCCCTCGCAGGGGCCGGCGACCGGGGGTAGCCCCGTGCTCCTCGTCGGCACCGGACTGACCGGGGCCACGGCGGTCCTGTTCGGCGCCACCCCCGCGCTCAGCTACACCGTCCAGTTCGACGGTGCCATCACGGCCGTCGCCCCGCCCGGGACCGGGACCGTCCCGGTCACGGTGGTCACGCCCGCCGGCACCAGCAACAACCTCAGCTACACCTACCAGGCGCCGACCCCGCCGACCATCCTCGCGCTCGTGCCGCCGTTCGGCCTGGCCACGGGCGGTCTGCCCGTCCTCATCGTCGGCCACGGCCTGTCCGGCGCGACGTCGGTCCTGTTCGGCGCCACCCCGGCCTCGAACTTCACCGTGCTGGGCGACGGGGCCGTCCTGGCCGTCTCGCCGGCCGGGAGCGGAACCGTCCCCGTCACGGTGACCACGCCCGCCGGCACCAGCCTCGGTGCCTCCTACACCTACGTGTAGGACGGCGGCCGAACCGCCGGTCCGCGCGCGACATGATCCGGCGGGATGAGAACAGTGAGCTCCGACAGCGCCTGCTGTCGGAGCTCACTGTTCGTCGGACGCCCGGCCGTGGGCGGGGTTCCGATGCCCGCGCCGCTCCCGAGAGTGGCGGCGCCCCCGGTGTGGCGCGCCACGATCGCGGGGGTGGTTTCTACTCTGCCGGCGGATTGATCTCGGTGAGGTAGTCCGCGAGGGACCCGAGGATCTCATCCGCGGTCCTGGCCCAGGTGAACGGTCTGTGGTTCTCGTTCCAGGTGTCGATCCACGCCACCCTAGATCGCCGGTGCGGCGGTGTAGGTGTAGGCGAGGCCGTTGCTGGTGCCGCCGGGGGCGGTCACGGTCACCTGCACCGCGCCCGAGCCCGCGGGCGCCGTGGCGACCAGGCTGCTGTCCGACACGACGGTGAAGGCGGCCGGCGCGGACCCGAAGGCGACCGCGGTGGCAGCCCCCAGCCCGCTGCCCGTCAGCGTGACCGTGTTCCCGCCCGAGGTCGGCCCCGCCGCGGGAACCACGCTCGCCAGCTGGGGAACCGGAAGATACGTGAACGCGACACCGTTGCTGGTGCCACCGGGCGTCGTCACGGTCACCTGCACCGCGCCCGACCCCGCCGGAACCGTCGCGGTGATCTGCGTCGCCGACACCACCGTGAACGACGAGGCGTTGACGGCACCGAAGCGCACCGCCGTCGCCCCCAGCAGATTGCTTCCGGTGACGGTGACGGTGGTTCCGCCGAGGACGGGGCCTTCGTCGGGGATCACAGCGGTGAGCTGGGGGTTGCTCAGGTAGAAGTAGGGCACGGGGAGGCTGGTTCCGCCGGCCGCGGTGACGGTGACGCCGGACGGCCCCGGCCCCCCGGCCGGCACGGTCGCGGTGATCTGCGTCGCGGACACCACCGTGAACGACGAGGCGCTGACGGCACCGAAGCGCACCGCCGTCACCCCCGTGAACCCGCTGCCCGTCAGCGTGACCGTGTTGCCACCGGACGCCGGCCCCTGGACCGGGACGATCGTGGCCACCACCGGTGCGGCGGTGTAGGTGTAGGCGAGGCCGTTGCTGGTGCCGCCGGGGGCGGTCACGGTCACCTGCACCGCGCCCGAGCCCGCGGGCGCCGTGGCGACCAGGCTGCTGTCCGACACGACGGTGAAGGCGGCCGGCGCGGACCCGAAGGCGACCGCGGTGGCAGCCCCCAGCCCGCTGCCCGTCAGCGTGACCGTGTTCCCGCCCGAGGTCGGCCCCGCCGCGGGAACCACGCTCGTCAGCTGGGGAACGGGAACGTAGGTGAACGCGACACCGTTGCTGGTGCCACCGGGGGCGGTCACCGTGACCTGTACCGTGCCCGACCCCGCCGGAACCGTCGCGGTGATCTGCGTCGCCGACACCACCGTGAACGACGAGGCGCTGACGGCACCGAAGCGCACCGCCGTCACCCCCGCGAACCCACTGCCCGTCAGCGTCACCACCGACCCAGCCGCCCCCGACGCCGGACTGACCGAACCGATCACCGGAGCAGCGACCACGTACGTGAACGCGACACCGTTGCTGGTCGCCCCCCACCACCACGCCACCACGGTCACCTGTACCGTGCCCGACCCCGCCGGAACCGTCGCGGTGATCTGGGTGTCCGACAGCACCGTGAACGACGAGGCGTTGACGGCACCGAAGCGCACCGCCGTCACCCCCGCGAACCCGCTGCCCGTCAGCGTCACCACCGACCCAGCCGCCCCCGACGCCGGACTGACCGAACCGATCACCGGTATTTTGTGATCATCATCCATGACATACCCCCATAGGGTTGTACAGTCTCCGAGTTGACGAGTGTCGTGCGTGCGCAAGCGGCTTCAGAGTCGGTTGTTCGCCCGGGGATGCGCGACGACGGGCGCCGAGGCGGGGAGCCCCGGTCGACGGAGGGAACATCGACCGGGGCTCGTCAGGGGTGCGTCGCTGGGCGGGTCAGGCGGAACAGACCGGCTCGTCCCAGTGGAGGAGCTCGCCGCCATCCGCCCGGTCGCCGTCGTGGGGAGCCTCCCCGGGACGTCCCAGGCGCCGTCCTCGGCCGATCCGCCCCCGGCGCCGCCGGTGCTTGCCGCGGACGGGCTCGGCCGAGCGCATCACGGAGGAGTTCCGTTCGAAGACGTGGCCGTCGTCGGCCGCGGTCGCGCTCTCCGTCCTCGACGGTCCACCCGTAGGTTGACGGCCCACCAGCACCGTCGGCACGTACCACCCCAGCAGATGACCCCAGCACCACAGCGCTGAGGTTGTCCGTCTGCGGTCCGGGGGAGGGGAGCCGGCGGACCACCTGTCCGCCGCACGGGCCAGCACGCCTCGGAGCCTTTGGATCGCTTGCATGACGCCTCCTGGCGTATGTAAGCCGCCGCATCCGCCGGCACCGCTGGGACGGTGCCGGCAGATGGATCCACGTCCTCCACGGGGGTGCCCATCGCGAGCCGCACGCCACCCCGCCGCCTGAAGCAACAGCGGACGCCGACTGCGCGCTTCCCCCGGGAGGGATGGGCGGCCCGCCGGTTGGATACGGAAAAGTAATCCAGAGCCGTGAAATCGGTGACAAGACTTCCGACCTGCTTTCACCCGCTTGGCGCAGCGCCCGGCCGTCTCCCAGAGCCCGGGAAACGGCCGATTCCGTGGCGCGCGACCCGACGCCGATCAGCGAAAACGGACCCCTGTGGGGAATCCTCACACTGATTCCCCACCCGGCGGGATCGCGACTCCCCGGCCCGGGGTTGCGCCGCGGGATCGGTCCGCGGGACCTGCTCCGAGGACGCTTGAAGGTTGTCGCAGCGGGCCGGGTCGACTGGCCTCACAGCCGTGTCGTTCCCGGCACGCCCGGCACCGGCCGAGTCGCTGACCTGCGAAGTCCCTCCAGTGTCCAAGGTCGGCCGTCCGCCGTGGGATCCGGCCGCGGAAGCCGGGACCCCGGGGACGTCATGTGACGTTGCGGGTGATGTCGACGAATCGCGAATAGTGGCCCTGGAACGCGACCGTCGCCGTGAATGTGCCGCCCATGCGGTTCTTGGCCACGATCAGGTCCGCCTCGCCGGCGCGCGGAGAATCCTTCGCGTAGGCGTCCTCCCGGTGGAGCAGGATGATTGCGTTGGCATTGGCCTCGATGCCACCGGATTCCCGCAGATCGGCCATGGCGGGTTTCTTGTCCGCGCGCTGCTCGACGCACCGGTTGAGTTGAGCGGCCACGACCACCGGAATGTTGAAAGCCTTCGCGAGTATCTTGAGGCCGCGGGCGAGTTCGTCCACCTCGGTCGTGCGGCTGGTGGCCCGGCCGGTCTCGGGGGTCATCAACTGCAGGTAGTCGACCAGGAGGACGGCCGGGAGCCGTCCCTGGGACTGCATGCGGCGCAGCCGGGAACGCAGCCGGGGGATGCTGACCTCCTCGCTCGTGTCGACGGTCAGCGGAGGGGCGCCGGCCAGGGCGATGGCCCGTAGCCGCCGTGCCTCCTGCTCCTTGTTCAGCGTGCGGTCGCGGATGCCGTGCAGGGGGATACGGGCTTCGGCAGCGACCATGCGCTGGATCACCTGCGTATGTGTCATCTCCAAGCTGTTCAGGTAGACCGGAAGGCGGTGGCGGATCGCAGCGTGCCGGGCCAGGTCGACCAACATCACGGACTTCCCCATCGCGGGCCTGGCGCCCACGACGACGAGATCGCCGGGCTCGATGCGCAGACCGGCTTCCAGGTCCGCGTACGGCAGTGGCAGGAAGGGGACCGGTCCGGCCTCTTCCGCGGCGAACATCGCGTCGATCATCTCGGCCCAGTCCTTCACTTGATCGTCGGCGGCCTCGATACCGCAAGTGACAGCCATGACCTCGGTCTGGGCGGTGTCCAGGACGGTTTCCAGGTGACCTTCGGCGGCGTACCCCATGCCGGTGATCCGGGTACCCGCCACGATCAGGCGGCGCAGCACGGCGCGCTCGTGGACGATCTCGGCGTAATACTCCACGTTGGCCGTGGTCGGGACGGAGTCCACCAGGGTGTGCAGGTACGAGGCGCCGCCGACCCTGCAGAGCTGGCCGCGCTTGGTGAGCTCGTGCGCCAGGGTGATCGGGTCGGCCGGCTGGTCGGCCGCGTACAGGTCGAGGATCGCCCGGTGGATCAGGGCGTGCGCGGGGCGGTAGTAGTGCTCCGGTCTCAGGGCCGTGCCCGTGACGTTGTTGATGGCATCCGGGCAGAGCAGCATGCTGCCCAGCACGGACTGCTCGGCCGAGAGGTCCTGCGGGGGCCGGCGTTCCGTCTCCCGTTCCTCTTCTTCCCCCCGGTCGCGCCGGCGGCCCGGGTCCGTCTGCGACAGGTGCGGGGAGGCTTGCGGAGGGATCGTCATGGCGGTCTCCTGTCATGGCGAGGGGCGGGCCGGCAGGGTCACGGGCGCCGCCTTCCTGCTCTCCGGCGCACGGGACCGGCCGGTCAAGTGCTGCTGGGAACCAGTTGCGCGGCGGACGTGCAGGCACAGCGATCCGCGGTCTCCATGCCGTTGACGCGGCTGTAGACCCAGCCTTCGTCGCAGTCTCCGCAGAACGACCGGAGTGTCGGCGACCAGGTGCCCTGGAGGCCCGGCTCGGCCGGAGCACCGGCGTACTGGGCTTTGGTGGCCTCACCCAGGCCCACCCAGGACGGCTGCTCGGTTCCCATCCACGTCGCGACCGCGACCAGCCAGTTCACCGGCCGGCCCTGCCGCACCAACGTGGTCGCTGCCGCGGTGAAGTCGCGCAGCGCTGTCGCCCGGCGGTGCGGGCCGAAGCCCGCGGCCTTGCGTGCGTTGATCCAGGCCGCGACGATCTGCTGCACCCGGGCGTCCTCGGCGCCGGTTTCGCCGCTGTCCCCGAACCGCCCGGGAGCGGTTCTCGGATCGGCCGTGCCGGTCTTCTTCCGCCTCCCCACCGCCGGCTGCGCCGTGGACGGACCAGAAGAGGAGTGGACTGAGTTAGAGGACAGAGTTGGGGTGCTTGAAGCACCTCCTGACAGCGCTTCGAGCACCCCGGTGCTTGAAGCACCCGGGTCGAAGGCCTGTGAACCGGGCGAATCCGGACGGGGGGTGCTTGAAGCACCCGGGGTGCTCGAAGCGCCCCCCGGGACGTCCGGAGTTGCGGACCGTTTCGTCCCCTTGTCGACCCGGGGCTTGCGCGGCGGTGCGGGAGCGAGCGGCGGCCGGTCCTCGGCCGTCAGCGGTCCCAGTCCGCGGTCGGCCCGGTCCTCGTTCACCTTGGCCAGCTGTTCGGGGCTGAAGAAGGAGAAGGGGATCAAGATGTCGTACACCTTCGGCCGCAGGGGCTTCGGGATGCGGAAGGCCGCCCGCTGATCGCCCTCACGGATGATGCCGCGGGATTCCAACCGCTTCAGCCGGCGGGTGACCGTCGACTTGTCGCACAGGGCCGCCATCGCCAGCGAGTTCCGTGACGGATAGGCGTCGGTCCCGTCCGAGTTCGCCTTGCGCGCCAGCACGGTCAGCAGCAGCCGCTCGTAGGGGTCGTTCACCGGCGAATGTTCGAGGGCCCAGTCCACGGCCAGAAAACTCATCGCGGTACCGCCGTTTCGTCGAAACGGCGGTACCGTGTACCGCCCCCGTCTGGCGCGTGTCCGGGACGCACGCGAAAGAGCGCGCCGACGGCAGGACCGCCTGGGCGGCGGGACGGACCGGGATGCTCCGGGACCGGATCGCCGACCGGACGTGCGGGCAACCTCGCACCGTTGGGTGCGGTCATCGTGTTGATCTCCTCTTCGCGACTACAGCCGTCCCGAGAGGATCAACCAGTGGCCGCTGAACGCGGACGCCACTCACCGAATCGCGGTCAACCCCTCGGAACGGGGCCGGAATCCCCTGGTCACGCGACTCGTGCCCGATGTCCCCCGGCAGGCAGAACCCCTTCTGGATCGGGCAGCCGGCTCCGGAGCTGGAGGCCGCCCGCCGACTTTCCAGAAGAATATGCGTAACGCATAGTCACACGTCAAATGCGGAGCGTGGCGGGGCGTGCGGCGGCGCTCTTCACCCCCGCGACGCTTCAGCGCGCCGGGTAAGGTGCCCGACGCGGCCTCGACGCGGGTGGCGCCGTCCTGCGCGCGGCGGCCGTGGACTCGGTACTCGGCCTGCGCCCGATCGCGGCGCCCACGGCCGCCGGCCCCCGGGGGAACGGAGCCGACCGTCCGATCGCGCAAGGGGCCGGCGGGGAACCGGGCGGCGGGTACGGCGGGACGAGACTGCCCGGGCGTGGCCGATGACGGTCCCGCCCGGGCAACGGCCTCGTCGGCCGTGCGGTCCGGTGGCCGGTGGTCTGACCTCCGGCTCAGATCCCGGGGCCGGCGAGGTACGTGAACCCGCCCACGGCGGTCGCGGTGCCGCCCGCGGTGGTGACCATGACGTCGACGGCCCCGGCGGTGCCGGGCGGCGTGACGGCGGTGACGACGGTGTCGCTGACGACCACGAACGGGGCCGGCGTGCCGCCGAAGGTGACCGACTGGGTGCTGCCCAGGGAGGTGCCGGTGATGCTCACCGGGGTGCCGCCGGAGGTCGGGCCCACGCCGGGCACGACAGTGGCCACGGTGGGCGCGTCCACGTAGGAGTAGGTGAAGCCGTTGTTGGTTCCGCCCGCAGTGGTCACGCTCACCCCGACCGATCCGGCGGCCGTGCCCGCGGGCACGGTGACGGTGATGAGGCCGTCGCTGACGACGGTCGGCGTCGCGGTGTTGGCCCCGAAGTTCACGGCGGTGGCGGTCGACAGCCCGGTGCCGGTGATGGTGACGGTGTTGCCGCCGGCCAGCGGCCCGGAGGTGTCGCTGAGCGCGGCCTTGAACGGCGCACCGACGTAGTAGAAGTTGAGCGGGTTGCTGGTGCCGCCCGGGGTGGTCACGGTCACCTGGACCGTCCCACTGCCCGACGGCGCGACGACGGTGACCGAGGTGGGGGTGTTGGCGGTGATGGCGGCCAGCCTGGAGCCGAAGTGCACGGCGGTGGCCCCGGCGAGGTTGACGCCGGTGATGGTGACGATGGTTCCGCCGCCGGTCGATCCCTGGTTGGGGGAGATGGGCACGACTGCCTCCTTGAACGAGGTGGGTGAATGCCGCGACGGCGGGCCCAGGAGGAATCGCGGGTTACGCACGGTGCGGGTCGGACCAGGCCCCGGCGGGGGACGGGACGGACGGCCGGGGCGGTGAACCGGGCGTCGGCGGGCCGGTCCACGGGTGTGGCCGAGCCGCTTTCCGGGCGTGAGGACGAGACCGTCCTGGATGGATGTCGCCGGTCGCGGTGGCGGGCGGATCGTTCACGTCCCTGCCAGGAGAGCCCATGGCGCCACGGTAGTGACCGGCCGTACGGCAGGCCGACGCCCCACTCCCCCGGAGAGGATGGGCGACCCACCGGATTGGAGCTTCCAGTAACCCATTGAGGTGACAACCAGGCAAGGCACTTGACGCCGCATCACCCGATTGGCGGCACGTTGCAGCTGGGGGCGCGACCCACCCCGGCGCGAACGCCCAGCCGCGCCGAACGCACGGACCTTCCCGGCCGCACCGGCGGGGCCATCCGCGAGTCGGTCCCCTGGCGGCCGCGTGCGCTTCCGGTGTGCGGCGCGCAGGCCCACGACGTGTCAACCGCCGTTGATGCCCGGCCCGGCCGACGTCCGGGCACAGGAGCGAACGGGGGGCGCGCGGGTGCGTGCGCACATCCGCATATGCCACTGACCATTTCTCCGAGCGGCGGTGCCGGCCGTGCGACCGTCCGGAATCGCCGCCGTGCGCGCCACGGCACGCCGAACAGTGGCGCGACGGGCGGCCGGACGCGTGCGCGGCCCGGAATTCCGGGAGCACCGCGAGCGCCGTCGCGCCCGCAGAGGTCTATTCCAGTCGGCCCTCATTGCGCACTTGCGAAAATCGTCAAGCATCCGACAGTCGAGATCCGGCCACTCTTTGGCCGACCTCCGCGTACGACTTGACATGAGATGCATGAGGCCTTTGCCAATTGACGACAGCGCAATTCGCTCACCCAAATTGCACAGCAATCGGCGACGTCTTGAAAAATCCTTTCTGCTCCCACCTCCGGATTTCGTGTATATTTCCTGGCTTCCAATGGGTCCCACAAGGGAGCCGTAATCCGCACCGGATCCTTACAGGAGCAAAATTGCTGACCGGAGAGGAATACATCAACATCTGTGCCCTGCGATCCCGAGGATTGTCCATCGCCGCAATCGCCCGTCTCCTCGGCCGCGACCGCAAGACGGTGAGCTCCTATCTGAGCGGGAAGCGCACGGTCGGGGTCCGCAGCTCCGGCTGGGGCGAGTTCGAGCGGTTCATCCCCTACTGCCGCCTGCGGCTGCAGGACGACGCCCACTTCGAGGCGTCGGCGCTGTTCGCCGAACTCGTCGATCTCGGCTACAACGGCGGCTACTCGACCTTCACCCGCGCCCTGCGGACCCATCAGCTGCGTCCCAGGTGCCCGCTGTGCCAGCGTCCGCCCCGCACCCGCCCCGCTCGGCAGGACGACGCGGAGGAAGTGCACTTCCGCTGGTTCGTCTTCTGCGACCCCCCCGCGGACTGGGGTAGCACCCACGCCTGCGTCCTGGTGGGCCACCTGACCCGCTCCCAGCGCTGGAGCGCGGCGCTCGCGGAGCAGATCGACTTCGGCCACCTGGTCGGCTCCGTCGACCGGATCCTGCGCCAGTTCGGCGGGACCGGCTGGCGCTGGCGCTTCGACCGGACGCAGCCGATCCACTGCCCGGGAGGCGGAAAGTTGACCACGGCGCTGGGCAGGGTCGCGAAGCACTACGGTGTCGTCGCGGATCTCGGTCCGGCGCGGCAGGACGCCGACGACGAGGCGATCGGGCAGGCGCTCGCCCTGTGGTGGCGAACCGGCGGTGCGGACACCGGCCCGCTGGAGGCGCAGGAGAGCCTCGACAGGCTGGCCAGGCTCATGCACACCCGCCAGGCCTCGGCACGGGCCGGCCACGACGGAAGCACCGTGCCGCCCGCGCCGGTCCTGCTCGACCTCCCCCACGACCCGTACCCCGCCAGGATCAGCGTGACCCGCGCGGTCTCGGCCAACAGCATGGTGTCGTACCGGGGCAATCTCTACGCGGTTCCGCGGCATCTGCACGGCCACACCGTGGAAGTGCGCCGAAGGCTCGGTGACCCCCTCCTGGCGATCGCGACCCCTCGTGGACGGGTGATCGCCCAGCATTCACTGGCGCCCGACGGTGCCAGCCTGTCGGTCATCGGCCACCGGTACGGGATCGGTCTCGAGCGTCCGCTCCCGGTGCCGAGGCCGACCTGCAGCAGCAGGATGTACAGTCCGCCGTCCGCCGAAGCGCTCGCGGCGGCCGACGCGCTCCGACAGGACACCCGCCAGGAGGACGGATTAGAGCCCGGTCGACAGGCCGGCGGTTCGTCGGCGTGCGCCGGCCGGTCCTGGCGGTGGACGGGTGTTCTCGACCGGATCCGGAAGGAGCCCACCGAGGACGAGGAGCACGTCCGTTCCGGAGCCGCGATCCACCTCGCCGCGCATCGGCAGCACGACCCGACGCCGTACCGGCGAAGCCACACCGGGTCGGCGAGGCACCCGGACCGGACGGGATAGCGCGTACGACGGCCTTCGGCCCGCCGGACCCCGCACCGGACGTGATCACGTCCGGTGCGGGGCCCGGCGGGGCGCGCCCCCCGCTGGGGGGGGGGGCGGCCCCCGCCCGGGCCGGGGCGGCCGGCCCCCGGCCCGCGGCCCCCCCCCCCCCCCCCCGGGGGGCCCCCCGGGGGGGGGGGGGGCCCGGCGGGCCGCGCCCGAGGATGCGTGCGGGCGCGGCCCCGTCCTGCGCGCGGCCGGCAGGAGCCGGGTACTTTCACAGACCGGCGGCAAGTAAAACGCCGGGAATTGCTAAACGAATTCCCCATCCCACTCTTCCGGAGCCGGACGCCGGTCCTCCCAATAGTGACCCGAATGGAGTAGCGCAACTTTTGTATGAAAACTACTGAATTCGCCTTCGATTACCAAAACATCAATTCTTCGCACCAACCTGCCCGTCCACGCGCCCTGCCATCCGCACTCGGCGGTGCATTACCTTCCGTCCATGCCGGCGCCCCGCCGGCATGAAACGCTTCTTTTCGGAGGGGATTCGGATGACCCGTTCTCGTCTCGCCGCCAGCGTCGTCGCCGTCGCCATCGCAACCGGCGCGGCCCTCGCCGTCGCCCCCGCGGCCCAGGCCGCGGAAGCCCCCGTGTCGGCGTGTGCCGACGATCTCGCGGCCGCGCTCGACAGCAACGCGGCGGCCACCGACGCCGACACCGCCGGTGACACCGCCGGCGCCGGCTCCTACAACCTCCGCACCCTCGTCATCCTGGCCGGAGCGAGGCACGACTGCTCCTGCCAGCCCGCCCAAGTCCGCGTGGACGTCATCGCCGCGGCGACCGACAGCCTCAACGCGGCGGTGTCCAACTCGGTCGGCGACTCCGCTGCCGCACTGGACAGCGAGGACGCCGTGGCGGCCGAGTTGACGGAGGCCCTGGATATCCTCGGGTACTCCGAGGTGTGAGGTCTCGCGGCGTACGGGTGCCCGTCGTCGACCCGCTCGGGTGCGGGGCCCCGGCGGTCGGGCCACGCCGTGGAACCGTCCGCTTCACCGGCGCGGCACGACGGCGCCGGCGCCGGTCGACAAGGCCTCGGCCTTCGAGGCGGCCGCCGAATTCGGCCCGCCCTTCGGAGACCGCCGTTGCCCGCATGGTCCGCGAAGGCCCGCCGGCGACCGGCGAGGTGGGCGCCGTCCCCACCTCGCCGCACGGCCTCACGGCACCGGTGCGGGCGTGAGGAGTCCCCGGTGAAACGGGACCGGCGCGTCCACCGATTGCGCGGTCGTGGAGCCCCGCCACTGCGGGCGTGACCTGATGCGCGGCCCGCCGAGGCATCGGCGTCCTGCTCGTCTCCCGGGGCTTCGCACCCTTGAACCGCGCTGCCGCCCGGGCCCCGGCGTTCCGAGCACGCAAGCCCGCCCCCGCGCCCTTGTCCCCGGCCGGTCGACCGGCACGGACGCCGGCGTCCTCCCGCCGGCACCCTGGGCACCTGCCTCCGGAGGGGCCTGTCACTGCTGGGGCTGGCGGAACAGATCCTGCTGCATGAAGCCATCCGCGAACATGACGTTCTCACTCAAGCCCGCGAGCAGGTCGAGGACAGCGGCGAGCGGCTGGTATTCCGTGCGGATGGCCGGGCGCTCACCGCACTCCTTCAAGTGCTCCCAGACCGCGTGGAAGTAGTCCTCGAGCTCCAGGCGCGCGTTGAACTGCGCGCTGAGCCCTTCGGAATCGAGGCGACGCAGGCCGTCGCGGTCGAGCCGGGCCACCGAGTTGATGACGCTGTTGACGATCTCACGGCTCTCGATACCTGAGCTGGACATGGGTTCTCCTCACGATGTGCACGGTGGAAGACCGGGGCTGAAGCTCGATGCGCCGCCCGGCCCGGCTGGATCGCGACCGTCCCACAACGGTCAGCACGCCGCGGCGCTCCGACCGGACAGCGGGACGGCGGCCCACACCGAGCAGCTGCCGTCCGTACTGCGCCGTACCCCCCAGTCCTGCGAGTAGTCCGCGACGAGCGCCAGACCCCTGCCGTGGCCCTCGTCCGGCGCGGCTCGGTGCAACTGCGGCACCGCGGAGGTCTTTCCCTGGTCACGGACCTCCAACAGGATCCGGTCCGCCGTCCGGCGCAACCAGGCGGTGATGTGCGCGCTGTTGGAGTGCTCGAGGGCATTGGTGACCAGTTCGGAGATCACCAGCAGGACGGCGTCCCGGGTATGGCCGGCCCGCACGCCCTCGGCGTCCAGCCACAACCCTGCCAGCCGCCGGGAGATCGGTACCGCGCGGACCAGGGACGGCAGCCTGAAGAACAGCGGACGGCCCCTGACCAAATGGCGCAGGTCATCTTCGGCGAGAGCTCCTGTCGGCCGTCCATCGATCTCTGCGGTGGTCAGTGGAATCTCCTCCTCGGTGAACGGCGGGCACCGCTTCTCGACTCACGGGCCGAATGCGGCTGCCGGTGCGACTGATCATGGCTTTCGCGTCCCGGTCCACACCCGGCGCCTGGGGATCAATCCCTTCGGCGCGCAGCCGGCCGAGCGGGCGCCGGACTGGTGGAAGTAAATCAGAAATAGATTATTCACGGGGAGCTATCCGCCGCAAGAAAAGGGGGGCGCATTTATGCAATGCAGCGCCTAGTGTGAAGGTAGGAATAGTTCACGCCGCCGATGATCCGGCGGAATGAAACGGCCTGTTTCGTCCACTCGGGTCCGGATTTGACGGCGAATGGCGGACATCCGGGGCCATTGGTCCAGGAAATCAGTGGAGCCTTTTGGGACAAACTTCCCTCCGGGCGCACAGGGGGCGGCCGGCGACTCGCTCACAGAATTCCGCACCGACCTGGCCGAAATCAGCCGTTTCTCCTGCCGCGTCGCGACCGGGGAAAACGTCCTGGTGGGGATGCGCTGCCGGACCGGCCAACCTCGGACGACCGGCGCGCCGACGCACGGGCGGGGTCACGAGGCGAAGTCCGCCCCGGCCGCGCGCCGGTCAGCCGGACGTCGCACCGACGTCGCAGACACCGTCGACGAGGCGCGGCCACCAGCAGCACCGTCACCGCGAGGAGCTGCGCCGCAGGCGCATCCGGCCTGTGATCAACGGTGTGATCCCAAAGGCCCGTACACGCCCGGAAGGAGTGCTTCTGCCGACTCCAGCGGAGACGGCCCTGCGAACCGACGCGGGCCGGTGCGATGAGAATCGCACCGGCCCGCGGATCCAATTTCCTCGACCGGGGTACGGCAACGCGCCAACTTCAGCGATTAGGCGCAGGCCGGAAGCGCTGGCAGACACCGCAGCTGCTTACCCCCGGAGAGGATGGGTGACCCACCCGGTTCGGATGCACCCAGTTACTCATCGGACCGAAATAGCCGCAATCCCCCGACCGGTCGCTTCACCCGTACGGCCGAGCGCGCCGGAAATGCAAACCGCTTGTGCGACCGGGCCGGGAGCCCTTCCGCGGGAAATTTTCATATCCCGGTCCGGTCGCTCAGGAAATTGGACACCATATCCGGAGGCGACTGCCCGTTGATCGCGGAATACCGCGTGAGGGAACCGGCCGGGATCCGGCCGCGGCGATCACGGCACACTGACCGCAGGCTCGATCGGAAGGGCAGGAGCCGGACCCGGGGCGAGGATCCCGGCGGGCTGTCCCCGCACCCGCGTCGGCCTCTGGCGCCGGCGGGCAACCGGCGGACCATCGGAGAGGTGGACCCGGCGGGAGGGTCCGCGGTGGCGTCTCGCAGGCCCCGGCCGCGCTGCGTCGGCCGTGCCGGTCTTCCCCGCATCGGGTCGGCCGTGCCGCCGCGGAGCGGGATCGGACGCCGCTACGGCTTCCGGGAGCGCGTCACGGGGCCCGGTCCCGTGTCCGGGCACCTGGCCGGCGCTTCCCCGACCGGCGGCCTCCTGACGGGAGACCTCGGTGGCGCCCCACCGGTGCCGAGCGGCGTCGGCGGGGCGGGCCGTCTGCAGAGCCTCCCCACCCCGGACACAGGTCCGCTCCCGCTCGAGCCGGCGAGCAGCAAGCCGCCGGCGAAGGATTGTTCCTTCCGACTCCTCGCCCCCTGCCGCCGACCGGTCGGCGGGTCCGCTCGCACCGGGCGCGACCCTCAGCGTGAGCGGGTCCGTCGGGGGTGGCACGTGCGGCGCGTGGCCGGACGGCTCCCACTGTTCCCGAAGCCGGCGGCAGGCGGCAGCGGCGGCGGCGGGACCGCAGGAACGGCAGGTTTCCGGATCGTCGGCGTCGCGGACGACCAGGGGCCCGCGGCAGAGCGCGCACTCGGGGCTCCGGACAGGCCTGCTCCCGGTGACGGTCTCGCTCGCCCGGTCGACGACCTTGATCAGCCAGGGCAGCGGGGAGACCACCGAGGACCACGGCACGGCGCCGACCGGCTCCCTGCGGCGCGCGAACTCCCACGCCGACTCAAGGGCTTCGAGGACCACCGCACCGTGGACGTCGGGGGATGTGCCGTAGTCGGCGAATGTTGCGACGATGTGCTGAGCGAGGAGGTCGAGCTGTCGCTCGGTCAGCCGGTCCGCCAGTTGCCTCGGCAGACGGCTCAGGGCCGACGACGCGGCTCGCCGGCCCCATCGCTTCTGCTCGTCGGTCACCGACCGGATCGTCCTCCGGTCGCTCTGCCGTCTGTCGCGCCCTGCCGGGCCTGCTGCGTCCCCATCGGTTCCCGCCGCGTGGCCTCGCGCGCGGGTGCGCACGGTTCCCGGTTCGCGGGACGGACGACCGCCCACGACCGCAGGCGTGTTCAGCAGGTCATGTTGGGAGGATCGTGTTTCTGCCACCGAATCGGGGGTGGCCGGTGTCACCGGAGCGGGGGGATCGGCTGTCACCGAACCGGCGGACTGCCGGCACGGGTCGAGCGAGTCGCCGTGACGGGAATCCGGTCCGGTGTCGAGGACTCCAACACCGTCGCCCGCGGGCCCGTCCGCGGACCACGACGCGGGGACGGGCCCGCTCGGGAGGGACTCCGGCTGCCCGTTCGGTACGCGGACGGGCACCGGATGGACGACGTATCTGTACGCCCTCCTCTCGCCGGCTCCTCGGCTCACCCACCCCTGGGCCAGGAGTTCGGCCACCGCTTCACGGGCCGTTGCCTCCTTCATCCCGCACTCGCGCGCGATCCGCGGGACGGGAGTCGGTTCGGGGAAGTGCTGCCGCAGGGAGAGCAGGGCATAGACCTTGAACCGGGTACCGGCCAGACGCGCCCGGGCGTACGAGCCGACGCACACGGTCAGCTCGTCGTCGGCCGGCGGACGGACACGTCGGTTCATGGTTCCGGTGGCGGGATTCCGAGTCGCTCGAACCAGGTTCTTGGCCTTCGCTCTGGCGATCAGACGGTTGACACCGCCCCGTGACAGCCCGAGCTGCCGCCCGATGGTCTCGTCGGCGGCGAAGCAGAATCCCGACTTCCAGCCGTAGTCCTGCACCAGTGTCACGACCCGGATCAGGTCGCCGGTCAAGTCCCTGTCACTGAGCCACACCGCCGGGAACCGGGTGGCGGGCAGGCCGGTCCGCCCGGTCGCGCGGGCCTGCCCGCGAGCAGGCCCGTGGCCCTGGGCCCGCTCCGTGCACGCGGTGCCCGAGTACGGCGGGCTCACGGAGCACCGCCGAAAACCCGACGCCCGCCCGCTTCGCTGCCCGGCCCGGCCGGCTCCATTCGAGCGGCGGTCACTCGCGCTCGACAGCCCGTTTGGGGAGGTCCTTTGAGGTTTCGCTCATTCAGATGCCTGCGTCCTCCCCCGGGAAGGACGGAACGGCGGATCACGACATGGCCGGGGAGCGGCTGGCAGATTCTGATTCGGTGATGCAAAATGGCAGTGCCTACTTACGGACGTGTGAGAAGGCAACAGCCCGTCAGGACACAGGTTCTCGCCTGATCCAGAGTGTGCGGACGGGCCGAGGCAGTGGTGAAATTCCGTCGTCGACTCAGGGATGTGGTCGGCGATGACGGATACAGGGCGTTCAGACACCGAGGCATGTGATTTGTGCACAGACGGTGAAGGTCCGGTGGTGCGGACCAAGCCGTCTCCATGCTGCTAGGTCACGTCAAAACCTCCCCGCAGGGGGGGGGACAGTGATTGAAGAAGGTCGAACGAACGAGGAGAAGCGATCACGAGTGGTCGCTTCCGCCTGACGCGGTTTCGAGTCCGGGCGCCCGAGGGGCGATCTGGAACTGCGATGTCGCACCGGCTGCACCCCCACAGCCGTCCGGACTCGCCGGAGTCCGGACGGCTGATCCACGACTGAACCAAGTCTCGACCAAGAGTACTCCTCCCATCACAGAGTGTGAATACCTCTCGTGTACGACTCATCGTAGGGACCATCCGACCACAGCTCGAGTCGGCAGGAACGGACAGCTCGAACGCTTGGCTGTGGGTTCGATCGTCCACCCGGAGCATTCCGCGTGACGGCGACGGCAGGATGCAGACGGCCATGATGCGGCATCCAGCGGTCCTGCCACCAGTCACTCGAAACGGGAACGTGCAACCGGCCATTTCACGCACGCAAATCCGAGCTTCCGTTAATCGGATGACCGAATCGGAAAGGGGCGCAGCGCCGGCCTTGCGGCCGGCCGAAGGCCGACTGCCGAGCGGCTCCGCGCGCGGGCGCGCCCCGCTGGGGAGAATCGCAAAGCATCCGGCACCGTTCGAGGCCGTCCCGCTGTGCAAGAGGGGAAGCCAAGCGAGCGGACAAGGTCGAGCTCGCTTTGACCGTCCCCATCCGAGGCCAGCCGCAAGAACGCCGCACGCTTGGCAAGGAGCCCGGCGGCCTGGGTAAAAGCCCCGAGCGCCGGCAGCCTGAGCATATTTCAGGACACCCGGATGCCGTACATTTCCCGGTGATTAGCCCATCGTTGTCGGGGCATGAGTCCAACAGCAGTCAAGCCGCCTCCTCCATTGCCGCTGGAGCGGGACCGGATCTGCAGTGCCGGTGACAACTGGCTATTCGTTCCGGACCGGACGAATCCTGCAGGCGACCTGGAAAGTGGTTATCTCGTGAAGAACGGCGAACGCGTGGTGCTGACGCATTGCTCACGCCAACTGGCCGAACTCTTCCGCATCCTGCGCCAGCTCGAGTTCGATTTCTCGACACGGCTGCAACGATCAGAGAAATAAACGGGCTGATTGAGAGCGCCGGACGCGATCCACGATGCCGCAAACAGGAGGACCTCTTTGTACGAGTCGACGGACATCGATTTCAGCCCCTACTGCACAGCTGGATTCAACCCCGACGACGGGGGCATACACAACCGCCCCTTCTGGCCGTCCGCCGGGCAGCTGTCCGCCGACCTGTCCTATCCGGTCGTCAACGGCTGGGCCGACCCGGTCGTCAACGGCTGGGCCGACCCGGGGATACTTCCGCATCCTTCGAACGCGGAAGCGGTCGAGGAGGAGGCCGGCCCGCCGGCCATGGGGTTCCACCCCCAGTTGATCGCCGACCGCCAGGAGCATCGCGCCCGCCCGGCACGCCGCCAACCCGACATCCTCGGATCCATCATCGGATTCCTGACGCTGACGATCGTCACTGCGGTCTGCATCCTCGGTTGGATGATCTCCTACCATCCGCTGCGGGACGTGGCCCTTTCGCAGCTGCCGAGGGGTCTGTCCCAGTACTGGCCGGTCGTCGTCTACGGACCGTGGATGGTCGCGTCCCTCTCCGTTCTGCGTGCCGCGCTGAGAGGGCGCAGGGTGGCGAACTCCTGGACGGTCATCCTGGCATTCGCGGGCATCGCTAGCCTCCTGTGCATCGTCAACACACCCTGCACGATGCCCGAGGCCGTCGTCGCGGGCCTTCCGCCGGTGACGGCCGTGGTGTCCTTGCAGCAGATGGTGCGCCAGCTGCTCGTCGCCCGACAGGAGTCCCCGGAGGACCGTCGGAAGAAGCCGTCGCACCGGGCATCTCGGTAGCGCGTAAACAACACGGCGCATTCTCCGCCCGTCCGTGCGGGAACCCGAGGATTCTCATTCAGGGTCATCGCCGCGCGCATGACGATGATCGGCAGGAAGCAGCCGCGACCGATCCGGGAATCGCCTGCGTCCCCACCCCGACCGGCAGCCAGACCGCTTGTGGATTGACGCGCGCTGGCACTCCCCTTCTCTGCCAGGAGGGGCGCCGCAGTGGCCGTGTCGGCACGCCACTGGCCCACCGAGCACGCTCTCACATCAACCTGCCGCCGATCCGCTGCCCACGCGGGACCCCACGGTCGGCGACGATCGCGGTGTCCTCCTTCTTCCCCGCCCACGTTGCTGCCCCCTGAGCAACGGATCGGGCGTGCCGAACCGAGCAGCGCCCCCCGTGAGGCGGGTCGCATCATGTTGGCCCATTAGGGTGAATCGTCCATCTTTCGGGTGACCTCACGTTTGACACGGGTAGCTACGGAGTGCGTGCGACGGGCTGCAGACCTTAGCCGTACCCGGCGCTGAACTCATATGGCCGGTAACCATGCTCCGACGGAATTGAAAGGAACAGACTCATGCTCCTCGCTCTGCTCGGTAACCTCGTGGCCGCCCTCGGCTGGCTGCTCTAGCGGTTGTCGACCCACCCGGCGGCGAGCCGGCCCCGCCCACGCGTTCAGTGACGGGGCCGGACTCACCAAGAGCCTGCCGCGACTCCGAGATGTCCGGC
Source organism: Kitasatospora sp. NPDC094028 (assembly GCF_049543595.1). Lineage (NCBI taxonomy): Bacteria > Bacillati > Actinomycetota > Actinomycetes > Kitasatosporales > Streptomycetaceae > Kitasatospora > Kitasatospora sp. NPDC094028. Next base: position 9,608 of record NZ_JBMVFA010000050.1, on the reverse strand, counting down.
CACTGACGCCATCCCACGCCGCACGCCCACCGGGCCTCGCCAACCGGGGCAAGCCAGCGCGCTGGTCGCGCAACGGCACCGTGACGGCCTCTCCGGGCGGCGAACACCTCTCGAGCACCTGCCCGTTCGCGCGTCTTGGGCGGTGGTCACTGAGGGAGCGCAAGTCCCCCTTCCGGGGGCCAGCCCCCGGACCCCCGCTGGGGACCTCGGGTCCCCAGACCCCTTACGCTGCCGCAGTCCGCTCCGTCCTCAGCCGGATGACACCGCCTTGGGGGCGGTGTCATCCGGCTTCCGGGCGGTGCTCCCTTGCCCCTGGCCCAAGTGGTTGCTTCAGTCAGTGGTGAATCAACTGGCTGGGCTCCTGCCTGCCCGAAACGGTCCCGAGTTGCTGCCGAGTGGTTGCCGTGGAGACAGGCCACTGAATGCGCGCCGCCCGAGAGGGAAGCCGACCAGCGCATCGTCAAGGTGACCCGGGAGCTGGGAGGCCGTCCGCGGCCGAGCAGCGGTATGCGACGGCGGGTTGCCCCCGGGCTCCTGGTGCGGTTGGCACGCAGCGACCCGCAGCCGGATGGCCAAGCGTGCTGAGAGGTGTTCGTGTCGTCGGCGTCGTTCAGTTGCAGGAGAGGCAGAAGAGCGGATTAGGGCGCTGACCTGCGGAAATATCCTTCAGAGCCACGATCGACAGATCTGCTACCCAGATCGAGGGGCTGCCAAGGCTGTCCATAGGACCGTGGTGAAGCGATCACAAGCTCGTGGTGACCAGATCAAGAGGTCTGGAAACCACGATCGTACGGTCGTGGTTCAGTGCCGAAAAGTACATCTTGGATGCCCTTGGAGGGAGGCGCGACACGAGGTCGTGAGCGCCCCCTGAAGTTGGCTCAGTGACGTTTCGGTCATGTACTTTTAGGCCATCTGATCCGCTGCGGCCGACCGTGGCAGGGTCCAAGACCTATGCCCGAGGAAGGAGGGGACCACGTGGCTGCCGCCGCACGGCGTCGACGCGCGTCAGCGGACGAGAACGGGGAACTTCTCCCCTTTGCTCCGTTCGCGTTCTACTCCGGACACGCGAACGTCGACAAGGAACGCGTCCGCGCCATCTGCCGCAGCAACAAGTTCACCCCGGGCGAGAAGTTCATGGTCCTGTGGTGGATCGGAACGTCGCCAGAGGGCATGGAGCCCGTGGTGATGACGGGGGCGGACATCGGCAAGGAAGTCGGCATGACGGCGGATGCCATCGGCCGGATCAGCCGCAAGCTCCTCAAACACCGGATCCTGGTCGCGGTGGGTACGTTCGGGAACTCGAAGTTGTACCGGATTACGCCCTACATCGCGTTCCACGGTCCGGGCTACGATCAGCGTGAAGCGGTGAAGCGCTTCAACCCCCCGGACATCCCTGGGTTGGCCCCGAGAGTTCGAGAGTGGTGGGAGGACCGATGAGCACTCAGACGGTTGCGCTGCCTGGGAGCAGGAGCATGTCGTTCGGGGAACTGCTGAGGCGAACCCACAACCTGACCGCGAACCAGCGCCTGCTGGTCGTGCTCTACAACGATCCGGAGCTCGTCGGCCGGAACGGGGTGATCGAGCAGTCCGCAAAGGACCTGGCGGGCATTGTGGGATGGTCGCCGACCATGTTCTCTCGCATCCGGCAGCAGCTCGTTGACGCGGGATGGCTGGAGCAGTCCGGCGGGCGAGCCCAGGTCAAGTTCTTCCGACTGACGCCGACCGCCCACGGGCAGACGCGAGCGCTTCGGCTCGTGGACTGAACGGTGCAGGACGCGTGAGGGGTTGTTGATCCACTGCGGATCAACAACCCCTCACGCTTATGAACGTTTCGGCATGGAACCACGACCGACCGATCGTGGCTTCGTGCCGTGGAGTGCAGCAGCCCCGGAGCGGCGGGGTGCTTGTGCACGTTTTCGCGAGCGACGACCCACCGATCGTGGTCGTGATGGCTGCCTTGGCGCCCGGGCCGGCCTCGTCGATATGAACGTTTCGGCATGGAACCACGACCGACCGATCGTGGCTTCGTGTTGTGGAGTGCAGCAGCCCCGGAGCGGCGGGGTGCTTGTGCACGTTTTCGCGAGCGACGACCCACCGATCGTGGTCGTGATGGCTGCCTTGGCGCCC
>NZ_JBMVFA010000050.1:0-7383 GCF_049543595.1 Kitasatospora sp. NPDC094028 | reverse complement strand
CCGGGCCGGCCTCGTCGATATGAACGTTTCGGCACGGAACCACGACCGACCGATCGTGGTTCCGTGCCGTGGAGTGCAGCAGCCCTGCCTCCCCACAGTCGGCTGCCGACCTTGTCCCAGCACCACCGCGAACCACTCCGACCAGGGCAAAACGGCTGGGATACTCCTGGTGCTACAGGGATGGATCTTGGTGCGCGGGTGCAGCGGGCCGATCCGCCGTGAGTGCGCGAAGTCAGGCTGGCGGTGGGGTGACGGCGGAGGATCTTGCGGTCCTGGATGCCGAGTTCGGGGCGGTGTGTGCGACTCCAAGTGATGCAGAAGCCCGACACGCTGAACCGGCATCACTTCGTGCAGGAACCTACGTCCAGAATGAGGTATTTGCTACGTTTCGGAGCCGTACTGAGGACGGTGGACGTGATGGCAGGACTCGCCGCTGGACGCTCAGGCATTGATCGGGTGGGCGCTGACCGACGTGTGGACAACGGCCAGGGGCCGGACGGCGCGCCGGTGTGCCGTCCTGGCGTGCCCCGGGTCCTGCGGTTCGGCCGTCCGGTCGCGAGCGAACACGGTCGCACGCGCGGACGACGCCGTCCGTCACGCGTGCTCTTTGCCATGGTCCTTGTCCTCACGTCCGCGCTGACCTGGGTCGTGACCGGCCCGTCCGACGCCGCCCGGGCCGCGACCGCGTGTACGGCGAGCCTGTGCGTCCTCAACCCGAGTGCCGCGGACGCCCTGTACGTCCATCCCGGCAGCGTCCAGGTCACCGGCAATATCCTGGTCAACTCGACGAACACGCAGGCCGCGCTCGTCAGTGGCAGTACCTCGGTCATCGCGAACGGGGGTACCATCGGCGGCCCGGCGGCACCGGCCGGCTTCGCCACCGCGAGCGGCGGCTCGTACAGCCCGACCCCGACCAACCAGCCCGCCGGCACCGACCCCTACGCCGCCCTGGCCCAGTGCCCGGCCGCGTCGGCCTGTCCTTCGACACCGACCCCGCCGTTTCCCTCGGTCAACCACGTCGCGGGGAACCAGACGATCAGCCCGGGCGTGTACTCCAGCATCTCGTCCCTGTCCGGCACGCTCACCCTCAACCCGGGCACGTACGTCATCACCGGCACCACCGGCATGACGATTTCCGGCGGGAAGCTGAACGGCACCGGAGTGACGATCTACCTCGGCTGCCCCTCCTATCCGACCGCGTGCGCGGCGGGCACCAGTGGTGCGGCCTTCACCGACCAGACCGGAGGCAAGACCACCCTCAGTGCCCCGACCGCGGGGGCCTTCAACGGCTTCTCGATCATCGCCGACCGCAACAACACGGCGGGGGTCGCGGTCTCGGGAAGCGGCACGTGGATCACCGGCGGCGGCGTGATCTACACCGCCGCCGGGAAGCTGACGGCCTCGTCCGGAGGCAAGGCCAGCTTCACCGGCGCGGTCGTGGACACCGTCGAGACCAATGGCAGCAACAGCTCCCAGATCACCGTCATTCCGACCACGGGCACACTGTCGATCAGCGTGCCGGCCACCACGGGCCTGGGCACCGCGGCGCCCGGCGGCACCCTCAGCGCGGCCCTCGGCACGTTGACCGTCACGGACGGGCGGGGACTGGCCACCAGCACGTGGACGGCGACGGTGTCCGCCACGAACTTCACCACCGGCGGCGCCACGGCGGCCGAGACGATCACCACCTCGAACGACTCCTACTGGTCCGGACCCGCGACGAACACGAACGGAACCGTGACGGCCACCCCGGGCCAGAGCACCGCCTCCTCCGCACAGTCGCTCGGCAGTTCGAGGACTGCCTTCACCTCCTCCGGCAACGGGAACAACTCCACGAGCTGGGCCCCCACGCTCGTGGTCAACGTCCCCGCCGCCGCGGTGCGCGGCACCTACACGGGCACCGTGACCCACTCCGTCGCCTGATGCCGCCATCCCCTGCCGGTGAACGCACGCGGGCTCGCCTGGTTCAGCGGGACATCCGCGGTCGTGGGCCACAGGCCGGCTGGGCTACGCGATCGAATGTGTCACCGTCCCGGTGTAGGTGCCGTTCACCGCGCTGGCGGGGATCGCGACGACGAGCGTGGGGTTCCACGTCGCGGAGTTGTTGCCGGTGCCCCCGGTGAGGCTGTAGGCGGTGCGGCTGACGTTGAGGCTCTGGGCCTGGGCCGCCGTGGCCTGGCCGGGCGTGAAGACGCCCAGGCCGGTGGTGGAGCTCGCGGTCCCCGACCAGTAGGAGACCGCGCTGGCCGGGACCGTCTCCGCGGTCGTGCCGCCGCCCGTCTTGAAGCTGGTGGAGATCGCGGACGCGGTCCAGGCGGCCGTGAGCAGAGCTCGGTCGTCGGTGACCGTGACATTGCCCAGTTGTCCGCTGACGGAGTTTCCGGGCGGTCCGCTCCCCAGGCCTGCCGGGCCGGCGGGGACCGAGATCGTTAACGAACCAGCCGAGACGGAGAACGTGACCGTCGTGTCTCCGGGTGCGGCGCCGGCCACACCGGCGTTGGCGACAACCATCGCGGCCGCGGCGGCCACGGAATATCGGATACGCATGGGTTCTCCTTTGTCGTCCAGGCCCGGAACGGCAACCGTCCGGGCGACGCGCACTGCGGCGAGTGGCCGAGCCGGCTATTGGTCCGTGCGTACTGAGCCTGCGTCAACGATCAGACTCAGTCCTCGTCGGCTCCTCTGGCGGGCTGGGCCCCGAGACCGCGCGTCTGGTCAGGGAGGCGGCCCTGGGGCCTAAAGTCATAAGATAGTGATGGTGCATGTAATGCCTCCCGGGACACTCCACCCGAGTCGCCAGGTCACCCGATGAGTGGCTCCCGGTCTCACCGGAAGACCTGCGTCAGTGTCGAGTGCAGCGACGTCGCGAACAGCCTCGGCTTGACGTTCAACGTCCGCCTTCGAACAAGCAGACCCGATGATCACTCGTCCGGGTGTTCCGGAGACGGTGATACGGCCTTCGCGCGATCCTGAACTCGACCAAGAGGTACCGGACTTGATGCGAAGGCCGTAGGGGCGTGGTGGAACCGGGCGTGCTGTGCGATCTGTTCGCGGAACTGTCACGCTTCCGGGGGGGCTTCTACGACTGCCTGACCGGGCGGCGCGACGCGCGCTGTTCGAGCTGACCGACGCGGTGCTGTGCACCGACCAGTGCGGACGGCCGCCTCGTGCTCGCGGTGGACGTATCCCCGTGGCTGCGGCCGGATGCCGGGACCTGCCCGGACCGCGCGTACTGCCACGCCTACGGCCGCGGCGACGCCAAGCACCGGATGATCCCCGACCGGCCGTACTCCCTCGTCGCCGCGCTGGAGGCCGGCCGCGCATCGTGGCCGGCGGTCCTGGACACCGTACGACTGGAGCCCGGCGCCGGCCTGGCACCGTGACCCACTCCGTCGCCTGATATCGCCGTCCCCGGCAGACGGACCCATGCGGACCCGTCTGCTTCAGCGCACCCGCCTGCGGCGAACCACCCAGCCGCAGGCGGCCAGGAGGCAGACGGCCGACACGCCCGCGGCCATGCCCGGCGTCAGCGCGAGGGAGTCCGCCGTGTCCGGTGCGACCGACGCCCCGGCTTGGGAGTCGCCGGGAAAGGTGACGGTGGCCGTGGCGGTGTGTTGGACCAGACCGCTGGCCAGTGTGAGGTGGACCTTCCACGGTCCGTTGGGAAGCCGCCTGTCCAGGGGGACGGTCACAGGCTCGGTCTGGTCGATGCCGAGGGTGGTGCCGAGGTTCACCGTGTAGGGACCGGCGCTGAGAGATCCCGGCCCGTCGGTCATCGACATCGATCCGGACAGGTCGAGGGCACGCTTGCCGGTGTTGTGGACCTTGGCCGTCAACTTCGGCGTGCCGTCGGGTGCGCGCCCGGGAGTCAGCTCCTCGATCCGGAAGTCGGACGGCGGCTCGCCTCCGGGACCGACGTCGAGGTAGATCCGCACGCCCACGCGATTGACCAGGCGGACGTTCCCGGTCGGGCCGGAATGGCCCGCGACCTGCGCCCAGAGGACCGCGTACCGTTCGCCGGCGGACGCGTTCGACGGCACCTGAACGCCGACGCGGACCACGGCCGTGCCGTGTGCCGGGACGTCGCGCACGGCGGTGGCCGGCGGCGTGGACGGCCGAGTGCCCGATGTACCGCAGTCCGTCGTCTTGCTGGACACATCCGCGTCCGAGACGCAGTCGTCCACCGAGACCCAGGTCGTGAGCTCGTTGGGGGTGCGATCGGCGTCGACGGTGAAGGTGCCGCTGTTGACGGCGGCGGAGCCCGCGTAGAGATCGACGCGCTGGGCGACGTCGGAGGTGTTCGTCACCAGCAGCCGACGGTGGATGACGCTGCCGGGCGCGAGGTGGTCCACGACGTACATGAGCGCGCGCGGGTCGGACTCACGGTCCCGGGGCGCGTCGAGCAACTTGAGGCCGATGCTCCCCTCAGTGGTGGGAGGCTGCGTCTGGCCTTGGCCCTCGGCTGCGGCGGTGCTCGCGCCGAAGACCAACGCGAGCACCGCTACGGTCGCACACCACAGGCCGGCTGGGCTACGCGATCGAATGTGTCACCGTCCCGGTGTAGGTGCCGTTCACCGCGCTGGCGGGGATCGCGACGACGAGCGTGGGGTTCCACGTTGCGGAGTTGTTGCCGGTGCCTGCGGTGAGGCTGTAGGCGGTGCGGCTGACGTTGAGGCTCTGGGCCTGGGCCGCCGTGGCCTGGCCGGGCGTGAAGACGCCCAGGCCGGTGGTGGAGCTCGCGGTCCCCGACCAGTAGGAGATCGCGCTGGTCGGGACCGTCTCCGGAGCCGTGCCGCCGCCGGTCGTGAAGCTGGTGGAGATCGCGGACGCGGTCCAGGCGGCCGTGAGCAGAGCTCGGGAGTCGGTGACCGTGACATTGCCCAGTTGTCCGCTGACGGAGTTTCCGGGCAGTCCGCTCCCCAGACCCACCGGACCGGCGGGAACCGAGATCGCTAACGAACCACCCGAGACGGAGAACGTGACCGCCGTGTCTCCGGGTGCGGCGCCGGCCACTCCGGCGGTGGCGACAACCATCGCGGCCGCGGCCGCGGCGGCTATGGAGGATATGGAATATCGGATACGCATGGGCTCTCCTTCGTCGTCCAAGCCCGGAACAGCAACCGTCCCCGGTATCGCCCCGGTGACGACCCCCAGTGATATCCGTACACGCACGAAGCTAAACGCTATTACTCCATCTGGTCGAACGCGACCATGAAAGAGAGCCCGGCCGGGGCGGGCCGGGAAGCGAACGCATCATCGGCAGTCAGTAAGGATTTGCGAAATGCAGTCAGATGATACGTGCATCAATGGACCATAAAAGGAAGCCCCGTGACTTCCGCTCCATCGTTTGTTTTTGACGCCGGTTCAGTGGGGAGTGTACGTCCGCAGCGTGACCGCGAAAGCGATGTCGCCCTGAGCCGCGTGTCGCGGTACCGGACGACTGCCTCGCCTCTCTCCTCTACAGGCCCGACGCCGGTGACGTGTGTGTCGTTCCGGCGCCCCGGCCCTCGCCACGTTCTCCGGGAAGGTGTCTCATGTCCCGCCGTCCTGGCCGCCTCCGGCGGCTCTATCGTGCGCTCGTCGTCCTGGCCCTCACGGCCGCTGTCGGAGCCCCCGGCACCGTCGCCTTCGGCCAGTCCCCGCACCACCACCCTGGATCCCACCTGCGCCCGTGGGCGAAGTCCTGCGTCCAGCACCGGGGGCCGGCGGGGCTCGTGGGCTGCCTCGCGAGCAAGCACCCCCAGGCGGGGGCATCGCGGCCCCGCCTGCTGACCCCCACGATCAGCGAACTGGCGACACCCACCGCCAACGCGGCCCCGGTCGGCATCACCGCCGGGCCGGACAGCGCCCTGTGGTTCACCGAGAACTCCGCCAACGCGATCGGGCGCGTCACCACGGGCGGCACGTTCACCGAGTATTCGGTGCCCACCACCAACGCGGGCCCGGCCGGGATCGTCACCGGGCCGGACGGCGCCCTGTGGTTCGCCGAGTCGAACGTCGACAAGATCGGCCGGATCACCACCGGCGGCACCTTCACCGAGTACGCGCTCCCGACCTCCGGCGCCTACCCGTGGGGCATCACGGTCGGATCGGACGGCAACCTCTGGTTCGCGGAGCCGGGCGCCGACAACATCGGCCAGATCACCACCGGCGGCACGGTCACCGAGTACGCGCTGCCGACCTCCGGCGCCTACCCGCTGAGCATCACGGCCGGGCCGGACGGCGCCCTGTGGTTCACCGAAGTACTGTCCGGAAGCATCGGCCAGATCACCACCGGCGGCACGGTCACCGAGTACGCGGTCCCCTCACTGGCCTCACTGCCCATCGGCATCACCGCGGGACCGGACGGCAACCTCTGGTTCACGGACGCCGGAGCGGCGCAGATCGGACAGGTCACCACCGCGGGCGTGTTCACCGGCTACGACCTCACGGATGCCCTCTTCCCGTTCCCGTGGGGCATCACCGCAGGGCCGGACGGCGCCCTGTGGTTCACCGAGAACGCCGGCAACGACATCGGCCAGATCACGACCTCGGGAACGATCTCCGAGGTGTCGATCCCGACCTCCGGCTCGAACCCGCTGGAGATCGCCACCGGATCCGACGGCAACCTCTGGTTCACCGAGAACTCCGCCAGCCAGATCGGGGTCGTCACTCCCTGACAGGACCGCCGGGGTGAACAGCCACCCCGCCGAGCCACCCCGCCTCCCGCCACCTCGACGGGAGGCGGGGTCGCCCGGCAGTCCGCCGGGTCGGCGTCGACCGGACCGGTGCGCCATGGGCTGCTCCAGCCGTAGATCGTGATCTTCATGGCTGGGCGGCTGCCTGCCGCAGCGTCACGTCGCCAGCGCGAGCCGCGTGCGCGGGCTCGGTGCCGTCACCGGCAGTGCGATCAGCGGAGTCGGCGCGCGAGGTCGTGGACCGGGCTGATCAGCGTGGCCAGCAGGAGGTGGATCTCGTCGTAGGTCAAGGGGATCAGGTCGTCGGGCTCCGGATGACGATGGCCTTCGGCGATTGCGGTGACGGCCAGGATGGCGTGGGCGAACATCGTGAGCGCGACCCGCCGATGCCAGGAGGTCCAACGAGAAACCTGGTGCTCGTCCACGCCGCTCAGGCCCTTGCCGGCTTGGACGATGTCGAGCCGGCATGAGTTCGGCTGAAAAAGCCCTCCCCCGTGGCCGCGGTGCCTCACGACCCTGGAAAGGCCGTCCAGACGGGCGGCGACGCATGAGTACCGGAGGGATGTATGCGCCATCTGTTCCGGGTGCCGGTCATCGCCACGACCGCACTACTAGTGCCGCATCAGGCAACGTTCGCCCTGGTGACGACTTCGCGTAGTCGTTCGTCGGCGGCGTGCTTGTTCCGCCAGATGATGTAGCGGCGGAT
>NZ_JBMVFA010000049.1:0-46613 GCF_049543595.1 Kitasatospora sp. NPDC094028 | reverse complement strand
CGACCCGGCGCGAACCAGGAAGTGGTGTTTCAAGGGATTGGCCGCCCCGGGACCGTCCGCGCCGATGCGTGTCCGGTGCTCCCTGCCGAGCGACTAGAGAACACTACCCCTGTCCGGCATCGCGGGCAAGTCGCTCCCGGAGACGGTGAGGGTGCAGAGCGAGCGGCCGGCCTTCACGTACTCGCCGTTGGGGTGGTCGTTGCCGCTGACCCACTGGCGGGCGGTGGCCTCGTCGCGCCCGCCGTCGCGGTGGCGGCTCAGCAGGCGCTGCTCGCGGACGGCGTCGTCGGTGTGGACGTACCAGAGCTCGCGCATCCGACGGCGGGCGTCCGGCCAGGGGGCGTCGGCGGAGGCGAGGTAGTTGCCCTCGGTGATGACGAGGCGGGTGTGCGGGCGGACGACGTGGCGGGCCGCGACGGGTTCGTCGAGGGTGCGGTCGAAGTCGGGGACGTAGATGTCCTGGAAGCGGTCCTCGGTGATGCGGCGCAGCAGGGCTACGTACCCGTGGGCGTCGAAGGTGGTGGGGGCGCCCTTGCGGTGGGCGAGGCCGAGGCGGTCGAGCTGGGCGGCGGAGAGGTGGAAGCCGTCGAGGGGGACGTAGGCGGCAGTGCCGGGGCCCTCGATGCGGTCGATCTCGGCGACCAGGTGCCGGGCGAGGGTGGACTTGCCGGCGCCGGGCGGGCCGGCAAGTCCGAGGATCGTGCGGGCGGTGCTGCCCGGGCCGCGGAGGAGTCCGAGGGCGAGGGCGGTGGGCTGGGCCTCGTTCATGGCCGCACCCTAGTGCGCTCAGTGCGCGGCGGGGGCGGGTGTGGTGAGGGCGGGCAGGTCCAGGGTGAGGGTGCCGGCGTCGGCGTCGAGCAGGGCGGGGACGCCGAGCGGGACGGTGAGGCTGGACGGGCAGTGGCCGAAGCCCAGTTCCCAGAGCACGGGTATGCCGAGCGGCCCGAGGCGGTCGAGCATCACCTGTCGCACCCGGTCCGGCCGTCCGCAGCCCTCCCAGGAGCCGAGGGCGATGCCGGCGACGCCGTCCAGGGCGCCGGAGCGCAGGAACTGGGTGAGCAGCCGGTCGAGCTGGTAGGGGTGCTCGTTGACGTCCTCCAGGACGAGGATGCTGCCCGCGAAGGACGGCCGGGCGGCGGGGGTGCCGCGTTCGGCGGCGAGGACGTGGACGCATCCGCCGGCCGTGACGCCGCGGGCCCGGCCGCCGACGAGCGCGGTGGCGGTAGGCGAGGTGAGCACGGTGGTGGCGGCCGGCTCGAAGAGGGTCCGGCGCAGGTGTTCGGCGGTGGGGCCGTCGTCGACGAAGGCGGCGCCTGCGGCCAGCGGCCCGTACAGGGTGGCGAGGCCGAGGCGCTGGGCGAAGGCCTCGTGGAGGGAGGAGACGTCGCTGAAGCCGATGAACGGCTTGGGCGGGACGGCGGCCATGGCCGTCCAGTCGAGCAGGTCGACCATGCGGTGGACGCCGTAGCCGCCGCGGGCGGCGATGACGGCGTCGACGGTGGGGTCGAGCCAGGCGGCCTGGAGGTCGGCGGCACGGTCGGCGTCGGTGCCGGCGAGGTAGCCGAGGCCGGGGTGGGTGTCGAGGACGTGCGGGGAGACGGTGACGCGCAGGCCCCAGGAGCGGAGGATCTCGCAGCCCGCGGTGAGCCGCTCGGGGTCGATCGGGCCGCTGGTCGCGACGACTGCGATGTGGTCGCCGGGGCGCAGGTGCGGCGGTCGGGTCAGCCCCGGTCCGGGTGGGGTCGGGTGCTGGTCCATGGGCCGGTCCGCCTTTCGGGAGGGTGGGGAGGGTGCGGGAGCGTTCGGGCGGCCTCGCACACGTCGAGGCCGCCCGTGACGATATGCCCCCGCGTCGACCGGTCGATGTTCCGATGCGTCGAGCACCGGTACGTCGGGCACGTCGACGCATCGACCCATCGATGTACCGATGCACCGGCCCGAGCGGGTGAGGGCCCTTCAGACGATCGCACCCATCACCTCCCGGACCTCGGCGAGGGTGGCGTCGGCGACGGCGTTGGCCCGCTCGGCGCCGTCGCGCAGGACCTGCCGCAGGTGGCCGCGGTCGCCGGCGAGTTCGGCGCGGCGGGTGCGCAGCGGGCGCAGGTACTCGTTGACGGCCTCGGTGGCGGTGCGCTTGAGGGCGGCGGCGCCGCCGTCCCCGATCTCCTCGGCGACGGCCTCGGGGTCGCGTTCCTGGCAGAGCGCGGTGAGCAGGACGAGGCTGGAGACCTCGGGGCGGCCGGTCGGGTCGTAGCCGATGCGGCGCTCGGCGTCGGTCTTGGCGCCGCGGATCAGGCGGGCGGTCTCGTCCTCGGTGGCGCCGAGGGTGATCGCGTTGCCGCGGCTCTTGCTCATCTTGCCGCCGTCGGTGCCGAGCAGCAGCGGGGCGTCGGAGAGCAGGGCCCGGGGGCTGGGGAAGACGCCGCTGCCGTCCGCGTGCGGGTAGCGCTCGTTGAAGCGGCGGGCGATGGTGCGGGCGACTTCGAGGTGGGGCACCTGGTCCTGGCCGACCGGGACGAGGGTGGCCTTGCAGGAGAGCAGGTCGGCGGCCTGGTGGACGGGGTAGGTGAACATCAGTCCGCTGACGGCGGACTGGCGGGAGTGGGCGATCTCGTCCTTGACGGTGGGGTTGCGGCTCAGTTCGGCGACGCTGACCAGGCTGAGGAAGGGCAGCATCAGCTGGTTGAGGGCGGGGACGGCGCTGTGGGCGAAGATCGTGGCGCGGTCGGGGTCGACGCCCGCGGCGAGGTAGTCGAGGACGAGGTTCTCGGTGTGCTCGGCGAGCCGGTCGGCGACGTCCCGGTCGGTGATCACCTGGTAGTCGGCGACCAGGACGAACAGGTCGACGCCCTGGTCCTGGAGGCGGACCCGGTTCTGCAGGGTGCCGAAGTAGTGGCCGAGGTGGAGCGGCCCGGTGGGGCGGTCCCCGGTGAGCACGCGCTGGGTGGCCGGGTCGGCGGTCGGGGCGGAGGTCCGGGCGGAGATCGGGCTGGTCATCGGGGTTGCTCCTCGGTGCGGCTGCGGTGGTGGCTGCGGCCGTCCGGGGCGAGGGGCCCCGTCCTGCGGAGAAACGCGTCAGGGCCGTCCGAATCCCGGACGGCCCTGGTCAGGCGAGCGTGGTGGCCGTCCTAGGACGGCCACCAGCACAGGCCCGTGAAGCGCTTCATGCGGCCCATCGTAGCGTCAGTCCTCGACGACGAGGGCGGGAATGTCCTTGCGCAGCGTCTCGCCGCGGAAGAACTCCGGCCGGATCCGGCCGTACCCGGTCATCAGCGCGGCGCCGAGGAGCAGGATGCCGACGCCGATGACGAACACCGAGCCGATGCCGAGGACGGAGCCGCTGCCGTAGTCGGGGGCCCAGGCGTCGGTGAGGGTCTGCAGGAAGACGGCGGTCAGCAGCACGCCGCCGAGCAGCGGGGCGACGCCCTTGAGCAGGAGGTCGCGCGGGCTGGTGCGCAGGGTGCGGCGGAAGTACCAGACGCAGGCGAAGGCGGTCAGTGCGTAGTAGAAGCAGATCATCAGACCGAGCGCCAGGATGGTGTCCTGGACGACGTTCTCGCTGATCAGGCTCATGCCGACGTAGAAGACGGCGGTCGCGACACCGGCCGCGACGGTCGCGTAGCCGGGGGTGCGGAAGCGCGGGTGGACGGCACCGAAGCGCGGCGGCACCGCGCGGTAGGCACTCATCGCGAGCAGCGTGCGGGCCACGGGGATGAAGGTGGTCTGCAGGCTGGCGGCGGCGCTGGCGACCACCGCCAGGAACAGCAGGATGCTCCACGGCGAGCCGAGCACCGGACGGGCGAGCGCGGCGAAGACGTTGTCGGCGGTCGCCGGGTTGCCGAGGCCGGTGCCGGCGGTGCCGGCACCCGCGAACATCTGCGCGGCGATCGCGACCAGCAGGTACGAGCCGACCAGGGTGACCATCGAGATCATCGCGGCGCGGCCGGGCGTCCTGGCGCTGCCGAGGGTCTCCTCGTTCATGGTGAGGCAGGTGTCCCAGCCCCAGTACATGAAGATCGACAGCGACAGGCCCGCGGTGAACGCGCTGAACGAGCCCACCTGGAGCGGGTCGAGCCAGGAGGGCGAGAAGCCGATCGAGTCCGGCAGGCCGCCGGAGACGGCCCTGCCGACCGCGATGCCCGAGAACAGCAGCAGGACGGCGAGTTGGAGACCGACCAGGCCGTACTGGAACCACTTGGTGGCCGTCATCCCCCGGTAGCTCATCGCGGTGGCGCCGGCGATCAGCAGGACCACGGTCAGCAGGTGGACGGCCTTGTCCTGGTCGAGGTCGGCGATCCAGCCGCTCCCGGTCATCTCGCCGAGCATCAGGTAGAGGAACTCCGTCGCCACCCCGGCCAGGTTGGACAGCACGATGATGGTCGCGACGGTCAGCCCCCAGCCGGCCATCCAGCCGACCCGGGGGCCGAACGCCCGGGCCGCCCAGGTGAAGGACGTGCCGCAGTCCGGGAAGTCCTTGTTCAGCTCCTTGTACGCGAACGCCACGAGCAGCATCGGCAGGAAGCCCGCCAGGAACACCGCGGGCATCTGCACGCCGACCGCGGTGACGGTCGGGCCGAGCGTCGCGGTCAGGCAGTAGACCGGGGCGACCGTCGAGACGCCCAGCACCACGCTGCCCAGCAGGCCGACCGAGCCGCCCCGCAGGCCCTTGTCCCCCGCTCCCCCGGCCGTCCCACCGTCAGGGACGTCACCACTGGTGCCACTGACCGGGGCACCCTGCGGAGCGCCGGGCGCCATTGCCCGGCCGCTACCTCTGCGCTCTGAGAGCTGCTGATCAAACACCAGCGCACTCTAAGTGCGGACACGAAATGTTGAATAGACCAACTCTTGGTGATTCTTTGCACTTCGTTGGTGTTCGTCCGTGCCGTCCGACCGGTCCCTCCGCGAGCCCCTCGGGACGGCACACGGGTGCGCACGCCCGGCGCGCAGCGGGTGCCGCACGCCCCGGTCGAGGAGCCGCCGCGGATCCCTCGCGCGCGGCATTCGGGCGGCCACCCCCGTAGGGTCGGCGGAATTCCGCGGGCACGCGCCCTGAAATGACGCTTGGAGCTGATCGCGCGGTGCGGGAGGATCATCGGGACCGTCCCCGAAGGGCCCGCCGATGACTTCGCTCCACCCCACCGCCACCGACCCGTCCCAACCGTGCCCGCCGGCGGACAGCGCCGGGGCCCCGCCCCCGCCCGCCGCGCGCTGCGCGATCACGAGGGCCGCCGACGCCGGCCCCGCCGAGGCGGAGCCGTCCGGCTTCACCCGGCCCGACTCGGTGCCGCAGCCGCGTGGACCGCTCGACGCCGCGCTGCGGGACGCCGAACCGCGACGTGCCGAACTGCCGGGCGCCGCACCGCTCGACGCGCCCGTGCCCGTGCCCGTACCCCCGCCCGTACCCCCGTCCGTGCCCGTGCCCTCCGGTCGGTCGGCGCCGGTGTCGGCACCGGCGCCGGCCGCGCTGCCGCGTCCGGCCCGCGAGCGGCCGCACGGCCTCGGCCCCCTGCGGCCCTCGCCCTCACGCCGACTGCGCCGGATGCACCCCGAGCCGGCCCCGACCGGGCAGGAGGCGGCCGCACGGGAGACGGCCGCGACCTGTCCGGCCGGGACGGAACCCCGAGCCGATCTCCGTGCCGGCCTCGGAGCGGCCCGCGAAGGCGCCCCGGCGACCACCGCAGCGGACCCCCGACTCGCCCCGGCCACCGGCACGGTGAACCCTCCGGCGGCGTCGGGCATGGATGCGGGCCCCGGC
This sequence comes from Kitasatospora sp. NPDC094028, assembly GCF_049543595.1. NCBI lineage: Bacteria > Bacillati > Actinomycetota > Actinomycetes > Kitasatosporales > Streptomycetaceae > Kitasatospora > Kitasatospora sp. NPDC094028. The sequence continues at coordinate 40,858 of NZ_JBMVFA010000049.1, read as the reverse complement.
TGGTCGGCCGGCGGGCCCGGGGCCGGGCCGGGCCGCGCCGAGCCGCCGCTCGGCATCCTGATCAGCGCCGGTCCGGGCCAGTCCGAGACCGTGGGACGGCCGGAGGAGCGGGCACCGGTCCGGGTCGCGGCGCACGCCGTCCGGGTCGGACGCGGCACCAGCCTGGTCGTCCTGCCGTCCTGGCGGCCCGCCATCGCCGTGTCGGTGCCGACCGAGCAGCTGCTGTCCGCGACCGGGCTCGCCGTCGAGCAGTTGGGCGCCGCCCGGCTGACCGTGCTGATGAACCCCGGCGCGCTGCACGACCGGGAGTTGGAGCTGCACGGCTGGGAGTCCGCTCCGGCCGGGCGGGGCCGACGCGGCGGACGCCCGTAGCGGGTCGGATGTCCGTAGCGGGTCGGATGTCCGTAGCGGGTGGGGCACCCATGGCAGGTAGGGCGCCCCGCGGCCCGGTCGCCGTCACTCGGTCGGGCGGTTCCTCAGCGGGCCGCCGGGCCGTTCGGGACGTACCCGAGCTCGACGGGCACCGGGGCGCACCCGTCGACGGCCCAGCCCTCCCGCACGGCGTCCAGCAGCTCCGGCAGCCGGGGCGGCCAGAGCGCGTCGGCGTTCTCGTCGGCGAGGTCGGCCCGGGTCCACCAGCGCCAGTCGAGGATGCGGTCGGTGGCGTGCACCGCGCTGACGTCGCCGACCGGGCCGCGGTGCGGGCCGGTGGTGAGGTAGATGTGCTCGTGCTGGCGCACCGGGGTGCCGTGCCAGGTGAAGTCGTGCTCCCAGGTGCAGAGCAGCGGGCCCGGTTCGAGGTCGGTCCAGCCGGTCTCCTCCCAGAGTTCCCGGCGGGCGCCCTGCTCCGGGGTCTCCCCCGGTTCCAGGCCGCCGCCCGGCATGGTCCAGTGCACGCCCACCTCGTCGTTGTCCGACCGGAGCAGGAAGACCGAGCCGTCCCCGTCCAGGACCACCGTGCGGGCGGCCTGCCGGGGAACGCGCTTACGGCGCAGCAGTTTTCGCATCGGACCACTCTCGCAGCGGCCGGTGAGGGCGTCGAGCGGATCGCGGCACGGCGCGACCGCTCCCCCGCCCCCGTTCGCCGGCCGTACCCTGACCGCCATGCGTGTACCCGCGATCATCTTCCCCGCCGATCCGCTCAACCCGCGCCGGCCCGACCCGCACTTCGCGTGGGAGGCCCGGCTGCTGCGGGAGTTGGGCGGCCGGCACCACCTGGTGGACCACGACGCGCTGCTCGGCGGGGACGCCCGGGAGGCCGTCCGGCGGGTGCCGGAGGACAGCGGCCCGCTCTGGTACCGGGGCTGGATGGTGCCCTCGACCCGCTACGCCGAGCTCGCCGCCGCACTCGCCGAGCGCGGCGGCGCCCTGCTGACCAGCGCGGCCGGGTACGCGGCGGCCCACGAACTGCCCGGCTGGTACGGGGTGTTCGAGGGGGCGACCCCGGACAGCGCGTGGATTCCGTGGGACGGCTCGGCGGCGGGGCCCGGGCCGGAGGAGCTGGCGGCGGCGGTGGCCCGGCTCGGCGGGAGCGGGCCGGCGGTCGTCAAGGACTACGTGAAGTCGCGCAAGCACGAGTGGCACGAGGCTTGCTACGTACCGGAGTTGGCCGACCTGGCGGCAGTCGGGCGGGTGGTGGGGCGGTTCGTCGAGCTGCAGGGCGATTTCCTGGCCGGCGGGGTGGTGATCCGGCGCTACGAGGAGTTCGAGCGTGCGGACACCGGGCCGGCCGGGGGTGACGGCGGCGGGGATCCGGGCGCGGATGCCGAGGACGACGGCACCGGCGGGCGCGCCGTGGAGGCGCGGGTGTGGTGGCTGGACGGCCGGCCGGTGCTGATCGGGCCGCACCCGGACACCCCGCACCTCGCCGTCGAGCCCGACCTCACCGACGTGCCGGCGCTGGTCCGGGCACTCGGCTGCCGGTTCGTCACCACCGACCTCGCCCGGCTGGCGGACGGCTCCGGCTGGCGGGTGGTCGAGGTCGGGGACGGGCAGGTCAGCGACCTGCCGCGCGGGATCGACGCCTCCGGGCTGCTGGCCTCGCTGATCGCCGCCTGACGGCCGGCGGGGCCGGCCGGCTTCGGTCGGATCCGGTCGGGCCCGACCGAACGCGGTCGGGCCCGCTGGCTGCGGCCGCCGTTCGCCGGTTACCCGGCCGGGACCGGCTGGACCGGCTCGGCCTGACCGGCCTGACCGGCCCGCTCGGCCGCGTGGTGGCCGTCCGCGATGAACGCCTGCCAGAGCCGGGCGTACGTCCCGCCCCGGGCGAGCAGTTCGGTGTGCGTGCCGTCCTCGACCACCCGGCCGTGGTCCAGCACGACCACCCGGTCGGCGCGTTCGGCCGTGGTCAGGCGGTGGGCGATGACCAGCGTGGTGCGGCCGCCGCTGAGCCGGTCCGCGGCCCGGTTGACCGCCGCCTCGGTGGCCAGGTCGAGCGCCGCGGTGGCCTCGTCCAGCAACAGGACGTCCGGGTCGACGAGTTCCGCCCGGGCGAGCGCGATCAGCTGGCGCTGGCCGGCCGAGAGGTTCCGTCCGCGGCCCGCGACCTCGTGGTCGTAGCCGCCCGACAGTCGGACGATCATGTCGTGCGCGCCGACCGCCCGGGCCGCCTTCTCCACCTCGGCCGCCGAGGCGTCCGGCCGGCCGTACGCGATCGCCTCGCGTACGGTGCCCGCGAACAGGTAGGCCTCCTGCGGGACCACGCCCAGCCGGTGGCGGTACTGCGCCAGGTCGTAGCGGGTGAGGTCGACCCCGTCCACCCGGACGGTGCCGGCCGTCGCGTCGTAGAACCGGGCGACCAGCTTGACCAGCGTCGACTTCCCGGCGCCGGTCTCGCCGACCAGCGCCACCGTCTGACCGGCCGGGATGCGCAGGTTCACGTCGGTCAGCACGTCCGGGGCGCCGTCCGCACCGCCGTTGTAGGCGAATCCGACGCCCTCGAAGGCGATCTCGCCGCGCAGCCGTCCGGCGACCGGCACCGGGTCGGCCGCCTCGGCGGTGGTGGTCGGGGTGCGCAGCAGCTCGCGGATCCGGCCGAGGCCGACCGAGGCCTGCTGGTAGCCGTCGAACACCTGGGACAGCTGGTTGACCGGCGCGAAGAACAGGTCGATGTACAGCAGGTAGGCGACCAGTGCGCCGACCGTCAGCGTCCCGTCGTCGACCCGGGACGCGCCCACGATCAGCACCAGCGCGGCGGCCACGCTGGAGAGGAACTGGACGAACGGGAAGTAGAGCGATATGTAGAGCTGCGCGCGGACCCGGGCGTCGCGGTAGGCGATGCCGCGGGCGACGAAGCGGTCGGTGTTGGTGTCCAGGCGGCGGAACGCCTGGACGATGCGCATGCCGGCCACGTTCTCCTGCAGGTCGGCGTTGACCGTGCTGATGAGGTCGCGGGACAGCTCGTACTGCTCCCTGGACTTCCTGCGGAACACCAGGGTCGCGATCACCAGCAGCGGCAGCACCGCGAAGACCACCAGGGCCAGGCCCGCGTCGATGATCAGCAGGGCGGCGAAGATGCCGGCGAAGGTCAGCAGGCTGACCACGGCGGTGACCAGGCCGGTCTGCAGGAACGACGTGAGCGAGTCCAGGTCGGTGGTCATCCGGGTCATGATCCGGCCGGTCAGCTCGCGCTCGTAGTAGTCCAGGCCGAGCCGGTTGAGGTGGGCGAAGATCTTCAACCGCAGCGTGTACAGCACGCGCTCGCCGGTCCGGCCGCTCACCCGGTTCTCGGCGCCCTGGACCAGCCAGTCCAGCAGCACGACGACCAGCGCGGCGAGCCCGGCCACCGCGACCCCGGACATCAGGCTCTTGCTCACGCCCTCGTCGATCCCGTCCCGGATCAGCACCGGGAGCACCAGGGCGGCGGCCGCGTCCAGGGCGACCAGCAGGAAGGCGAGCGCCAGCGGGCGGCGGAAGGGGCGCAGCAGGCGGCCGAGGGTGAAGTCGGCGTCGCCCGCCTCGGCCTCGGCGCGGGGGACGGCCGGGGTGTCGGCCGCGGGCGGCAGGGCGGCGACCTTGGCCAGCAGCTCGGGGTCGGCGGTGCGGGCCGCCTTGGTCAGGGCGGGGGTGGGGAGGTCGGGGGTCGGCTCGGCGGCCGGCTCGGGCCGGGCGGGGTCGGCCTTCCCGTTCGATGAGGCCTGCCCGTTCGATTCGGCGGGCCCGTTTGCTTCGGCGGGCTCGTTCGGTCCGGCGAGTTCGTTCGGTTCGGCGGGCTCGTTCGGTTCGGCGAGTTCGTTCGGTTCGGCGGGCTCGTTCGGTTCGGCGGGCTCGGCGGGCCCGGCCTCGGCCGTCCCGCTCTGGGCGGCCGGGGTGCGGCCGGCCTCGGGGTCGGTGATCAGGGCCCGGTACTGGGGACATCGGGCGTCGAGTTCCTCGTGCGTGCCGATGTCCAGCAGCCGGCCCTGCTCCAGGACGGCGATCCGGTCGGCGAGCTGGAGGGTCGAGCGGCGGTGGGCGATCAGCAGCGTGGTGCGGCCGGTCATCACGGACCGCAGGGCGTCGTGGATCTCCGCCTCGATCTGCGGGTCGACCGCCGAGGTGGCGTCGTCCAGCAGCAGGATGCGGGGGTCGGTGAGGATCGCCCGGGCGAGGGCGATGCGCTGGCGCTGGCCGCCGGAGAGGGTCAGCCCCTGCTCGCCGACCTTGGTGTCGTAGCCGTCCGGGAGCGCGCGGATGAACTCGTCGGCCTGGGCGGCGCGGGCGGCGGCGACGATCTGCTCGTCGGTGGCGTCGGGGCGGCCGTACGCGATGTTGGTGGCGACCGACTCCGAGAACAGGAAGCTCTCCTCGGGGACGATGCCGACCGCCGCGCGGACCGAGTCCAGGCTGAGGTCGCGCAGGTCGTGGCCGTAGAGGCGGACGGTGCCGGCGGCCGGGTCGTAGAAGCGGGGCACCAGCTGGGCCACCGTCGACTTGCCGGAGCCGGAGGCGCCGACCAGGGCGAGGGTCTCGCCGGGGGCCAGCGTCAGGCTGAGGCCGTGCAGGACCGGGGCGGGGTGCTCGGGGTCGTAGCGGAACTCGACCTGGTCGAATTCCAGGGCGACGTCCCGGGTCCGTGGGCCGACCGGGGTGCCGGTGGTGGCGGCCGCGGCCGCGGTGGTGCTCGCGTCAGCGGTGGTGTTCGCGTCAACGGTGGCGACGCCGGCCGGAGTCTCCGCGGTGGTGTCGCCGAGGGTGAGGTCCAGGGTGAGCGCGCCCGGGCGCTCCTGGACCAGCGGGCGCTCGTCGATCAGCTGCAGGACGCGCTCGACACCCGCCCGGGCTTGCTGGCCGACCGTGATGATCATGGTCAGCATCCGGACCGGGCCGGTCATCTGCGCGACGTAGGTGGAGAAGGCGACGAAGGTGCCGAGCGAGACCTGGCCGTCGACGGCCAGCCAGCCGCCGAAGAACAGCACCGCGACCTGCGCGAGCGCGGGTATCGCCTGCATCGCGGGGTTGTAGCGGGCGTTGAGCCGGATCGAGCGCAGCCGGGCGGCGAAGAGGTTCCGGGAGGCGCCCTCCAGCTTGTCCAGCTCCTGCGCCTCCTGCCCGAAGCCCTTGACCACGCGGACGCCGCCGATCGCGCCGTCCACCACGCCGGCGACGGCGGCGGCCTCCTGCTGGGCCGCCCAGGTGGCGGGGAACAGGCGCTTGCGGCTGAGCACCGACATCCACCACAGCGCCGGGGCCATCACCAGGGCGATCAGGGTGAGCGGCGGGGACAGCCAGACCATGACGCCCAGCGACATGACGAACATCAGCAGGTAGCCGGTCATCATCGGCAGCATCGAGAGCAGGCCGTTGACCAGCTGGAGGTCGGACGTGGCGCGGCCGACCACCTGGCCGGTGTCCAGGCGGTCCTGGCGGTGACCGTCGAGCCGGCCGAGCGAGCGGAACAGGTCCGCCCGCATGTCGTGCTGGACGTCCAGGGCGAGCTGGCCGCCGAAGTAGCGGCGGACCTGGGTGCAGCCGAAGACCACGGCGGCGGCGAGCAGCAGCACCAGCGCCCACGGGGCCAGGGGCCGGGTGTGGGTGGTGATGACGTCGTCGATGATCAGCTTGGTGACCAGCGGCACCAGCGCGGTGACGGCCATGCCGAGCAGCGAGGCGCCGAAGGCGAGCAGCAGGCTGCGGCGGGACCGCCAGCAGTAGCCGAGCAGGCGGCGCAGCCAGCCGGCGGCCTCCGGGGCGTCACCGGCGGCGGCCGGGCCCGGAGCGTCGTCGGGCACGGCCCGACTCGGGGCGGGGGCCGCGCCGGCCGAGCCCTGGGCCGGGGTCGGGGTGCCGCTCGGGGATGGCTGGGATTGCTCCACCGTAGATCCGTGAGTCTCGGGCATATTTAGGGATGCTAACCATTTCGTCGGGTGGCCGCCACGGCGTTTTCGACCCCGTTGAGCCGAGGGACACGCCCGGGCAGCCCGGATCGTCCGGTCCGGCGGACAGACCAACAGCCTGCGGCCTGCCCCGATTCCCGGTCGAACGCGAATTCGGACCGGCCGGCCGACCGCGCCCCCTCCAGGGTCGCCGAACGGGCGCCGCGCACCCAGCGGCCGGGGGCGGGCGGGCACCGGCCTTTGGACCTAGGGCCGGAGGTGGGGGCGAGGGGGCGGGAGGCTCAGGCCTCGGCTTCGGTCCCGGCTTCGACCCCGGGCTCTGCTCCGGCCTTGCCCCTCGCCTCGGCCCCGGCTCCCGCGCCGGTCGCCGAGTTCGCGGCCGCCGCGAAGGCGCCGTGGGCGAGGGCGTGCAGCAGGGCGGCCATGCCGTCGCGCTGAAGTCCCGCGCGCTCGCCCTGGCCCGGGTTCGAACCGAGGCTGTGCGGGGTCGAGTTGATCAGCCCGAAGACGGCGTGCACGGCCGCCCGGGCCACCGGCTCCGCGCCGGGGGCGGCCAGCGGCGGGTAGGCCTGCCGGACCACGTCCACCCACAGTTCGACGTAGCCGCGCTGCAGCCGCCGGACGGTGCGGCGGTCCTCCTCCTTGAGGTTCAGCAGTTCACGGTCGTGCAGGGTGATCAGGTCGCGGTCGTCGAGGGCGAACTCGACGTGGCCGCCGATCAGCGCGTCCAGGGCGGCGTGCGGTCCACCCCCGCCGCCGGCCCGGCGCCGGCCCTCCTCCAGCAGGCGCTCGCTGATGCCGATCAGCAGATCGGCGAGCATCGCGTCCTTGCCCGCGAAGTGGCGGTAGAGACCGGGGCCGCTGATGCCGACCGCCTTGCCGATCTCGTCCACGCCGACACCGAGGAAGCCCCGGGCGGCGAACAGCCTCGCGGCCTCACGGCGGATCTGGTCACGGCGTGTGAGTGCGGAGGCTGTCGGGACGTTCGGCATGCCGCCCATCGTAGACAGTCGGGTTATCGAGCGTTAACCTGGCCGCGTAAGTTAACGTTCATTAACGTGGGGATCGTGGCCGCACCGCACCCGGCCGCCGTCCTGGTGCCGAGGGCAAGGGAGCTCTTGGGAATGGTCATCTCAACCGCCGGCACAGCCACCGGCGTCCAGCTCAGCGCGACGAACGGCACCGCGGTGCCGGGTGCCGCCGCACCGGGAGCGGCCGCCCCGGCGCCCCGGCTCGGCACCTCCGCGGACCCGGGCTCCGCCGCCTACCAGGCCAACGCCGAGGCGCACCGGGCCCTGGTCGCCGAACTGCGGGCGAAGCTCGACGCGGCCGCGCTCGGCGGCGGCGCCAAGGCCCGCGCCCGCCACACCTCGCGCGGCAAGCTCCTCCCCCGCGACCGGGTGGACACCCTGCTCGACCCGGGCTCGCCCTTCCTGGAGCTGGCCCCGCTGGCGGCCGACGGGATGTACGGCGGGGCGGCGCCCGCCGCCGGGGTGATCTCCGGCATCGGACGGGTCGCCGGCCGCGAGGTGGTCGTGGTCGCCAACGACGCCACTGTCAAGGGCGGCACCTACTACCCGATGACGGTGAAGAAGCATCTGCGCGCCCAGGAGGTCGCGCTGGAGAACCGCCTCCCCTGCGTCTACCTGGTGGACTCCGGCGGCGCCTTCCTCCCCATGCAGGACGAGGTGTTCCCGGACCGCGACCACTTCGGCCGGATCTTCTACAACCAGGCCCGGCTCTCCGCCGCCGGCATCCCGCAGATCGCCGCCGTGCTGGGCTCCTGCACGGCCGGCGGCGCGTACGTCCCGGCGATGAGCGACCAGGCCGTGATCGTCCGCAACCAGGGCACGATCTTCCTGGGCGGCCCGCCGCTGGTGAAGGCCGCCACCGGCGAGGTGGTCACCGCCGAGGAGCTGGGCGGCGGCGAGCTGCACTCCCGCACCTCCGGTGTGACGGACCACCTGGCCGAGGACGACGCCCACGCCCTCTCCCTGGTCCGCACGATCGTGGCCGGGCTCGGCCCGCGCGAGCCCAGGCCGTGGCCGCTCACTCCGGTCGAGCCCCCGGCCGTCGACCCGGCCGGCCTGTACGGGGCCGTCCCGGTCGACCCGCGCACGCCGTACGACGTCCGCGAGGTGATCGCCCGCCTGGTCGACGGCAGCCGCTTCGCCGAGTTCAAGGCCGAGTACGGTTCGACCCTGGTCACCGGCTTCGCCCGGATCCACGGTCACCCGGTCGGCATCGTCGCCAACAACGGCGTGCTGTTCTCCGAATCGGCCCTCAAGGGCGCGCACTTCATCGAGTTGTGCGACCAGCGCGGCATCCCCCTCCTCTTCCTGCAGAACATCACCGGCTTCATGGTCGGCAGGCAGTACGAGGCGGGCGGCATCGCCAAGAACGGCGCCAAGATGGTCAACGCCGTCGCCTGCACCCGCGTCCCGAAGCTGACCGTGGTGATCGGCGGCTCGTACGGAGCCGGCAACTACTCGATGTGCGGCCGGGCCTACTCACCTCGCTTCCTGTGGATGTGGCCGGGGGCGAAGATCTCCGTGATGGGCGGCGAGCAGGCGGCCTCCGTCCTCGCCACCGTCCGCCGCGACCAGCTGGAGGCGCACGGCGAGCAGTGGCCGGCCGAGGCGGAGGAGGAGTTCAAGCGCCCGGTCCGCGAGCAGTACGAGCACCAGGGCAACGCCTACTACGCCACCGCGCGGCTCTGGGACGACGGCGTGATCGACCCGATGGACACCCGCACCGTGGTCGGTCTCGCCCTCACCGCCTGCGCCAACGCCCCGCTGCCGCCCGCCGGCCCGTACGGCGTCTTCCGGATGTGACCCGCCGGCGCCGGCGCACCCCGGTCGCCCGCGCCCCCCCGCCCCCCCCCCCCCCCCCCCCCCCCCCCCCCCCCCCCCGCCCGGTCACCACCACCTCCTTCGTACGGCCCCCTCGACCCGGAGGAACGCCTCCCATGTTCGACACAGTTCTGGTCGCCAACCGCGGCGAGATCGCCCTGCGGGTGATTCGCACCCTGCGGCGGCTCGGCGTCCGTTCGGTCGCCGTCTTCAGCGACGCGGACGCCGACGCCCCGCACGTCCGCGAGGCTGACGTCGCGGTCCGGCTCGGCCCGGCCGACCGCAGCGACAGCTCGGCTGCCGAGACCTACCTGCGGACCGACCAGATCCTCGCCGCCGCCCGCCGCACGGGCGCCCAGGCCGTCCACCCCGGCTACGGCTTCCTCGCCGAGAACCCCGGCTTCGCCCGCGCCTGCGCCGACGCGGGCCTCGTCTTCATCGGACCACCTCCCGGTGCGGTCGAGTTGATGGGTGACAAGATCAACGCCAAGGAGGCCGTCCGGGCCGCCGGCGTCCCGGTGGTCCCCGGCAGCCAGGCCACGGCGCCCAGCGACGAGGACCTCGTCGCCGCCGCCGACGAGATCGGCTACCCCGTCCTGCTCAAGCCGTCCGCCGGAGGCGGCGGCAAGGGCATGCGGCTGGTGCGGGACCCCGCCGACCTGCCCACCGAGATCGCCGCCGCCCGCCGCGTCGCCCGGACCGCCTTCGGCGACGACACCCTGCTCCTGGAGCGCTGGGTCGACCGGCCGCGCCACATCGAGGTCCAGGTGCTCGCCGACGCCCACGGCACCACCGTCCACCTCGGCGAGCGCGAGTGCAGCCTGCAGCGCCGCCACCAGAAACTGATCGAAGAGGCTCCCTCCGTTCTCCTCAATGCCGAGACCCGCGCCGCGATGGGCGCCGCGGCCGTCCGCGCCGCGGAGTCCTGCGGCTACACCGGGGCCGGCACCGTGGAGTTCATCGTCCCCGGCATCGACCCGGACTCCCCCGCCTCCGCCTCCGCCGAGGGGGTGCGGGACTTCTTCTTCATGGAGATGAACACCCGCCTCCAGGTGGAACACCCCGTCACCGAACTCGCCATCGCCATCAGCGAGGACTCAGCCCGACTCGACCTGGTCGAGTGGCAGCTGCGCGTCGCCGCCGGCGAACCGCTCTCCTTCGATCAGTCCGATGTCTCCTTCCAGGGCCACGCCATCGAGGCCCGCATCTGCGCCGAGGACCCGGAACGGGACTTCCTGCCCACCGGCGGCCGCATCCTCACCCTGGACGAGCCCCGGGGCGAAGGCATCCGCGTCGACTCCGGGGTCGCCCCCGGAACCGTCATCACCAGCGCCTACGACCCCATGCTCGCCAAGGTCATCGCGTACGGGCCCGACCGCCCGACCGCGCTGCGCCGGCTCCGCGCCGCGCTGGCCGACACCCGCGTCCTGGGCGTCACCACCAACACCGGCTTCCTGCGCCGACTGCTCGCCCACCCCGAGGTCGTCGCCGGCCGACTGGACACCGGCCTGGTGGAACAGACGGCCCGGCAGCAGCCGGCCCTGCTCGCCTCGCCGTACTCCCCGGCGAACGCGGCCCCGCCGGCAGCGCCCGCCGACGCCACCGACCCCGCGGCGACCGAAGCTCCGTCACCCGCCCACCTCCTCTACTACGCGGCCGCGCTGGCACGGCACCTGGACCTCACCCCGGCCGCCGACCCCGGCGGCTGGACCGACCCGTTCTCCCTTCCCTCCGGCTGGCGCCTGGGCGGCACCCCCGCCTGGACCGCCCACCGGCTCCGGGCCCCCGGCCAGGACCCGGTGTCGGTGCGCATCCGTCCGATCACTGCGGGCAACGTAGCCGACGCCACTGACAATTCCGCCGGGCGCATCATGGAGGTGGAGCTCCGGCTCGACGCCGGGCCCGTCCACCGCGCCCGCGCGGCCCGGGTCGGCGACCGCCTGCACCTGACCGTCGACGGCCTGCAGACCACCTTCGCGCTGGCCGCCGACACCGACCCCGGCCTCGCCGCCGGCCCGGTGACCTGGCTCGGCGTCGACGGCGACGCCTGGGCGGTGCACCCGCACGACCCGGTCGGCGAGAGCGCCGCCGCGGCCGGCGCCCACCACGGCGCCCTGACCGCCCCGATGCCCGGCACCGTCACGGTCGTCAAGACCACGACGGGCGAGACGGTCCGCAAGGGCCAGCCCCTGCTCGTGCTGGAGGCCATGAAGATGGAACACGTGATCGCGGCGCCGCACGACGGCGTGGTCGCCGAGCTGCGGGCCACCGCCGGCGCGACCGTCGCGATGGAGGACCTGCTGGTCGTCGTCACCCCGGCCGAGGACGCCGCCGAGCCGGCCGCCGAGGAGGTCCGGTCATGACCGCCGCGACCCACGAGCCCGACGCCCTCGACCTGGGCCTGCCCGCCCCGGTCCGCGCCGCCGGCCTGCCCGAAGAGGTCCGGATCCACGAGGTCGGGGCGCGCGACGGGCTGCAGAACGAGAAGTCCCTGGTGCCCGTCGAGGTCAAGGCGGAGTTCATCGCCCGGCTCGCGGCCGCCGGCCTGCGGACCGTCGAGGCCACCAGCTTCGTTCACCCGAAATGGGTACCGCAGCTGGCCGACGCCGAGGAGCTGATGCCCCGGCTCGCCGACCTGCCGGAGCGCCACCCCGGCCTGCGGCTGCCGGTGCTGGTGCCCAACGAGCGCGGCCTCGACCGTGCGCTCGCCCACGGCGCCACCGACGTCGCGGTGTTCGCCAGCGCCACCGAGACCTTCGCCCGGCGCAACCTCAACCGCTCCGCGGACGAGGCCATGGCGATGTTCCGCCCGGTCGTGACCCGGGCCACCGAGGCCGGGACGGCCGTCCGCGGCTACCTCTCGATGTGCTTCGGCGACCCCTGGGAGGGGCCCGTCCCGGTCGAGCAGGTGGTCCGGTACGGCGCCGAGCTGCTGGAGATGGGCTGCGCGGAGCTGAGCCTCGGCGACACCATCGGCGTCGCCACGCCGGGCCAGGTCGACGCCCTGCTGGCGGGCTTCGCCCGGGCCGGGGTGCCGACCGACCGGATCGCCGTGCACTTCCACGACACCTACGGCCAGGCGCTCAGCAACACCCTGGCGGCGCTGCGCGCGGGCGTCACCACGGTGGACGCGTCGGCCGGCGGCCTGGGCGGCTGCCCGTACGCCAAGAGCGCGACCGGCAACCTGGCCACCGAGGACCTGGTGTGGATGCTGCACGGGCTCGGCATCCGGACCGGCGTCGACCTGCGGGCGCTGGTCGCGACCAGCGGCTGGATGGCCGACCGCCTGGGCCGGCCGAGCCCCTCCCGAACCGTCCAGGCGCTGCTCGGCGCCGCCCGGGGCTGACCCGCCCCGCACCCGCCGGGCCCGGCCCGGCGCCGGCCGTCCGCACGGCCCGACCGGCGCCGGGCACCACGCCCATCCCCCAACCACACCGCGCGACTGTCACACCGTCAGACAGGAGCCGGTCATTCCGCGAATGCCCGCGGCCACCCCGGCCGGGCACCAGGAGGATCAGATGCTCGACCACCGACTCAGCAGCGAGTACGAGGAACTGCGGCGCACCGTCGCCGAGTTCGCCCAGGACGTGGTGGCCCCGAAGATCGGCGAGTTCTACGAGCGGGAGGAGTTCCCGTACGAGATCGTCCGCGAGATGGGGCGGATGGGCCTGTTCGGCCTGCCGTTCCCGGAGGAGTACGGCGGCATGGGCGGCGACTACTTCGCGCTCGGCCTGGCCCTGGAGGAACTCGCCCGCGTCGACTCCTCGGTGGCCATCACCCTGGAGGCCGGCGTCTCGCTCGGCGCGATGCCGATCTACCGCTTCGGCACCGAGGAGCAGAAGCGCGAGTGGCTGCCCCGGCTGACCTCGGGCGAGATCCTCGGCGCCTTCGGCCTGACCGAGCCCGAGGGCGGCTCGGACGCCGGCGCGACCCGCACCACCGCGCGGTACGACGAGGCCACCGACGAGTGGGTCATCAACGGGACGAAGTGCTTCATCACCAACTCCGGCACCGACATCACCGGACTGGTCACCGTCACCGCCCTCACCGAACCGATCGCTCGTTCGAGTGAAGAAGGCGAATTCCGCTCGCCCACGCGGGAGATCTCCTCCATCATCGTGCCCACCGGGACCCCGGGGTTCACGGTCTCGAAGAAGTACTCGAAGGTCGGGTGGAACGCCTCCGACACCCGCGAACTGTCCTTTACCGACTGCCGCGTTCCCGCGGCCAACCTGCTGGGCGAGCGTGGCCGAGGCTACGCCCAGTTCCTGCGCATCCTCGACGAGGGGCGCATCGCGATCGCCGCCCTGGCCACCGGCCTGTCCCAGGGATGCGTGGACGAGTCCCTCAAGTACGCCGGCCAGCGCCGGGCCTTCGGCCGGCCGATCGGCGCCAACCAGGCCATCCAGTTCAAGCTCGCCGACATGGAGCTGCGCGCCCACACCTCCCGCCTGGCCTGGCGGGACGCGGCTTCCCGGCTGCTGCACGACGAACCGTTCAAGAAGGAGGCCGCGATCGCGAAGCTCTACTCGTCCGAGGCCGCCGTCGACAACGCCCGCGACGCGACCCAGATCCACGGTGGGTACGGCTTCATGAACGAATTCCCGGTCGCCCGGTTCTGGCGCGACTGCAAGATCCTGGAGATCGGGGAGGGGACGTCGGAGGTGCAGCGGATGCTCATCGCCCGGCACCTCGGCGTCGAGTCCTGAGAGTCGATTCCCGAGTCGGGTTCCTGAGGGACGTCACTCAGGAACCCGACTGAGGAACCCGCCCGAGCCGTCCGGCCTTCCGGGTCGGCCGGCTCAGGGGATCACGATCACCGGGCGGTTGGCCCGCCGCGCCAGCCGCCCGGAGACCGAACCGAAGATCTTGCCGAGCAGGCCGTGCGTCGTGCCGACGACGATCGCGTCGGCGGCGTACTCACGGCCGACCTCCTCGATCTCGTGGCAGATGTCGCCGCCGCGCTCGACCAGGATCCAGGGCACCCCGCTGAGGAAGTCCGCACAGGCCAACTCCAGGCCCAGGACCTCGGTCCGGTGGTCGGGGAGGTCGACGAAGACCGGAGGCTCACAGCCGGCCCACACCGTGGCGGGCAGGCGGTTGGCGACGTGCACGATCACCAGGCCGCACTGGGAACGGCGCGCCATGCCAACCGCGTAGGCGAGGGCGCGCTCGCTCGACAGCGAGCCGTCGAAACCGACCACCACACCGTGCTGGAACACCGGGTCGGGGGCGCCCGCCTCGGCCTCCTGAGCCGAGGGCTCGCGGTGCGCACCGCCGGGTGCACCAGGCCCTGCCTCCGGGCGCTCGGCGCCCGGGCCCAGGCGGCCCGTCACCGGAGGTCCCACAGGGCCGGCCGGGGGCTCGCCACGCCGTTGGCGGGGCCCGGGGCGGTCACGGCGGTCGGCGCCGGCACGTCCGGCCTCGCCGCGTCCGGTGAGGCCGCGCAGCGCTCGTGCCAGGCGTCGGGGGCCGGCTCGCTCGGTGCCCGCCACGCCAGGGCCCGCGTCGCCGGACGCTGTCGCGCCAGGAGCCGCGGTACCGCCGGCTGCGGCGCCGGGGCGGCCTCCCGCCTGCCTCCGGTCGTCACGAACGCCGTCACGAGCGTCGTCACCGCGGACGCCGAGGACGTCGGGCCGCTCGTCACCGCGTACCTCGTCGGCTTGCCCGCCGTCGACGCGTTTCCCGTGGTCTTCGGCCGGGACGAGGTCCGCGCGGCCGCCGTCTGCGCCGGTTCCTGCGCCCGCGCTGCGGGGCGCGTCCGGTTCCACCGGTCGGGAAGGCTCAAAACCAGCCATGGCTCACGGCTCTTCGAGGGAGAGGGGCCGACAGGAGTGGACAACGCTGCCCGGGCAGCAGGCCCGCCCACGGGATGACGTCGGTCTGCGCCGCGCAGCACCGTATGTGACCTGTTCCTTTCAGAGTACGACGGGCACGGGGCCCGACCCACCGGCGAAGCCCCGGAGCGACGTTGTTCCCGCGAAAGGGGGATGCGCCCGCCGCGGCGGTGCGCCCTGCCCGCAGGCGGTCGCGCCCCCTCCGGAATGGAGGTTCCCTGGAGCTTGACTGAGCGGACCGGGCGGCGCAACAGGCCCACGGGACACCGTGACCGGACTGTCATGGATCGGCGACGATCCGTTGCGAGTTGTCGCGAACCGTTACGTCGCACGCGTCCCATAGGCCCCGGGCGGCCCGTCCGGCCCACCCGCGCGACCGGTGCCGCGGTCCGTTTCGGCCACTTCGTACGGCTTCGCGACTCCGTCTGGCATTTGCCAGGTGCATAGGCGCGGGCGCTGGCACCATGCTCGACATGCCCCTGCTGCTGTTCGACCTCGACAACACCCTGTTGCCCCGGGACGCCGCCTTCCGGGCCTGGGCGCAGGACTTCCTGTCCGAACACGACCTACCGCCCAGCGACGTGGAATGGTTCGTCACCCTCGACGGCAGCGGCTACGTGCCGCGCAGCACCGTACTGTCCGCCGTCCGGCGCCGCTACGGCCTGGACGCCTCCGTCGAGTTCCTGCTCGCGCACTTCCGACGCGGCATCAACTCGCACATCCACTGTCCGTCCGGACACGTCGCGGCGCTGCGGGCCGCGCGGGACGCCGGCTGGACGCTGGGGATCGTCAGCAACGGCGGCACCCGGCCGCAGTTGGAGAAGATCCGGCGGACCGGGCTGGGGGCACTGGTCGACGGCTGGGTCATCTCCGAGGAGGCCGACTGCGTCAAGCCGGACCCGCTGATCTTCGAGATCGCCGCCCGGCGGTGCGGCGTCCCGCCGACCGGGGACTGGACCTCGCACACCTGGATGGTCGGGGACCACGCGCCCGCCGACATCGCCGGCGCCGAACTCTCCGGGCTGCGCAGCGTCTGGTTGCACCACGGCCGGCCGTGGTCGGAGGTCGGCTACCGGCCGACGCTGAAGGCGGCCGGTCTGCCCGAGGCGGTGGGCCAGGTGCTCGCCGCCCGCACCGCGCCCTCGCCACGGCCGGGCGTCCGAGCGGGCGGGGCGGCCCGACTTCGGGTCGCGGGCGCGCCGGCCCGGGCGACGGCGCCGCTCGGCGCGCGATCCGGCGTGCACTCGGCGACGGCCTCCGCGGACGGCCCGGGTGCGCCCGTTGCCGCGAACGCCGGACCGGGCTGCGCCCCGGGCGCGGGAGGCGGGTCGGGTGTCCGAAACCGCTCCGGCGGGTTTGCCGTGTTCGCGGACAACCTCCCACGCGCGGGAGCGGGCTCCGGCCCGCGGGCGGGCGCGGCGGCGAACGCCCCGGCGACGGCGGGCGTGCAGGGCCGCCGCACCGCTGCGGCGGGGCGGCCAACTCCGCTCCGCACGGCGGAGGATGGGCCGGGCGGCACCCCCGCCGCGGCGCCGGTCATCGGGCCGATCACCGCACCGGTCATCGCACCGGTCACCACACCGGTCATCGCGCCCGTCATCGGGCGGAACGGCGCCCCGCGGACCTCGCAGACCGCCGGGGCGTGCCCCGTCCCGCTCGCCGAACCGGCCGCCGCCGCCGCCCAGTAGTTACGGCAGCCGCGGCGACGGATCGGAAGCCCGGCCCGCCGTCCCCGGTCACCCGCGCGCCACGGTGAGGGACCACCGGCAGGTGCGGGCCGCTTCGGCGAACCCCAGCTTCCGGTAGACCGGTTCGCCGAGCGTGGAGGCGACCAGGGTGGCCGGGCGGTCCGGGTGGGCGTGGGCCAGCGCGGTCCGCGTCACGGCGGCGCCCACCCCCTGACCGCGCCGGTCGGGCAGGGTGGCGACCCAGTAGACGCCGGTCAGCCGGCCGTCGTCGTAGGTGAGGCAGGAGCCGACCGGGGCGCCGTCGATGCTTCCCAGCCAACCGCGGCAGCCGGGTTCGGCCAGCAGTCGCCACGGGAGCGCGTCACCCCGGACCCAGGGCTGCCGGGCCGGCAGCGGGAAACCGTCCACGATCATCCGCTCGACCTGCGCGAAGGCGTCGGGGTCCAGCGCCTCGACGACCGTCAGGGTGCTGCCGCCGCGGGCCCGCGAGGTCGCGGGCGGCGCGGCCGAGCCGCCCGCGGCCGCGCCGCCGTAGACCGGCCCGGGTTCGCGGAACATCACCGGCATCACCGACACCCGGCCGGTGCCGAAGGAGTGCAGGTCGAGCCCGCCGTACAGGTCCTCGACGGCCAGGCCGACGGTCGACCACTCCCGCACGAGCTCGGTCAACTCCCGCTCCACCGCGCCAGGTTCGGAGTACGGACGGGTGATCACCACACGGTGGACGTCGTCCGGGGTGCGGGCGCCGCGGACTGCCGTCCAGCCCGGGCGGATGCGGGTCTCCCAGCCGTGGGTGCGGGCCTGGGCGAGCCAGAAGGAAGCCGAGTTGTCGTTGGCCTGTTCGAGCCGGCGGTCTGTGTTCACGGCAGGACGGTAGCCCGGCTGCCCGGGTGCCGGTTCCGCCGCCGCAGCCATGGCCGGATGAAGCCTGGGAGGCGCACGGTCCGGGCGTGTGCGCCCTCTCGTGCACCGCCGATTTTCGGTCAATTTCGCGCGGGTGGCTCCCGCTTGGACATATCCGCAGCCCAGACCCGCCGCCCGGGCGCGCGGAGGCCGGGCGCCCCAGGAGCGGCCCCGCAACAACCGGCCACCCTTGCCCCCGCCCTCTTCCCAGAAAGGTCGACGGGTGCCACGCTTCGTGATCGAATGCATCACGCCAAATTGCCATGTCGACATAGCGTCGGATGGTGAACTTGTCACAACGGCAATGGTCCACCGGATAGATTTCGATCTTGGCTAGCAGTGCCGCACCACCCACACCACACCACCGAGGGGGCTTGAGCGCCTTGAGCAGGGTGAGCAGGAGCGACGCGGGTCCGGACAGCGGCCAGGCGGTGGCCGGTATCGCGGCTCGATCCGCGAGAAGCACTGGCACCACCGCGATCGCCGCCACCACCCGCACCTCCGGCGCCCCGGGCAGTTCCGGCCCGGCCTCGCACTCCCCCTACGCCTCGACCCCCTCCGCCGGCGGCCCCACCCCGGCCGAGCACGGCGGCCCGGCACCGTACGGCACGCAGCCCGCCCCGGGCGGCCACTCCCAGAGCGGCCACTCCCAGGGCGGCCACCTGGGCCACACCGGACATTCCGTCAGCCGAGGCGCCGTCAACCCGGCCCAGGGCTACGGCGGTGACCACACCGGCAGCCCCGGCCACCTCGGCGCCCCCGGCCACACCTCCCACCCCGGCTACCCGGGCGCCGGCGCGGCCCCGCTCCCCGGTGCCACCGGCTCCCTGGGCGGTTCGCTGGCCGGCCTCACCGCCGGCGCGGCGCTGGGCCACTCCCCGCTCGGCCACAGCCCCCTCGGCTACGGCGGCGGCAACGGCGCGAACGGCTCCCCCGCCTCGGCCGCCGCGGTGGTCTCCCCGCGCAAGCTGTCCGGCCGACGTCGCCGGGAGACCGTGGCGGTGCTGATCTTCGGCGGCGCCCCGATCTTCGAGAGCTCGATCCCGCTCTCGGTCTTCGGCGTGGACCGCCAGGACGCCGGGGTGCCCCGCTACCGCCTGCTGGTCTGTGCCGGCGAGGACGGCCCGCTGGCCACCACCGGCGGCCTGACGCTCTCCGCCCCGTACGGCCTGGAGGCCCTCGCCCGGGCCGGCACGATCGTCGTCCCGGCCTGGCGCTCGATCTCCCAGCCCCCGCCGGTCGAGGCGATCACCGCTCTGCGCAAGGCCCACCACGAGGGCGCCCGGATCATCGGCCTCTGTACCGGCGCCTTCGTCCTCGCCGCCGCCGGCCTGCTCGACGGCCGCCCGGCGACCACCCACTGGATGTACGCGCCGACGCTGGCCAAACGCTACCCCCGGGTGCACGTCGACCCGCGCGAACTGTTCGTCGACGACGGCGACGTGCTCACCTCGGCGGGCACCGCCGCCGGCATCGACCTGTGCCTGCACGTGGTGCGCACCGACCACGGCGCCGAGGCCGCCAACGCGCTGGCCCGCCGACTGGTGGTTCCGAGCCGCCGCGGCGGCGGAGGACAGGCCCAGTACATCGATCAGTCTTTACCGGAGGAGATCGGCAACGACCCGCTGGCCGAGGTGGTCACCTGGGCGCTGGAGAACCTGAACCAGCAGTTCGACGTCGAGGTCCTGGCGGCCCGGGCCTACATGAGCCGGCGCACCTTCGACCGGCGGTTCCGCACGCTCACCGGCAGTGCGCCGCTGCAGTGGCTGATCACCCAGCGGGTGCTCCAGGCGCAGCGGCTGCTGGAGACCTCGGAGCTGTCGGTGGACGACGTCGCGCGCCGGTGCGGGTTCCGCTCGCCGGTGGCGCTGCGCGGGCACTTCCGGCGCCAGCTCGGAGTCTCCCCGGCCGCGTACCGGACCAGCTACCGGGCACGCCGCCCCGGCCAGCCGACGCCCGCGCCGGCCGGCGGGCACGTCGGCGACCTGAGGCTGCCCAGCGCGCTGCCGCACCCGGTGGGAGCGCCGATCGGCGCGGCGGCGGGCGGCGCGGTCTTCGGCGGGACGGCGCACGGCGGTTCCGGCGCGCAGCCGGCGCACCCGTTCGCGGCCGGGCCCGGGGCACCGGCGCCGGTCGGCCCGCACGGCCAGCCGGTCGGGCCCGGACCGTACCCGCAGCAGGCCCAGCACGGCCAGGGCGCGCCCTTCGCCCCGGGTCAGCCCGGGACGCCGGCCGCCCAGGGCTTCCACGCGCGGGCCGGTCAGCCGTACCCGCACCAGCAGGCCGGGCAGCAGCCTGCTGGGCGCGGCCCGGCGCGGCCGCCGGTGGTGCCGCCGCAGGCCGCACCGGGTGCCGGGCGTCCGTCTCGGACCGCCGAGCACGCGGCGGCCGAGGACGGCCACCCGCAGCCCGGCGTGCGCGGCCAGGGCCAGGGGCACCGCAGTGCGGTCGAGCGGCCCTCGGACGAACCGGGGGCGCCCGGCGCGGGTTCGGCCGCGCGCGGTCACGGCCCGGCGTCCGGCCGGATGCCGGCCACCGCCGCCGGTCAGCCGACGGCCGGGGCGGGCGACCTCCGGGGCCGTCCGGGCCGGGCACCGCAGGTCCGCGCCCAGGGCCTCCAGGGCCTCCAGGGCGCTCCGGGCGTGCGGGCCGCGGCGACCGAGGGCGGCCGGGCGGCGGCGCGCGAGGCCCGTCCGGGCCGGGACGGCCGGCTTCCGCACGAGGCCGGGGACCAGTCGGACGACCCCGGCCCGCACGGCGGGGCCCAGGAGCACCGGGCCGAGGCCTGCCCGCCGGATGCCCGCTCGGCTCCGCCGGTGCCCGCGGCGCGTGATCGCGCCGTAGGGTGAGGTGCGTGAATGACCGCTTGGTATGGATCGACTGTGAAATGACCGGCCTCGACCTCGACCGGGACGCCCTGGTCGAGGTCGCGGTGCTGGTGACGGACTCCGAGCTGAACATCCTCGGCGAGGGCGTGGACGTCATCATCCGCCCGCCGGCGGAGGCGCTGGCGAACATGCCCGAGGTGGTGCGCACGATGCACACCGCCTCCGGGCTGTTGGACGAGCTGGAGCAGGGCGTGACCCTGGCCGAGGCCGAGGAGCGCGTGCTCGCGTACGTGCGCGAGCACGCGCCGGAAGCCGGGAAGACGCCGCTGTGCGGGAACTCGGTGGCCACCGACCGGGGCTTCCTGTCGCGGGACATGCCCGCCCTGGAGAAGCACCTGCACTACCGGATCGTGGACGTCTCCTCGATCAAGGAGCTGGCCCGTCGCTGGTACCCGAAGGCGTACTACAACAGCCCGCCGAAGGGCGGGAACCACCGGGCACTGGCCGACATCCGCGAGAGCATCGACGAACTGCGGTACTACCGCGAGGCGGTGTTCGTCCCCCAGCCCGGGCCGGACGCCGACACCGCGCGGGCCATCGCGGAGAAGTACCGGCCCGCGGCCGACTGAGCCGCGGGGCCTCCCGTCCGCGATCCCTGCTCCCCCCGTTCCCCCCGTTCCGGCTCGTCGGAACGGGGGGAACGGGGACCCCGGTCCGCCGGAACGAAACCCTGGCGCGAGCACCCTCTCGGATCCTGTAGAGTTCTTCCTGTCGGAACGGGAACGCGAGAGCGGGAACGGACCGGACAGATGGTGGGTGTAGCTCAGTTGGTAGAGCACCTGGTTGTGGTCCAGGTGGCCGCGGGTTCGAGTCCCGTCACTCACCCCAGAGCCTGAGGGGCCGATCTCTTCAAGAGATCGGCCCCTCAGGCGTTTTCGCATGCCCTCCCGGCGCGGCCTCAACTGCGGCCGGTGGTCCGGCTTTTCCGGTCCGCCCCTGCCGCCGGAAGCTACCGGCTAGTAACATCTTCGCCATGACCACACCTACGATCGGCCAGATGCTCGACGCCACCGTGCCGATGGCGCACACCCTCAAGCTGGAGTACCTGGAGACCACCCCGGAGCGCGCCGCACTCCGGCTGCCCGACCAGCCCGCGTACCACAACCACGTCGGCGGCCCGCACGCCGGCGCGATGTTCACGCTCGCCGAGTCCGCCAGCGGCTGCATCGTGCTCGCCGCCTTCGGCGACCAGCTGTCCCGGGCCGTGCCGCTCGCCGTGAACGCCGAGATCGCCTACAAGAAGCTCGCCATGGGCGAGGTCACCGCCACCGCCGTGCTCGGCCGCCCGGCCGCCGAGGTCGTCGCCGAGCTGGACGCCGGCGGCCGCCCCGAGTTCCCGGTCACCGTGGAGATCACCCGCGCGGACGGCGCCGTCACCGGTGTGATGACGGTCACCTGGACGCTCCGCCCCAACTCCTGACCGCCGTACGGCCGGTGGCCCCGGACGCGGGACCCGCGGGGCCACCGGCGCACCGACCGTCCGGGCCGGGCAGAATGCCGGCGGACGCCGCCGCGGACGGGACGGCGGGCGTGACCTGGCCGCCCATCGGCTCGTTCTCGATTCACGTGCGAGCCAATCACGCGACCGAGCCCCAGGAACCCGCCCCCCGCGGCGTCACCGGCGCGGCCGCCGGTACGCGGCACACGATCGGCCGGCGGCTGCCCCGCCCGCGCGCCGTCGCGGCCGGCGGGGCCCTGCTCGCCCAGCTCTGGGGCTTCGGCGCCCCCGCCGCCCACGCGGTGAACGCCGACCCCGCCGCCGATCGACCGCACCCGGCCGTCCGCCGGGCCCCGCACGACGGAACCGCGCCGGGCGGGGACGCACGGAACGGGGACGCGCGGAGCGGGGACGCGCGGAACGGAGCCGGGCCCGACCCGGCCGTTCACGACGGGACCGTGCGCGACGGGCAGTCAGCCGGACGGTCCGCCGGGCAGGCGCCGGCTGCCGGGAACGGTGCGGCCAACTCCCCCGGGCCGGTCGGCTCCCCGACCGGTGGCAGCCCGGCGGGCGGGGCCGCCGGCCAGACCGGCGACGGCCTCCGGGAACGCATCCGGGCGGGCGGACTGCCCCTGCCCGGCGAACGCGCGGCCCTGCCGGACGCGTTCGCGATCGCCTCCGGCCTGCTCGGCGGCATCCCCGCCCAGCCCCGGCCCGCCGAACCGCGCGCCGCCCGCGACGGCGAACCCGCCGGACTGCCCACCGTCCCCCAGCAGCGCGCCGCCGCCCGTCCCGCCGAAGCCCAGCTCCCGCCCGGAGCCACCGCCGCGCGCCCGGCCCGGGACACGACGGCGACGGACGGGAGCGGCGCCCCGGCCGCACCGGTCGGGGGCGCGGACCTCGCGAGGAGCGCCACCACCCCGACCGGCACGCCGTTCGGGGCCGCGACCCCCGAGGAACTCGCCCTGGCCGACACCGCCACGGTGACGGCGGTGGACGGCTCCGCCACCGCGACCGCCGTCCTCGCCCCCATCGCCGCCGGACTCCTGCTCACCGGCGCCGCCATGTGCAAGCACCGCGGACTGCCGCGCGGGCACTGAGCGGAAGCCGGTGGCCGACGCCTCGGCGGCTCAGCCCGCCGGGGCCAGCTCCACGACCAGCAGCGGGAGTTCCCGCCCCGGTATCGAGCCGGAGGGCGTGGCGCCGACGCGGGCCGCGCCCATCGCCAGGTAGAAGCGCTCGGCGTTCGGATCGGAGTCGATGGTGAACCGGCGCAGGCCGAGCGCCACCGCTCGGGCGCGGACGTGCTCGAACAGCGCCCGGCCGACGCCCCGGCCGATCGCCGGCGGGTCGACGAACATCAGGTCCAGCGCGCCGCCCGGCGGGACGGCGGTCAGCACGGCGAAGCCCAGCAGCCGGCCGTCCTCCTCGGCCACCTCCACGAAGCTCCGCTCGATCGCGGCGGCGTCCACCGTCAGTTCCTCGCGGCAGGCGGCCATGAACGCCTCGTCGTAGCCCCAGTGCGCCTTGGAGCGCAGGGCGAGGTCGGTGAGCCGCCCGGCCTCGCCCGGCCGGGCCGGTCTGATCTGCACGACGCCCCCTCGGATCGGTGACGGCGCCATTGTGAACCGCAACTCGGTCGTCTGCAAACGGTTTTCGGGAGCAGCCCCGGGGTGGCGGCCGGACGGGTCCGCCGCGGCCGTCAGCGGAAGACGCCCGGGGGCGGGGCCGGGGACGGGGCGGCGGTGGCGTCGGTCGCCGGGGTGGCGCCGGCGGCGAAGTCGGTGAGGGCGCGGCCGTGTTCGACGCGGGCGTGGGCGGGGTCGGAGGCGACCCGGCGGGTGAGTTCGGCGATCGGCAGGGGGGTGTGGGCGGCGGCCAGGACGAGGTTGCCGAAGCGCTTGCCGCGCAGGACGGCCGGGTCGGCCATCAGGCACAGTTCGGGGAAGACCGCGCCCAGGGTGGCGATCTGGGAGCGGGCGAAGGGCAGGGCCGAGCCGTCCGCGATGTTGGCCGCGTACCAGCCGCCGGGGGCGAGGGCGCGGGCGGCGAGGGTGGTGAACTCGACGGTGGTGCAGTGGGCCGGGGTGCGGGCACCGGAGAAGACGTCGGTGATGACCAGGTCGACGGCGCCTTCGGGGGTGCGTTCCAGCACGCTGCGGGCGTCCGCGCCGCGCACCTTGATCTGCCAGCCGCGTTCGAGCGGGAGTTCGGCGCGGACGAGTTCGGTGAGCTCGGTGTCGATCTCGGCGACCTGCTGCCGGGAGCGCGGCCGGGTGGCGGCCACGTAGCGGGCCAGGGTGAGGGCGCCGCCGCCGAGGTGCAGGACGGTGAGCGGGCGGCCGGGCGGGGCGACGAGGTCGATCACGTGGCCGAGCCGGCGCTGGTACGCGAAGCCGAGGTGGGTGGGGTCGGCGAGGTCGACGAGGGACTGCGGGGCGCCGTCGATGAGCAGGGACCAGGCGGCGGCGCGGTCACGGTCGGGGCGCAGCTCGGCCAGGCCGGAGCCGACCGGACGGCTGAGCGGCCCCTGCGTGTGGCTGCGGCCGGTCGCGCCGGTCGCACTGGCCGCGCCCTTCGAACCGCCTGTGCCGGTCGGGATGGCCGGCGCCGCCGACGCACCGCCGCGGGCGGTCCTGCTGCTTCGGCTGCTTCGTCCCATGACGGCCATTATCGCCGCAGAACCGAACACGCTCTCGATCGGGAGGGCGGGACGAAGCCGGAACGAGGCCGGAACGAGGGTGGGTCGGGACGACCGCGCGGTTCAGGGGCGTGCCGGGTGGATCCGGCCGGAGGTCACGCCCGGCCCGTGGCCGGGGCGTACGGGCCCGGCTGGATCCGCGGGACACGCTCCGGAAGGAGCGCGAACGCTCTAGAACGGCCCGAGGCCGCCCGCCGTGAGCGTGCAGGCGGCCTCGCAGAGGGCTGAGCGGAGCACCCAGGCGTCGGTGGGGCGGGGGGTGCAGTCGGCGCCGGACGGGGGGATCACCCAGCGCGGGTCGGTGGCGGCGGGGAGCAGGGCGCCCGCCGAACAGGAGCTGCCGGGCAGGTGCCAGGTCTCCCGGGTGCCGGCCGGGACGAGGAAGGCGACGGTACTGCCGTTGCGGCTCTGCAGGACGGCTCCGCAGGCCCGGCGCAGCCGCAGGATGTCGACGGCCTCCAGGCCGTGCCGCAGGGCGACGGTCACGGTGTCGCAGCTGGTGACGAGGGTGCCCTCGGGGGGTGCGGTGCGGTTGCGGCGCGGGCCACCGCAGGGGGCTCTGCCGCCGTCGACCGGGCCCCGGCCGGGGATCCGGTCGTCGGCGGGGTCGGGGAGCAGGGCCGGGGCGGCGCCGGCGAGGGCGCGCGCGGCGACGGGGCGGTACTGCGGCAGTCCGGTGGCCATCACGGGCCCCTCCTCTGTACCTCGTCCGGGTACCTCGTCGGGTCGGAAGCTCCGCCGCCGCGGGTGGGGGACCGGCGGGGGCGGCGGCCGGGGCCTCCGCGTATCAGGACAACGCGGCGGAGGTGCCCGAGGCCACGGGGCGCCTTACAGCAAGGCATGGCATTTCATGGCGGATTACCCGCAACTTCGCCCGTTTCCTCCCGAATTGACAGCAGATCTCCCGCAAACCCGCTGTGGCCGGTCGGTGACTCCGAGTACTGTCGCCCCCATGGCAGCCACCCCACCGGCCGAGCCGAACCGACCGTCCCCCAACACCGTGATGCGCACCCTCCGCGGCGACCGCTCGCCCGGCGAGTTCGCCATGGCGGTGCGCCGGGCCGCCCGCGAGATCGGCGAGCACGTGTCCTGCGACGCCCGGTACGTCGGGCGGGTCGAGTCCGGTGAGATCCGCTGCCCCAACTACGCCTACGAGCGGGTGTTCCGGCACATGTGGCCGGGCCGCACGCTCACCGACCTCGGCTTCGCCCCCCGGACCGCCGTCCGCCGCCGCCCGGTGGACGGCGGCCCGGCGGGCGGAGAGGCGGCTCCGCTCCGTCCACCGTTCCCGCCCCTGCCCGCCCCGCGCTCACCGCTCTCCACTCAACTCCCGTACGCTGCCTCGCCGTACGCGGATTCCGCCGCTCCGGACGGGCCGTCGCGGCCGGGTGCCGGCGCGGGGCCCAGGGGGCCCGGCGGATCGCCCCATCTCGACGAGGAGAACGACGACGTGCGTCGCCGTACGTTCCTGGCCGGCGGCACCACCGCGCTGGCCACCGTGATCGGCATCGACCGGCCGGCCGCCGCCGCGCCCTGGCCCACCGCCGCCGGCGCCCCCGCGCCGGGCGGCGGGGCCGCCGCCCGGGCCGCCCTGTTCGACGCCGGTCCGCTGTACGAGGCCGGCCCGGCCGGCTACGTGCCCGGCCGCCCCGGGCCGGTGCCGCCCCCGCGCCGGGTCGGCCTCGCCGAGGTGCTCGGCGTCGAACAGGCCGTCCGGGACATCCGGCTGGCCGACGACGCGCACGGCGCCGACACCCTGTACGAGCTCGCCGGCCAGTCGCTGCGCAACGCCTACGTCCTGCTCAACGAGGGCGAGTACGGCCTCGAAACCGAGCGCCGGCTGCAGGCCGGGGCCGGCGAACTCGCCATCTCGGTGGGCTGGTTGGCGCACGACTCGAACCGGCTCGGGGACGCCCGCTCGTTCTACGCCGAGGCGCTCGCCACCGCCCGGATGGCCGGGGACTCCGCGCTGGAGGCGCACGTCTTCTGCAACAGCGCCTTCCTGGCCCGGGACGCGGGGCGCCCGCGCGAGGCGCTGCGCGCCGCCCAGGCCGGGCAGGCCGCCGCCCGGCAGCTGGACTCCGACCGGCTGCTCGCCCTGCTCGCCATGCGCGAGGCCGGCGCCTGGGCCGTGCTGCGGGACCGCGCCGCCTGCGAACGGGCGCTCACCCGGGCGTACGTCCTGTTCGACCGCGGCCCTTCGGAGGCCGACCCGGAGTGGATGTCCTTCTTCGGCGAGGCCGAGATCGCCGGGCTGCAGTCCCAGTGCTGGTCCGCGCTCGGCGACTGGGACCGGGCCAGCGAGCAGGCCCTGCTGGCCATCGACCTCCAGGAGTCGCACTTCGTCCGCAACCGGGCGCTGTACACCGCCGAGCTGGCCCACGACCGGCTCGGCCGGGGGGACTTGGCGGGCGCGGCGCACCACGGCGGGACCGCCGTGGTGCTGTTCGCGGAGGTCCGCTCGGCCCGCGTCCGGAGCATGCTCGCGGACACCGCCGAGCGGCTGCGCCCGCACGCCGCCGTGCCGGAGGTCCGCCGCTTCCTGGCCGGGTACGACCGGTCCGCGGCGGCCTGAGCGGCCCGCCGGGCCGCCACCTTCCCGGTCAGTGGCCGGAGTTCAGCCCGTCCAGGTGGGAGAGGTCGTTCCAGACCTCGACCGCCGGCGCGCCGTACTCCCAGGACAGCACGCACAGCGCCGCCGTGCCGAGCTTGAACCGCTGGGCGAACTCGGGCGGCAGGCCCAGCCAGCGCGCGGCCAGGATGCGCAGCAGGTGGCCGTGCGCGAACAGGACGACGTCCCGGTCGGCGCAGTGCATGGTCGTGGTGTCCGACGCGGGGACACCGTGCTCCGCGTTGAGTTCGGCGAGGAAGCCGTCGACCCGGGCGGCCACCTCGGAGAGCTTCTCGCCGCCGGGCACGCCGTCGCGCCAGATCAGCCAGCCGGGCTGGTCGGTGGCGCGGATGTCGGTGCCGGTGCGGCCCTCGTACTGCCCGTAGTCCCACTCCAGCAGTTCGGGGCGCTCGACCGCGCGGTCGCCGAAGCCGGCCAGTTCGCAGGTCTCCTTGGCGCGGTCGAGCGGGCTGGTGTAGACGACCGCGTCCGGCAGCCCGTTCCACGGGGCCTCGGCGAGCCGGGCGCCCAGCGCCCGGGCCATCGCACGGCCCTCCTCGGTGAGCGGGATGTCGGTGCGGCCGGTGTGTCGGCCGGTGGCCGACCACGCGGTCTCACCGTGGCGGACCAGCACGATTCGGGCGGGCATGGGGGCTCCTCGCAGCGGGGCGGTCAACGGTCGGTCTCACCCTTGAGCACCGGGCTCCATGATCCCCCACCCGGCGGGCGGGCACGATCGCGGGGCGGCCGCAGGTCCGGGCCCCGTCCCGGCCCCGCCCGGCATCCCGCCCCGCGCCTCGTCCCGCATCCGCCCGCATCCGCCCGCATCCGCCCGCATCCGCCCGCATCCGCCCGCAACCGCCCAGCCGCCCTGCCCGGTTCCGGCCGGAACGGGCCGGTCCGCCCCGCGTTGTCGGACCCGGATGCGACACTGGGCCGCACCATGAACGTCTCGACGAACGTCCCGCTCGGCGGGCACGCTGAGCCGCTCGCCCAGCGGCTCGCCGAGCTGCGCGGACCGGCTCCCCAGCGCAGTCTGAACGCCCGCTCCCTCGCCGCGCTCGCCGCCAATCCCGGCTGCCACCGCCGTGCCGTGCTCGACGCGGCCGGGGTGGACAAGACCGCACTGGCCGCCCGGCTCGGCCGCCCCGCCCCGTTCGGGCAGTCCCCGTTCGCGATCGCCCGCGGCGTGATCTTCGAGTCCCGGCTGAAGGCGGACGGCTACGCCGCGCTGCTGGAGCCGCTGCGCGCGCACCTCGGCGTGCCGGACGACGGCGCCCCGCTGGAGGTGCCGGACCTGCTGCACCGCTCCGGCCCCGCCGTCCGGGCCGACCGGACGGCCGAGGTGCTGGCCCGGGCCGCCGCCGAGCCGGACACCTGGACCCTGCTGGACCACCCGATGCTGCGGCTGGACGTGGCCGGCAGCGCCGCCTACCTGGAACCGGACGCGCTGGTGGTGCACGGCGGGCGGTGCACGGTGGTCGAGATCAAGTCCTTCCCGGTGCTGGACGGCAGCGCGGACCCGGCCAAGGTCGGCGCCGCCGCCCGTCAGGCCGCCGTGTACGTGCTGGCGCTCCAGCAGACCGCCGCCGCGGCCGCCGGCCGTCCGCTCGCCGCCGACCCCTACACCGAGCAGCGGCTGCCGGGCAGCCCCCGCACCAGCGTGCTGCTGGTCTGCCCGAAGGACTTCGGCAACCACCCGACCGCGGTCGCCGTCGACGTCCGGCGCGAACTCGCCACCACCCGGCGCCAGTTGAGCCGGATGACCGGGATCGGCCGGCTGCTCGCCGAGCTGCCCGCGGGCACCGACTTCGACCTCGCGGCCGACCAGGACGGCGTGCCCGCCCGGACCTCCGAGCAGCTGACCGCCGCCGTCGAGACGATGCCCGCCGCCTACAGCCCGGACTGCCTCTCCACCTGCGAACTCGGCTTCCACTGCCGGGCGCGGGCCCGCTGCGACGACCGGGTCGAGCAGCTCGGCCGGGGCGTGCGCGGCGAACTGGGCAGCATCCGGACGGTGGCCGACGCCCTGGCCGCCGCCACCGGCGCGGACCGCGCGGACGACGCCGCCGAACGCCTGGCCTACGCGGCCGCCCTGCGCGCGGAGGCGCTCGGCCTCGACGTCGAGGCCGTGGTCGGCGCCGTCGATATCGCCGTCGATGCCGACACCGTGGCCGACGCCATGGCCGACGCCGCGGTCGACGCCACAGTCGACGCCGCGGTCGGCGCCGGAGCCACCGCATGAGCCTGCTGACCACCCTCGCCCGGCTGCAGGCCGTCCGCAGCGGGCACGCCGAGCCGCTGGCCACCGTCCGGCACCGGCACCTGTCGGACCGCCCGATGGTGCTGGTCCCGCTGACCGCCGCCGGCGAGTCCGGCGCGCCGCTCGCGGTCATGCTGGGCACCGACCGGGACGCGCCCCGGCTGCACCTGGTGCCGCAGCCGCTCAACCGCACCCTGCGCTTCGACTTCCTGGCCGAGCTGGCCGCCGACCTGCTGCCCTACCTGGAGTCCTTCGCCGACGACGTCGAGCAGATCGAGGGCTCCGAGAAGGACCCGGAGACCGGCGAGAAGTCCCAGGTGTTCCGCGCGCTGTGCGCCGACGCGCCGCAGCTGATCGTGCCGAACGGCGCGGGCCTGCGGCACCTCGCGCTGATCGGCCGCTCGACCCGGTTCCGCCGCACCGTCGAGGACGCGGAGCCGGGCCCGTACCCGGCGCCGGCCCGGGTGCCGCTGCTCGGCCGCTGGCTGACCCACCTCACCGACCGCGCCCAGGTGCCCGGTTCCAGCCTGCTGCTGCCGATGACCGGCCTGCTCGCCCGGCACTGGGCCACCGGCCAGAGCCACCTGGAGGACCAGCACCTGGCCGCGCTGCTCGCCTGGCACGCCCCGCCGCCCGGGCTGAGCGGCGCGCAGGCGGCCGAGCGGGCCGAGTCCACCCGGGACGAGCAGGGGCAGCTGCTGCACCCGCCGGCCGGGCCGGCCACCGACCCGCGCTTCGACGAGTTCGTGCTCGCGCCCGCGATCGCCCGCTACGACGCCACCGTCACCGCGCTGCACCACAGCGCCGAGCAGCGCGACGAGGCCGCCGCCGAGCGGGCCCGGAAGGCCGTCCGGGCCGCGGTCGACCAGCTGGAGCAGGTGCTCACGGCCGTCCTGCTGCCCACCTGGCGGGACGTCTGGCACGGCCTGGACCTGCTGCGCGCCCTGCCGCCGGCCGGTCACCTGGAGGAGCGCTGGACCGGCGACCGCTGGTCCTACACCGGCCACCGGGACCGCCTGGCGGCCGGCGAGCCGCCGCAGCCCCGGCAGGACGACGCCGTCACGGCCGCCCGCAAGCTCGCCCAGCGCGAGCGCGAGCAGGCCCGGCTGGACGTCCAGGAGGCCCTGGACGACCCGCTGGCGATGGCCGAGCACCGGCTGGCCGGCGAGGCGTTCGCGGGCGTGGTGACCGAAGTGGTGCCGGACTACGACACCACCGGCCGCTCCCCCAAGCCCCGCCCGCTGGTCACCCTGCGCACCGCCGACCGCCCGCACGCCGATCTCGGCCGGGAGGCGCACCGGGTGTGGGGGTCCCCCCGCCCGGAGGCCGGGGGCGGGCCGTCCGCGCAGAAGGCCGAGATCGTCGCCGTCGACCCGGCCGGGGGGACCATCACCCTGCGGGTGCTGTCCGGCATGGGCCGCAAGAAGGAGCCCGAGCCGGGCAGCCTGCCCGAGCCCGGCGAGTCGGTCACCTTCACCCTGTTCGAGCTGACGGTCCGCCAGTCGGCGCCGCTGCCCGAGCCGGACGACACCCCGTGGACGCACGGCGGCCCGCCCGGCACCGCGCCCGCACCCGCCGCCCCGTCCGCCTCCGAGGAGTGGGAGTGATGACCGAACCGATCAGCGGGGAGCCCCCGGGCGCGGCCGCCGACGCCGCCGTGGCCCGGATCCTGGCGGCCACCGTCCGCCCACCGGCCGGCGCCCCGCGCGGCGTGGTGGTGGACTCGCCGCCCGGCGCGGGCAAGTCCACCCTGGTGGTGCGGGCCGCCCGCGAGCTGGTCGAGGCCGGCGAGCGGCTGATGATCGTCGCCCAGACGAACGGCCAGGTGGACGACCTGGTCGGCCGACTCGCCGAGAAGGCACCGGAGTTGACGATCGGCCGGCTGCACGCGGCGGACTCCCGGCCCGGCCCGGAGGTGCTGCGGCACGCCAACGTGACGCCCTCCGCCAAGCTCGCCGACCTGGTCGAGCACGACGTGGTGATCTCCACCTCGGCCAAGTGGCAGTGGGTGCGGGCCGAGGCGCCGTGGCGGCACGCGATCGTCGACGAGGCCTACCAGATGCGCTCGGACGCGCTGCTGGCCGTGGCCCGGCTGTTCGAGCGGGCGCTGTTCGTCGGCGACCCGGGCCAGCTGGACCCGTTCACCGTGGTCGGCACCGAGCAGTGGGCGGGCCTGTCGTACGACCCGTCCGGCAGTGCGGTGGTCACGCTGCTGGCGCACAACCCGCAGATCGAACCGCACCGGCTGCCGGTCTCCTGGCGGCTGCCCGCCAGCGCGGCGCCGCTGATCTCGCGGGCCTTCTACCCGTACACGCCGTTCCGCTCCGGCACCGGCCCGGACGACCGCCGGCTGACCGTCGCCGTCCGCCCGGACGGCTCGGCGCTGGACGCGGTGATCGACCGGGCCGCCGAGCACGGCTGGGCGCTGCTGGAACTGCCCGCCCGGCACACCGTGCGGACCGACCCGCAGGCGGTGGCGGCCGTCGCGGCCACCGTCCGCCGGCTGCTGGAGCGCGGGCTGACCGCCCACTCCGAGCAGGGCGAGGGCCCGCTCACCGCGGACCGGATCGCGGTCGGCACCGCGCACCGGGACCAGGCGGCGGCCGTCCGCGCCGCCCTGGTCGCGGCGGGCGTCCCGGTGGACGGCACGGCCGGGCCGGCCGTCACGGTGGACACCGCCAACCGGCTGCAGGGCCGCGAGTACGACGTCACCGTGGTGCTGCACCCGCTCTCCGGCCGCCCGGACGCGACCGCCTTCCACCTGGAGACCGGCCGGCTCTGCGTGCTCGCCTCCCGGCATCGGCACGCCTGCATCGTGGTGGCCCGGGCCGGGATCGCCGAGCTGCTGGACGAGCACCCGGCCACCGAGCCGGTGCAGCTGGGGGTCCCGGTGGCCTTCCCGGACGGCTGGGAGGCCAACCACCAGGTGCTCCAGCACCTGAGCGACCACCGGGTCCACCTGCGGTAGGGCCCGGGAGCCGGCCCCCGGGCCCGGCAGGTCAGTCCTCGGTCTCGCACACGGCGAAGGCGACCACCGAGCCGCGCTCGGCCTGGGCGCTCCACCCGGTGGCGTCGGCGGTCGGCCCGTTGGCGCGGACCGGGCCGGCGGCGTCCGGCTGGAGCCGGTAGCCGCCGCCGGTGAGGTGCGTGCCGGCCGGGCAGGTGGCGGTCGAGACGCCGCCCGGGCTGCTCGGCGGCCCGGAGACCACCTTCGCGGTCTCGGCGGCGGTGGCCGCCGGGGCGCCGGCGAGCAGGAGGGGCAGCGGCAGGGCGAGGACGGGCAGGGCCTTGAGCAGGCGCATGTGCGGGTCTCCCGAGGGGTGGGCGGCGCGATGGACGGCGCGGTGGACGACGTGGACACCCGGAACAACCGGTTCGCACGCGATCCGGATGCGCGGCGCCCGGGGCTCGGGACCGGCGCACTGCGGGAAGTCCGGCGCGCCGCCCGGGAATAGCGCCCGCACGCGCACCGTTCCGCTACCGGCCGCCTCCGCGAGACAATGGACGACGGCCACATCCGGGCGGCCCGGCCCGGAGCAGCCCTGCCCGCCACCCGCCCGAACCCCGGAGGTGTCCGTCCATGCCCGACTCCCCTGCAGAGTCGACCGACCCCACCAGGCGCCTGCGTCCGGCGCAGCTGCTGTTCGAACCGCAGTCCGCCGAACCGGAGCCGGAACGATTCTTCGACCTGGAGTCGATCGAGGACCCGGCCGAGCTGCTGCGCCGCTCCACCGAGTTGGCGCTGGCCTTCCGGGCGGCCGCCGAGCGGGCCACGGACTTCCAGGCGGTCGCGGCCGCGCAGCTGGCCGACCCGCGCCGGTTCGACGCGCTGCCGGCGGCCGAGATCGCGCAGCGGGCGGACTGGACGCCCGACTACGCCGCCAAAATGATCGAGTACGGCCGGGGCCTGCTCCAGCCGCGCCGGCACGAGGACTGACCCCTGGCATATGCCAGTGGCGCAGGGTACGCGATGCCCCGCCGCCCTGTCCGGCAAACCGTGCTTTCCGCCCCACCGGGGCCGCGCACCGCGCAGGCTGCTGGGCGTGGACATCTGGACGCACCAGTCGGTGGAGTACGTGACCGTGGCCGGGGAGGCCTGGCTCGCCTCCGCCAGCGAGTACCCGAGCAGCATGCGCGCCCTCTGGGAGGACCGCCCGTGGGCGCCTTCGGTGCTGCCCTGCGGGCGCGCCTTCGACGTGATCAGCATGCCGGGCCTGTTCGGCCGCCGGGTGCTGGACGAACTGTGGACCTCCGGCCCCGGCTGCGGCCCGGTGGCGGCCTACCGGGGCCGGACCCTGCTGTTCGTCCAGCCGGGCGCGGCGCCCCGGCTGCGCCGGCTGCTGGCCTGGGAGGAGTGGGCCCGGGACGTGCCGCCGCTGCTGTGCCACGGCCGGGGCGACACGGTGACGGTGCCGCCGGTCCAGCGGATGGTGCACGGCCCCGCGTCCCCCGGGCAGGGCGCCGGGCGGTGGATCGTGGCCCCGGAGGAGCGCGAGCCCTGGCTGCCCGGCGCCTCGGTGGTGCTGTGGGCCTGCGTCCGGGCGGCGCGCGAGGCGGACGCCCCGCCCCTCGCCGACCCGGCCGCACTGACCATCGGATGAGTTGACCGGCGGGTGAACGGCGGGCGACCGATATTCGATTTTGGCCCGGCCGCACGGCGCTGCTAGAGTCTTCTCTGTCAGCAGGCGCCGCTAGCTCAGTTGGTTAGAGCAGCTGACTCTTAATCAGCGGGTCCGGGGTTCGAGTCCCTGGCGGCGCACAGACAGCCGGAAGGCCCTTCGCGAGAGCGAAGGGCCTTCCGGCGTTTTCGCGCACCCGCGAGGCGGCCGGGCCACCGACGAGGCAGCCGGGCCGCCCGCCGGAGCGGACGACCCGGCCGGGGCTCAGCGGCCGCGCAGCGCGCGGTAGCGGGCGACCAGCGCGGCGGTGGAGCCGTCCAGCTGCTCGCCGCCCTCGCCGGAGAGCAGCACCGGCTCGATCCGCTTGGCGAGCACCTTGCCCAGCTCGACGCCCCACTGGTCGAAGGAGTCGATGTTCCAGACCGCGCCCTGGACGAACACCTTGTGCTCGTACAGCGCGACCAGCTGGCCGAGCACCGAGGGGGTCAGCTCGGCGGCCAGGATGGTGGTGGTCGGGTGGTTGCCCCGGAAGGTCTTGTGCGGGACGAGCTCGGCCGGCACGCCCTCGGCGGCGACCTCCTCCGGGGTCTTGCCGAAGGCCAGCGCCTGGGTCTGGGCGAAGAAGTTGGCCAGCAGCAGGTCGTGCTGGGCGGCCAGCTCCCGGGGCAGGTCGGCGACCGGCCGGGCGAAGCCGATGAAGTCGGCCGGGATCACCTTGGTGCCCTGGTGCAGCAGCTGGTAGTAGGCGTGCTGGCCGTTGGTGCCGGGGGTGCCCCAGACCACCAGGCCGGTCTGCCAGTCGACCGGGGTGCCGTCGCGGGTCACCGACTTGCCGTTGGACTCCATGTCCAGCTGCTGCAGGTAGGCGGTGAACTTGGACAGGTAGTGCGAGTACGGCAGCACCGCGTGCGCCTGGGCGTCGAAGAACGCGCCGTACCAGACGCCCAGCAGGCCGAGCAGCAGCGGGACGTTCTGCTCCGGCGGGGCGGTGCGGAAGTGCTCGTCGACCAGGTGGAAGCCGTCCAGCATCTCGCGGAAGGCGTCCGGGCCGATGGCGATCATCAGCGAGAGGCCGATCGCCGAGTCGTAGGAGTAGCGGCCGCCGACCCAGTCCCAGAACTCGAACATGTTGGCGGTGTCGATGCCGAAGTCCTGCACGCCCTGGGCGTTGGTGGACAGCGCGACGAAGTGCTTGGCCACCGCCTCGGTGCCGGCGCCGAGGCCGGCCAGCAGCCAGGAGCGGGCGGAGACCGCGTTGGTGATGGTCTCGATGGTGGTGAAGGTCTTCGAGGCGACGACGAACAGCGTCTCGGCCGGGTCGAGGTCGCGGACGGCCTCGTGCAGGTCGGCGCCGTCCACGTTGGAGACGAAGCGGACGTCCAGGTCGCGCCGCGCGTACGAGCGCAGCACCTCGTAGGCCATCGCGGGGCCGAGGTCGGAGCCGCCGATGCCGATGTTGACGACGGTGCGGATCCGCTTGCCGGTGTGGCCCGTCCACTCGCCGCCGCGGACCCGGTCGGCGAAGGCCGCCATCTTGTCCAGGACGGCGTGCACGGCGGGCACCACGTTCTCGCCGTCGACCTCGATCACGGCGTCGCGCGGGGCGCGCAGCGCGGTGTGCAGGACGGCCCGGTGCTCGGTGTTGTTGATCTTCTCGCCGCGGAACATGGCGTCGCGCAGC
Source organism: Kitasatospora sp. NPDC094028 (assembly GCF_049543595.1). Classification (NCBI taxonomy): domain Bacteria; kingdom Bacillati; phylum Actinomycetota; class Actinomycetes; order Kitasatosporales; family Streptomycetaceae; genus Kitasatospora; species Kitasatospora sp. NPDC094028. Next base: position 5,063 of record NZ_JBMVFA010000049.1, on the reverse strand, counting down.
GCGGCGACACCGGTGGCGGCGGCCAGCTCGCGCAGCAGCTCCAGCGTCTCGTCGGTGACGAGCTGCTTGGCGTAGTCCACGTACAGGTCGCCGACCTGCAGGGTGAGGCGGCGGCCGCGCTCCGGGTCGGCGGCGAAGAGCTCGCGCAGGTGGGTGTCGCCCAGTTCGTCGCGGTGCTTGGCCAGGGCGGCCCACTGCGGGGTGCGGTCGAGCGGGGTGCGGGCGTCGGCGCGGGTCTCCGACATCGGTGGGTCCTCGATTCATCTGGGTGCAGAAACCGGCAGGGCCAGGCGGTGAGGGTATGTCGCGAGGTCGTGCGGGTGCTGGGTGGTGCGCCGACTCCGTTGACGGCCTGCCCGGGTTCAGCCTATGCAACCTCAGACCCGGTCGCGCACATTCCTCGGCGCCGGCGGACCGCCCGTCACTTCCGCTCGGAGCGCAGGTCCAGACCGCGCAGCACCTGGTCGACCAGCTCCGGGTCGGCGCCGGTCTCGCTGCGGGCGACGAGCATCTCGCGCCGGGAGGCGGCGATCATCTCCTGCTCGACGTCCCGGGCGGCCCGCCACTGGGCGAGGCGCAGCTTGGCCTCGACGGCCTCCTCCTCGGCGTAGTTCTCCGGGCAGAGCCGGGCCAGCCGGTCGTGCTGGCGGTCGCGCAGCCGATCGGCGACCTCGCCGGGCAGCCGGTCCTGCTCCTCCAGTTCGCCGAGCCGGGTGAGCCCGGCCTTGGCGGCCCGCCACCACAACCGGCGGACGGCCTGCTCGTGCGCGTCCTGGTCGATGTCCAGCCGGAGCCGCTTGGCCAGCCAGGGCAGGGTGAGTCCCTGGACGAGCAGGGTGAACAGCACCACGCTGAAGGCGATGAAGACCAGCCGGCCGCGCTCGGGGAAGTCCTCGCCGGAGTGCAGGGTGAGCGGGATGGCGAGGGCCAGCGCGACGGTGGCCACGCCGCGCATGCCGGACCACCAGAGGACCACGCTCTCCTTCCAGCTGAACGGGGTGTCCTCGTCGTCGCCGCTGCGCAGCTTCTTGGAGAGCCAGCCGGCCGGCAGCAGCCACAGCAGCCGGACCACGACGACCACCGCGATGACCACGGCCGCGTCGCCGAGGAAGCCGGTCCAGCCGTTGCCGGCCTCCTTGAGCACGGTGGCCAGCTCCAGGCCGATCAGGCCGAAGGCGACGCCGGTGATCAGGATCTCGACGACCTCCCAGAACGCGTTGCCGACCAGCCGGTAGGCGACGGCGTCGGCGTCGGAGGCCCGCTCGGCCAGGTAGAGCGCGCAGACCACGACGGCGAGCACGCCGGAGCCGTGGATCTCCTCGGCGATGGTGTAGGCGGCGAAGGGCACCAGCAGGTTGAGCGCGACCTGCTGGGTCGGGTCGTCCAGGCGTTCGGCGACCTTGGCGTTCACCCAGCCGAGCACGATGCCGACGACCACGGCGAGCACGGCGGACAGCACGAAGCGCAGCACCGCGTTGCCGACCGAGAAGTCGCCGCTGACCATGGCCTCGATGGCCAGCGAGTAGACGACGATCGCGGTGACGTCGTTGAACAGGCCCTCGCTCTCCAGGATCGCCACCAGGCGCCGGGGCAGCCCGACGCTGCTGGCCACCGCGACGGCGGCCACCGGGTCGGGCGGGGACACCAGCGCGCCGACCGCGATCGCGGCGGCGAGCGGCAGGGCGGGCAGCAGCCAGTGCACGGTGGCGGCCACCGCGATCGTGGTGACCACCACCAGGGCGACGGCGAGCAGCAGGATCGAGCGGGCATTGGCCTTGAAGTAACGCACCGAGGAGCGCCGGGCGACGGCGAAGATCAGCGGCGGCAGGACCATCGGCAGGATCAGCTCGGGCTCGACGCTGACGTCCGGGATCTGCGGCACGAGGGCCATGACGATGCCGAGCAGGGTCATCAGGACGGGTTGCGGCACGCCCGTACGGCGGCCGAGCGGCATGGTGACCACGGAGGCGAGCAGCACCAGGAAGAACAGGGGCAGCTGGCCCACGGGGAGGTTCCTCTCGACGACGGACGGCTGAGCGCCGCCCAGGATAAATCTGACAATGCGCCCATCAGTGCCGACACGCTGAACGTCCGCTTGACCTCAAGCGGACTTCAGCTCCGAGGATCGGTGGCGTCGAAGGCATTCGAACGGTCGGGGAGCGGCCGGCGTCGAGGGGAGCCCGTCATGAAGGCCGTCACCGTCCCGGAGTTCGGCGGACCGGAGGTCCTGCGGATCGCCGAACTGCCCGACCCGCAGCCCGGGCCGGGCGAGGTGCGGGTGCGGGTGCACGCCGCCGGGGTGCAGCCGGTGGACCTCGCCGTCCGGGCGGGGTACAGCCCGCCCGGGGCGACGCTCGCCCTGCCGGCCGTCCTCGGCAACGAGTTCGCCGGGGTGGTGGACGCCCTCGGCCCGGGCGTTGCGCGGTGGCGGGTCGGCGACGAGGTGATCGGCTTCCGGACCCTGAACGGGCAGGCCGAGCTGGTCGTCGTGGACGCCGGGCAGCTGGTCGCCAAGCCCGCCGGAATGCCCTGGGAGCACGCCGGCGCGCTCTCCGCCTCCGGCCAGACCGCGCACACGGCGCTGCGGCTGCTCGGCGTCGGCCGCGGGGACACCGTGCTGGTGCACGCCGCCGCCGGCGGGGTCGGCACCGTCGCCGTCCAGCTCGCCGGGGCCTGGGGCGCCACGGTGATCGGCACCGCGAGCGCGCGCAACCACGACTACCTGCGCGGGCTGGGCGTGATCCCGGTGACGTACGGGGAGGGGCTGGTCGAGCGGGTCCGGGCGGTGGCGCCGCAGGGGGTGGACGTGGCCTTCGACGCGGCCGGGCGCGGCGCCCTGGAGGCCTCCGTCGAGCTGGTCGCGGACCGGGGCCGGATCGGCACCGCCGTCGACTTCGAGGGCGCCGAGCGGCTCGGGCTGCTGAAGGTGCGGACCGACCGCACCGCCGGGCGGCTCACCGAGCTGGTGCGGCTGTGGGAATCCGGCGGGCTGCGGCTGGAGATCGCGGAGGCGCTGCCGATGGAGCGGGCCGCCGAGGCGCACCGGCTGGTGGGCGCCGGGCACGTCCGGGGCAAGGTGGTGCTGACCTTCTGAGGCGGCCCGGGGCGGGCTCCGGACCGATTGTGTGTTCCGGCTGCTGACCAGGTAATGTTCTCCACGTCAGCAGGCGCCGCTAGCTCAGTTGGTTAGAGCAGCTGACTCTTAATCAGCGGGTCCGGGGTTCGAGTCCCTGGCGGCGCACAGACAGCCGGAAGGCCCTTCGCGAGAGCGAAGGGCCTTCCGGCGTTTTCGCGCACCCACGGGCCGCCGGTGGCAGAAAAGGTGGGAATCAGGTCATTGCTGCCGCCACGGCCCGCTGACAGGCTGGCCGCATGAGAGCGCGCAGCGTGGTCGTCGTCCTCTACGACGGCATGCAGAGCCTGGACGTCACCGGCCCCGTGGAGGTGTTCGCGGGGGCGGGCGCGGCCGCCCGGCGGCCGGGCGCGTACCGGGTGACCACGGCCTCCCCGGGCGGCGCGCCGGTGCGCAGCTGCAGCGGGCTGCGGCTGCTGCCGGACGCGGACCTGGCCGGGGTCGGGCCGGTGCACACCCTGCTGGTTCCGGGCGGGGTGCGCCCCGAGGACCCGGACGACGGCCTGGTGGCGCGGATCCGGGAGCTGGCCGGGCGGGCCGAGCGGGTGGTGTCGGTGTGCACCGGCGCCTTCCTGCTCGCCGAGGCCGGGCTGCTCGCCGGGCGCCGGGCGACCACGCACTGGGCGTACTGCGAGGAGCTGGCCCGGCGGTTCCCGGACGTGGCCGTCGACCCGGATCCGATCCACGTCCGGGACGGGCACGTCGCCACCTCGGCCGGGGTCACCGCCGGGATCGACCTGGCGCTGGCCCTGGTCGAGGAGGACCTCGGCCGGGACGTCGCGCTGCTGATCGCCCGCCACCTGGTGGTCTTCCTGCGCCGGCCGGGCAACCAGGCCCAGTTCAGCACCCAGCTGGCCGCCCAGGTGGCGGCCCGGCAGCCGCTGCGCGAGGTGCAGCGGTGGATCGCCGAGCATCCGGAGGCCGACCTGTCGGTCGAGGCGCTGGCCGCCCGCGCGGCCCTGTCGCCGCGGCACTTCGCCCGGGCCTTCGCCGCCGAGGTGGGGGTCACCCCGGGCCGGTACGTGGACGGGGTCCGGCTGGAGGGCGCCCGGCGGCTGCTGGAGGACACCGACGACGGCATCGAGGAGATCGCGCGCTCCTGCGGCTACGGCACCCCGGAGGCGATGCGGCGCGCCTTCGTCCGGGCCCTGGCCGCCCCGCCCGCCGAGTACCGACGCCGCTTCCGTTCCGTTCCCGATGGAGGTCGATGATGCGCATCGCCGTTCTGCTCTACCCCGAGTTCACCACCCTGGACGCGGTCGGCCCGTACGAGGTGCTGTCCCGGATCCCGGGCGCCGAGGTGGTGTTCACCGCCGCCGAGCGCGGGCCGGTCCGCAACGACATGACCAGCCTGGCGCTCACCGCGGACGCCGCCCTGGACGAGGTCGACTCGGCCGACCTGCTGCTGGTGCCCGGCGGGCCCGGCACGCACGCGCAGCTGGCGGACGAGGCGCTGCTGGACTGGGTGCGCCGGGTGGACGCGACCACCACCTGGACCACCTCGGTCTGCTCCGGCTCGCTGCTGCTGGGCGCCGCCGGGCTGCTCAAGGGCCGCCGGGCCACCTCGCACTGGTGCTGTCTGGAGGAGCTGACCCGGTTCGGGGCGGAGCCGACCGGGGCGGAGCGGGTGGTCGTCGACGGCAAGTACGCCACCGCCGCCGGGGTCTCGGCCGGGATCGACCTCGCGCTGACGCTGACCGGCCGGCTCGCCGGGGACGCGACCGCGCAGGCGATCCAGCTGCTGATCGAGTACGACCCGCAGCCGCCGTACCGCGCGGGCTCGCTCGCCACGGCGTCGCCCGAGGTGGTGGCGGCGGCGAACCTGCTGCTGCAGGGCTAGTGCCGCATCAGGCAACGTTCGCCCTGGTGACGACTTCGCGTAGTCGTTCGTCGGCGGCGTGCTTGTTCCGCCAGATGATGTAGCGGCGGA
>NZ_JBMVFA010000048.1:0-47585 GCF_049543595.1 Kitasatospora sp. NPDC094028 | reverse complement strand
GCCTCGCGCTGCTGAGACGAGGTGACCACCGGTGGGGCGACTCATCGGACACATGGTTAACCTCAAGCCCGGGACTTTAGTCCCGGGTCGTTGACGTCATGACCGAGGACCCACCTCTATCGCTCCCCACGTCGTTGGTGGTCGGCTGCGGAAGTCCTTCGGGGGTGACCGGGCCTCAGGTGGTGGAGGCGGCTTCGAGGAGGGTTTCGGCGGCGGCGGTGCGGGCGTAGAGAACGGCGCGACCGGCTCGGTGGGCGCTGACCAGGCCCGCGCCGCGCAACGCGGTCAGGTACTGGGACACCCCGGCCGGTGACAGGCCGGTGCGGTGTGCCAGCTGGGTGGTGGAGGCCGGCGTGTCCAGTTCGGCCAGCAGGCGGGTTCGTGAGCGGCCGAGGACGGCGGCGAGGGCGTCGGTGCCGCCGGCGGGCGCAGGGGCCCACAGTGAGCCGATGCCGCGTGCCGGATAGACGAGTTGTGGTGGTTCGGGCGGTGCGACTCGGGTGGGCAGCCGCGGTCCGGTGAAGGCCGAGGGGATCAGCAGGAGCCCCGGTCCCGCTGTGCTGCGGGACAGGGGTCTGGTCCGGCGGTTCAGGTGCAGCGCGCTGCCGTCCCAGGTCAGCGCGGTGTGCAGGTCGTTGAGTACGTGGCCCGCGCCGTGTTCGGCGACCTGACGGGCCCGGTGGAAGACGTCGGTGTCCAGCACCGCACGGATGCGTGCCCAGTAGGGGGCGAGGGCCAGCTCCCAGTGGGTGCGGATCTCCTGGGTGAGGCGGGCCAAGCCCGTGTGCGGGTCGTGGTGCAGCGACCGCAGCCGGGGGCTGAGACGTCCCTGGTGGTACTCCAGGTGATCGAGGTCGCGGCGGACCCGCTCGGCGGGGGTGTCCTCGATGGCGGCCAGCTCCGCGGCGAGCGCCGGAGCCGGCCCGGCGGGGGCGGGGTTGAGGAAGTAGGGGAAGAAGCCCGCCTGCGGGATCAGCTCCGCAAGCCGGCCCCGATCCAGCCCGGCAGCAGCCGCCCGTGGCAGGACCTGCTCGATCCAGGGGCGGTGGACAGGCGATGCGGAGGCGGGGTTGGACAGTAGCCGAAAGCTGGTCACCACCTGCCACATCGGCGAGACGGCGAACCGCACCTGCGCCAGATCGCTCGCCGAGAACGCGAGTTCCGCCAGGATGACCACCCCCAGGATTCACACATAGTTGAATGAATGGCAGCCACTCTAGCCAGTGGAGATCCTTCCTGCATGACTTCGGAAACGATCACCGCAGCGGCATCGGGCACCTGGACACTCGGCGACCTGGTGGTCAACCGCATCGGCTTCGGCACGATGCGGCTGCCGCAGCATGGCGAGGCACTGGTACCCGACGCCGCTCCACGCGACCGCGACCAGGCGATCCGCGTGCTGCGCCGCGCGATCGAGCTCGGCGTGAACCACATCGACACCGCCGCGTTCTACTTCTCACCGCTCCGGTCGGCCAACGAACTGATCAACCAGGCGCTGTCCCCCTACCCCGACGATCTCGTCATCGTCACCAAGGTCGGGCCGGGCCGCGACCCCTCGGGCAACTGGCTGCCCCATGCCACCCCCCAGCAGTTGCGCGGGCAGGTCGAGGAGAACCTGCGCCAACTCGGCCGTGACCACCTGGACGTGGTGAACCTGCGCATCGTGGGAACCGATTCGATCGCCGAGCGCTTCGGCGCACTGGCCGATCTGCGGGATGCCGGGCTCATCCGCCATCTGGGCCTGTCCAACATCCGTCCCCACCACCTCGCCGAGGCCCAGGCCATCGCACCGGTGGTCTGCGTCCAGAATATGCACGGCATCGGGGCCTCACCCGAGCAGGAAGAGCTCCTGCTCACCTGCGGCGAACAGGGCATCGCGTTCGTCCCGTTCTACTCGATCGCCGGCACCGGACGCACCGTCGGCGCCACCGGCGACGACAGCAGCATGCTTCACTCCCTCGCCCGCGCCCGCGGAGTGAGCACCGCGCAGATTCGGCTGGCATGGACCCTGCACCGCGGGCCCCACGTCCTGGCCATCCCCGGCACCGGGGATCCCGACCACCTCACCCAGAACGTGGCCGCCGGCGCCCTGCGCCTGTCCGCGGCCGAACTCACCGCGCTGGCCTCCCTTCCCGCATAGCGCGGGGGTACGAGCCTGTCCCAGAGCGGGCCCCGGGGCCCCGGAGGGACTTCGAACGGCCGGGCGAGCACCGGCTGAGGCCCGCTCCGGCCGTCGTCATCCACCTCCGCCGATCGGCCTGCCCGCCTTGCCTGTCGCCACCGAATGCCCGACAGCCCTGGCAGCGCCGCTCCTGGATCTTCATCGCCGCCGCCGAGTTGAGCGACCCGTCAACGGGCCTCGCGCTCCACGTCTGCCATGCCCTGACCGGCCTCCAGCCGATGGCCGATGCATCAAATACCACTAACTCGCTCTCTCCTCTCCCCTGCCCTGTCCGCTCCGACCGCTCCGTCGTCAGTCGGCCGCGGCGTGCGCCTGCGCCGGCGCGCTCTGCGTGCCGCCGGACAAGGGGCCCGGGATCGCGTGAGTAGTGACCGAGGCGTGTTTCCGAGGCCTTCCCTTGGGTCGGCGGGCGGGCGTTTCCGCACCCAGCCTGGAGAGTTCCTCCGTACTCCAGCCTGCGGCTTCGGCGGCCGCATAGGCTCGCCCGTACGGCGCCTCGGTTTCGGCCAGCAGGTCCTTCAGGCGCCGGCGCTCGGAGATGATGGCGGCGAGCGGAACAATGGCCTTCTCCCGGTCGGCCTGGATCTCGCGCATCCGCTGCAGGAACTCGTCTTCTCTCGTCATGGCGCGGATCGTACGGACACGATCCGCGCCGATCACGGACCGACTCCACCGGGGTCACTCGTGTCAGCGATTTTCGGTTGGCCCAGCGGCGTATCTGCCGCCGATCAATTCGACGACACAGCAGAGTGGCGCAGCGGGAGGGCCTGGCGTCGACGGCTCTTCCGTACACCGATCGTGCGAGGCGGAGGAGGGGCGGGGTGACTGCGAGGCAGGGAGCGCGGCGACGGGAGCGGCAGATGGAGTCGCCGCGGTCGCGCCGGGTGAATCTGGCGTACAACGAGGCGGAGCTGACCATCGTGCAGGAGGCTGCGAAGCGCGATGGGATGGCGGTTTCGGCGTGGGCCGCTCGTAAGGCTCTGGCCGTGGCCATGGACGAGCTCGTGCCGGTGTCGGCGGATGCCCGCGACGTGCTCGCGGAGCTCATCCGTTCGCGTGGCGAGCTGGTCCGCATCGGTGAGTCGATCGGGGCGGACGTAGCGGGCCTGGCGGACGCAAAGGCCGGTGCCGGTTCCGTCGTGGGATTCGTCGAGGAGGCTGTGCGGCGGATCGATCGCGCCACCCTTCAGGTGATGCGGGAGCGGGCGGCGCGCTGGTGATTCCCAAGCGGGCGAGGGGTGGGAGTGACACCGCGGGGCTGTTGTCCTACCTGTACGGACCGGGCAAGCGGGACGAGCACGAGGACCCTCGGATGGTGGCGTCCTGGGCGCCGTGGGTGCCCGATCCGGCGCGGTCGGGCGACGTGACGATCGGGGATCTGGCGCTGCTGCTCGATGCTCCGGTGCGGGCGTTGCGGGGCAGTGTGCCGGCCGAGCACGTCTACCACGTCGCCGTGCGGGTCGCGCCCGGTGATCCTCTGCTGACGGACGAGCAGTGGGCGGAGGTGGCCGGGGAGATGATGGATGCGGCGGGCATCGCCCCGCGCGGCGATGCGTGGGGTTGCCGCTGGGTGGCGGTTCGTCACGCGGATGACCACATCCACATCGTGGCGACGAAGGCCCGGCAGGACGGGATCCAGCCGAATCTGCGGCAGGACATCGTACGGATGCAGCAGCTCGCCCGGCGGTTCGAGGTGAGGTGGGGTCTGCGTCGTCTGGCGTCCGGGGATCGGACGGCCAAGCGGTGGCCGACGACCGGCGAGACGCGGAAGGCGACGCGCCGCCGGCGGTCCGAGAGCGTGCGCGACCAGCTCGAACGGACCGTCCGGGTGGCTGCCGCCTCCGCGGCGGACGAGGAGGACTTCTTCGCCCGGCTCCGTTCCGCCGGGGTCCGCGTCGCGCGCCGTGCCGCCTCCGGCGGCGGCTCCCCCACGGGCTTTGCGGTGGCGCTGCCGGGCGACCGGGATCGGGGGCACCGGGCGGTGTGGTTCGGGGGTTCGAGTCTGGCCTACGACCTGTCGCTCCCCCGGGTCCGCGAGCGCTGGCAGGAGCCGGTCCCGACGCCGGATGTGCCGCCTTCCGCGCTCTGGCGGACGCTCGAACGCGACGTGCGCGCGGCCTCCGAACGCCTCGGCCGGACCGGCGCGGCCCGGGGAGCCGGCGACGTGGCCGCGCTCGGCGATCTTCTCGTCGTGGCGCCCGGCGCCGCGCCCGCCCTCGCCAGGCCTCACCTGCGCGACTCGGCGACGGCGTTCGAGCGGGCCGCTCGCGCTCCGGGCAGGCGCGACCTCGACGGACAGGCGCGGACACTGTTCCGTTCGTCGGCGCGGCTTCTCTCCTCGGCGGCCGCGCAGTCGGGTCGCAACGACGCCGCTGCCTTCCTCGGTTTCCTTCTCGCGCTGGTCACGGCGGTCGCGGAGGCGCAGCGCTGGCATGAGGAGCAGGGGTTCGGGCTGCAGGCCGAGGCCGCGGCGAAGGCCGGGCGGGTGCTGCGGGAGGCCGCGGAGGTGAGCACGGGAGCGGCAGCGGCTACCGGGGCGCTGCCGCGTGCCCGGCGGGCTGGGTCGGGCGCGGCGGAGTCGGACCGGTCGGTCCTGCGGGCCGCGGTGGTGACGAAGGTGCTTCCTGCCCATGCGTCGACGGTGCTGGTGGATCCCGCGTGGCCGGCCCTGTGTCTGCGTCTTGCCGCGCTGGAGCGGCTGGGCGTCGACGCCGGGTCGGTCCTGACGGCCGTCGTGGCTCGGCGCGAGCTCCGCTCGGCGGGGTCCGTCGCTCAGGTGCTGGTCTGGCGCCTGGACGGCTGGTTTGCCGCTCATGGCGTTCCGCTGGATTCGCCGTCTGCGGCACCGGCCGGGGCGCCGCCCTCGCGGCCGAATGCGACCTCGCGTCGTGCGGCCGAGGCAGCACCGAACCTTCGGAGTGATCAGCAGGGGCCCAGGCGGGTCCGTTGAGGGACGGGAGAGCGGGATGACGATGCCCTATCCGGGCGAGCCCTTCGCGGAGGCGGTCGGCGAGGCGGTGCAGACGTCCGCCATGGCCGTCCGCCTGGTCCTGGCCGTCGCGGACGCGGTGCGGCGCGCGGCGCAGCGGAGAGCGGGCGTCGGGCTGCCGTTGCCGCCGCCGGACCGGGCCGTGCCGGAGGCGGCCGGCGATCTCAAAGCGTCGGTCGCTCCCGATGTGGCGTGGGCCCTGATGTCCGGTGCGGACTGGCCGATCATGGCGCAGCAGTTGGTCGCGCTGCGGCAGGCGGGTGTCGATCTGGAGCAGTTCCTTCCGCGGGTGGGTGAGATCGCGGTCCTGGTGCGGGACTCCGTCGCCGCCGACGCGGCGCGGACCGCGGCTGAGGGGACGGAGGAGTGGGCGCGTCTGCTGCGCTCGACGATGCCGGCCGGGCCGGTGCGCGAGGCGATCCTGTCCTCCCCCGCTTGGCCCGGGCTCGCCGCCGCGATGAAGGCGTTGCACGAACGTGGCGTCGACGTCCGGCGGATTCTGGCGGCCGCCCACGCCGAGGGCGTCGGCGTCGACCGGGCGGTCGACCGCGTGGTCCACGCCGGGAACCGTCCAGTGGTCGCGGCGAGCCGCGATTCGGTGCGCTCCTACGGTCCGCTGACGGCAGGACTGGACCTGCCGCCGGACCTCGACCTCGGCAACCGCCGAAGGGCGCTGGCGCAGCTGGGTGTGAGCGAGGCCGAGAACGCCCGCTGTGTTCGCCGGCTCCACCAGGCGTTGCCGGGCAGGGGGCGGGAGGCGGCGCTTCTGGTGAACGCCCGCCAGTGGCCCCTGCTGGCCGCCCGGATGGCGCGGCTGGAGGACGACGGGAGGTCCGTGCCCGATCACCTCGCCCGGCTGGTGCGCGACCGCTCCTGGGAGGCCGGCCCGGTGTCTCACCTCGTCCCGCGCCTGGTCCGGGCCACGGCCGAGGCGCTGCACGGGCCGACGTACGACGACCTCGGCCCGGCTCCCGTGGTCACCGCTTCCGCCAAGGCCGTGTCGGCGACAGCCGGCCGGCCTTCGTCACGGACACGAGCCGAAGCACCTTCTCGCCCGAGGGGCACCGGGTATCGGGCTCCGGTCCCCAACCCCAGTGCGGGGCGGTCGAGATTGTCACGGGCCCGGGGCGACGGCGACGGCGGTACTGGAGCTCGGCTCTCCTTGCCTGGCCTGCGGTGATGGAATTCCGCGGTGCCCGGGCCGTTGCCCCGGCGGGTGCGATGCCGAGCTGCTCGACAAGGTTCTGGTGGGCCCGGACCGGCGTCCGGGCCTGCGATCGGTCAGTCGGTGCCCGCCTCCGGCCGCCTGCGCGGCGCGTGAAGGCTCACGACCTACGCCTCGTCGCCCAGGTCGATGTCGGGCAGCGTCTCCCCGAACCTCTCCAGCGCTTCCTGAGGCTCGCAGCCGAAGGCGCGGCCGATGTACTCCCAGGTCATCATGTTGCTACGGGCCCTGCGGCCGGCCAGCAGTGCGGTCGAACCCGCGGCGCGCTCCAACCGGGCGGCCGCACGGGCGGCGGCGTACGGCCTGCTCTCCATCAGGTCGCAGATCCGGTCCACCAGCGCCGCGACCAGTTCCTCGACCTCGCGCGGCACCACTCCCTCGGCCAGGTCGACGTGCCACTCCCAGTCCGCGAACGGCCCGGTGGCCTCGCCCACCGCCTCGGTCGCCACGTCGTTGCCGAAGTCCAACTGGTGCACCCGCTCACCCCGCCAGCCACAGCTGCATCCTCCGCGCACCGCAGCGGCCCGAGGACCGTCCGCGCCGTTGTAGAGCCACCAGGTGGTGCGCCCGTCCGGCAACGGCGCCGGCTCGCTGCCGTCCGCCAACACCGCCGCCGGGAAACCCCGGTGGCTCCCGCTCTCGTCAACCCATGGCATTCCGTGCCCCTCTCGTCCCTGGAGTACAGCAACGAGGGTTCTCAGCCGATGACGCGCTGTCAAGGCGTCGCGACTCCCTGTGCGAGCCGGAAAAACGAGTTGTTCGCCGGCCGTGGCCTCGATCATGATCGTCTGCATGGACCTGTAACGGCTGCCACGTAGCAAAGCCCAACCTGTCGCGCGGTTGACCCCGGAGCCTGACGAATCGGCCCCGAGGCGATGACTCGCGCCCTCGTGTGCATCCGTCATAGCCCAGGAGCCGCAGCCTCGCCGGCGAGAGCTCCTGGCCAGTCCTGAAAGCAAACACTTCCATGAATACCGACCGCAAGGCCCTGTGGGCCGTGCGTGAGTCCGCGCTGCCCACCGTCGTGCGCCCCTGCCCGGACTGCTCCGGCAGCCGGCACCGTCCCTCGGGCAAGATCCGTGTCAACGCGAGCGGCAAACTCCTCGACGTCTGGCTTCTCCTGAGCTGTGCGGGATGCGACCGGACCTCGAAGGTGCCCGTCCACGAGCGCGCCCACGTCTCGTCGCTGGATCCCGCTCGCCTGGTGGCGTACGAGAACAACGACCCGGCCGTGGTACGGGAGCTGACGATGAGTGCGTCGCTGGCCGCGAGGAACGGATACCGCCTCGACTGGACCGGTACGTGGGAGGTGGAGACCCGCACGCCCCTCTACGCACTCGACGACCCGGCACCGCTCAAGGTCCTGGTCAGCTTCGAGCTGCCCGCGCCGGTCCGGGTCGAACGACTGCTCATGCTCGGGCTCGGTCTCAGCCGCAGTGGAATACAACGCATGGTCAGGGACGGACGTATCCACCTGCCGCTGGCCCTGGACGCCAAGGCGCATCGTGACTTCGAGCTCACCGTCCACGATCTCGGTTCCGTCGATGCCGCGAAGCACTCGAACGTCCTCGGCGCTCCGACCGCCGTGCGCACCGACCTGAGCCGCGTCGGGTCGCACGACACGCCGCAGCACGTGTCGCGATCGGCGGCGGGAGCGTAGGAGCGGGGCAGCAGGGCCTTCTGGACAGCCTGTTGGCGTAGACAACCTTCGAGCTGCCAGGAGGCCCTGCTCTGTGCGGGCCACAGTCACTGGGCGATCACACTGACCGGCCGGCTGTGTGAACGCCCACCGACCCGTCCGGGCCTTGTGTGAGCTCTCAGATGGCCAATGGGCCGTCCGCAGCAATTCGCCCCGCGCCCGTGTGCGCCTGCCGCCACGGCATCCGTCTCAGCGCGAACAATCGGCTTGGTCTGGACACAGGGACAATCCGAGCGGCAGTGAAGGAAACGAACCGATGGACGGAGCCGGTCGCCCGAATCGTCGAGCGCTGCTCGCCGGTGGGCTGGTGAGCACCGCGTTCGCGCTCGCGGGATGCACGACGACCAGGGCGGACTCGCCCGCGCCGCCTACGCGCAGTGCCACGCAGTCATCGACACCGGAAGCACGGCCCACCACGCCTGCCGCTGCGTTCACGAGGCTGATGGACGGCAACAGGCGCTGGGTCAGCGGAAATCTGCAACACCCCGACCGGGACCCGGACCGGCGTCAGCTGGTGTCCCAGGAGCAGGAGCCGTTCGGGTCGATCCTCTCCTGCATCGACTCGCGGGTCCCGCCCGAGCTCCTCTTCGACACCGGCCTTGGCGACCTGTACGTGATGCGCACGGGCGGTGAAGCGGTCGACCCGGTCGTCACCGGATCCGTCGAGTACGGGCCCATGACGAGCGACACCCCCCTCATCGTGGTCCTCGGGCACCAGCGCTGCGGCGCGGTCAAAGCGGCGTACGGGTCCTTCCGTGACGGCAAGCCGCTGCCCGGCAACCTGGACGCGATCGCCAAGGCCCTGCGGCCGGCGTACGACCAGGCGGTCCGGGAGGGCGGCGCCGACCCGGTCGAGACGATGTCCCGCGCCCAGGTCACCCTGACGGCCGCCGACCTGCGCTCGAACCCCGACCTGGCCCCCCTCGTGGCGAAGGGCGCCCTGGCCGTCGTCGGCGCCTACTACTCGCTGGACACGGGGGCGGTGGAGGTCCTGTCCGGGGCCCCCTGACCCCGCCTGACACGCCTACCGCCGGGAGGCGGCTCGCGCCCCGCCGGAGGACTCCTCGCGCCGGGTCCAGCACAGTGGCCAGGAACACGGCCGGCCGGGGGCCGGCCGGTTGCGCCACGCCGGTCAGGCGGGACAGCTCCTCGGGGTCGGGCTGCCCGCCGCGGTGCTGGACCGTGCCCGGGCGGAGCCGACCGGCTCCGCCCGGGGCGGCTTGGTCAGCTGCGGCCACTCCCCCGTCCACCGCTCGGCCTTCGCGTCGTACACCGACTGCGGTGCCACGGTCAGCGGGTTCGGCCGCAGTACCAAGCGGAACACCCGTCAGACCCTGCCACCGGCACCTCGTCGATCGCGTCGCGAACCACCGTTCCCGGCGATCGAGTTGGACACCTGTGGCGGCGCGTGTTCACCCGGTGCCGATCCGGCGGCCGGTGACCTCGCCGGGGCGTATCCGCACCCAGAGCGGGCGGGACCCGCCTGCCCACGGGACCGCACCGGGCAGTTCCGCGAGGCGCTGTTCCTCCCCCGGGTCGTCGATGCGGTGGGCCTCGCCGCGGATGAGGACGCTCCAGCCGCGGCTGCGGCGGTCGTCGATGTGGTCCACCTGGAACGAGACGGGCGAGCCGTCCTCCGGGGCGGCCGCGCCCCGGGGGGCCGTGCGGTAGACGATCGTCCGGGCGTCCACCGCGTAGTTCACCGGGAGCACGACCGGTGCCGGGACGGCGGGCAGGCCGATGCGGCCGACGCCGTGGGTGCCGAGAAGGTCCCAGCACTGCGGTTCGGTCAGGTGGAGGAGCAGCGGTCGCGCGGCGGCGTCGGCCTGTCCGGGCGGGGCGTCGGGGCGATGGCCGGACAGCAGCTCGGGCCAGGGCATCCCGAGCGCGAAGGCGATCCGGAGGAAGGCTTCCTCGTCGAACTCCGGTCCGGCGCGCAGGAGTTGCCGCAGGTAGGCCGGGGCCATGTTCGCCTGGTAGGCCAGCATCTCTTCGGTCATGCCGAGTTGGTCGCGGCGCTGGACGATCCGGCGGGCGATGGCGGCGGGGTCGGGGCGTTCGGTCATGGTCACGGCTCCTCCAGGGGTGGGGGGTCACGTCCGGAAGAGCGCGACCTTGAGGGCGCCGGTGTCGGCGGCGTCGGCGAAGACGTCGTAGGCGTCCTGCATCTCGTCGAGGCCGAAGCGGTGGGTGACGAGCCCGGCGACGTCGAGCCGGCCGGCGGCCAGCAGGTCGAGCAGCATCGGGGTGCTGTGTGTGTCGACCAGGCCGGTGGTGATGGTGACGTCGCGGATCCAGAGGTCTTCCAGGTGGAGCACCGCAGGCTTGCCGTGGACGCCGACGTTGGCGACGCGGCCGCCGGGGCGGACGAGGCGGGTGCACAGTTCGAAGGTGTCGGGTACGCCGACCGCCTCGATCGCGACGTCGACGCCGAGGCCGTCCCCGGTCAGCTCCCGTACGGCCTCCGGGGTGGCCTCGGTGGCGGTGAGCGCGGTGTCGGCGCCGAAGCGTCCGGCCGCGTCGAGGCGGCTCTGGGCGAGGTCGACGGCGATGACGCGGGAAGGGCTGTACAGCCGGGCGGTGAGGATCGCGGCGAGGCCGATCGGGCCGGCGCCGACGATGGCGATGGTGTCGCCCGGTCCGACCCGGCCGTTGCGGACGCCGACCTCGTACGCGGTGGGCAGGATGTCGGCGAGCAGCAGGGCGTCCTCGTCGCCGACGCCGGCCGGCAGCTTGTGGAGCGAGGTGTCCGCGAAGAGCGTGCGGACGGACTCGGCCTGGCAGCCGTCGATCAGGTGGCCGAGGATCCAGCCGCCACCGCCGGTGCACTGGCCGTACGTCCCGGCGCGGCAGTAGGCGCAGCGGCCGCAGGCGGAGATGCAGGAGATCAGGACGCGGTCGCCGGCCGTGACCGTTCGCACGCCCGGTCCGGTGTCGGTGACGGTGCCGACCGCTTCGTGGCCGAGGACGCGGCCCTGGGTGACCTCGGGGACGTCGCCCTTGAGGATGTGCAGGTCGGTGCCGCAGATGGTGACCGCGTCCACCCGGACGACGGCGTCCTCCGGGTCGCGGACGACCGGGTCGGGGACGTCGCCCCAGGTGCGGCGGCCGGGTCCGTGGTAGGTCAGCGCCTTCATGCCGCGATCACTCCTCGGGTAGAGCGGAGCCCCGGAACGGCGGAGCCGGATGTTCCGCTTGCCCTTCCAGGGTCCGGCTCGGCTTCGCCGCCCGCCAGGGGTCCGGTAGGTCCTCCCGCTGGGCCGATGGGCCCCTTCGCGCCCGGCGCGACACCGGCCCCGCGCCTACGCTGGTCAGGGGCATCGAGCGAGCCGTGGAGGATCCCTTGGCCAGCGCACCGGAGCCGAGCGCACCGGACCCGGCCGCACCGGAGCCGGGCGCACCGGACCCGGCCGCACCGGAGCCGGGCGCCCCCGTGCCGAAGCTCCGGCTGGACGAGCTGCTGGAGGAGCTCCAAGCCCGCCTCGACGCGGCCCGGGGAACGCGCGACCGGGTCCACAGCCTGCTGGAGGCCGTGCTGGCGGTCGGGCGCGACCTGGAGCTGTCCCAGGCGCTTCGGCACATCGTGGAGGCGGCGGTCGCCCTGGTGGACGCCGAGTACGGCGCGCTCGGGGTGATCGGCGAGGACCAGCGGCTGTCCCAGTTCATCCCGGTCGGTGTCACGGACGCGCAGGTCGAGCGGATCGGTGCGCTGCCGTCCGGGCACGGCATCCTCGGCGAGCTGATCCGTCGTCCCGAGCCACTGCGGCTTCCCCGCATCTCCGAGCATCCGGCCTCCTACGGTTTCCCGGCCCACCACCCGCCGATGGGCTCCTTCCTGGGGGTGCCGATCCGGATCCGGGACAAGGTGTTCGGCAATCTCTATCTGACCGAGAAGCGGGGTGGCGGGGAGTTCGACGCCGAGGACGAGTCGGTGCTCGCCACCCTCGCCGTCGCCGCCGGGGTGGCGATCGACAACGCCCGGCTCTACGACCGGGCCCGGCGGCGGCAACGCTGGCTGGAGGCGAGCGCGGAGATCACCAGCAGTCTGCTGTCGGGAAGCGACGAGCAGGAGGTGCTGAACCTGCTGCTCGCCCTGGCCACCGAGATCACGGGCGCCGACCTGGCGGTCGTCGCCGTCCCGCTGCCGGGCACGGGTGAGCTGGAGGTGCGGATCGCCACCGGCCTCGGTGATCGGCGGCACCGCGGCCTGGTGCTGCCGGTCGAGGGCTCCTTCGTGGGCGCGGCCGTCCGCACCGGCGGCCTGGTGGTGAGCCCCGACGTCCAGAAGGACCCCCGGATCACGGCTGGTCCGCCGCGCTGGGAGGGTCTGGGCCCGGCGGTCGCGGTTCCGATCGGCACCGCCGAGCGCGGGATCCGCGGCGTGCTGATGCTGGCCCGCGCGGCCGGCGCGCCGCTCTTCGACGAGGGCGAGTCCGGGCCGCTGCTCGGGTTCGCCGGCCAGGCGGCGGTCGCGATGGAACTCGCCGAGCGCCGCCGCGACTCCGAGCAGGTGGCACTGCTGCGGGAGCGGGACCGGATCGCCCGCGATCTGCACGACCTGGCCATCCAGCGCCTCTTCGCCACCGGGATGACCCTCCAGGGCGCCACCCGTTTCATCGAGCACCCCGAGGCCACCGACCGGGTGCTGCGCGCGATCGACGACCTGGACGAGACCGCCAGGACCATCCGCGCCACCATCTTCGGCCTGCGCCTGCGCGAGTCCGGCCCGGTCGCGAGCGGCCTGCGCGCCCGGCTCGTCGACGTCGTCGAGCGCGCCGCCCGTGCCCTCGGCTTCACCCCGGCGCTGCGGATGACCGGCCTGCTCGACGCGACCGTCCCCGCCGAGCTCGCGGACGCCGCCGTCGCCGTCCTGGAGGAGGCCCTGTCCAATGCCGCCCGGCACGCGGAGGCCACCTCCGTCGAGGTGTCCGTCATCGCCGACACCGAGCTGGCCCTCACCGTCACCGACAACGGCGTCGGCCTGCCCGAGCACGGCCGCCGCAGCGGCCTCGCCAACCTCGCCGACCGCGCCGCCGCCCTGGGCGGCGCCTTCACCGCCCGCACCCGCCCCGAGGGCGGCGCCGAACTGGTCTGGCGGGTCCTGCTGCCCGACGATTAGGCGTCAGGTCTCCGCTGTGCGCGATCTCGTGCCCGGGCCCGGCCGTCGAGGTCGTACCGGGCTCTGGCCACGGCTGGTACTGCCGGGGCGAGTTCCTGGCGGACCGTCCGTGACCGGTCAAGGCCGGTCCAGCACGTCACCGACCGCCAGCCGGGGTACGGGCGCGCCCTCGGGGCCGTAGCCGAGGCGGATGAGCATCTGGGCGTAGCCGGGGCCCTGGTGCGGGTCGCGGGTCTCCCAGCGCAGGTAGGGCCATTCCATCGCCTGGTGCAGCAGGGAGGCGCGGACGCCGTGGACGGTGGCGACGAGCAGGACGTGTTCCAGGGCGAGCCCGGCACGCAGCCAGTCCGCGGGCGTGTCGTGGGCGGTGATGAGGACGGCGATGCGCGGCTCGCGTTCGAAGCGGGCAGGGGCCTGGTGTTCGGCGGCGTGGATGGCGGCGAAGTCCCGCATCGGCAGGCGGCCGGCCAGGTCCTGCGGGCCGAGCGCGGCGAGCGGGATGCCGTAGGGCGGGGCGTCGCCGGTGCGGATCCAACTGCGGCTCTCGGTGCGCTGGCCCTCGTCGGTGGTGTTGCGGCGTTCGGCCTCGGCGGTGAGGTGCAGCAGCCGGTCGGTCTCCGTGTGATCGGGCAGGTGGAGAGTGGCGTCCTCGGCGCGGGCGGCGGTGGCGAGTTCGTCGAGGACGGCCGGCGGGACGGGTTCGCTGGTGAACGGGGTGCGGATGGAATGCCGGTGAAAGATCGCCTGGTACAGCTTGTCGGTACTCGGAAGCGGCGCGGCGGCCACCTCGTCGAGCCGGACGGCGGCGAGCAGGTCGGGTTCGGCCGGATCGGGCAGCAGGCGTACCTCGGGCGCCCAGCCGAGGTGGCGGGCGGCGACCCGCAGGTTGAGCACGGCCGCGCCGACCGAGATGTGCAGGGCCCGGCCCTGCGGGTCGGCGGCCGGGACGGCCCGGGCCCGGTCGGCCCGGACCTCCAGGGTCGAGGTGGCCGGCTGGAGCCGGAAGCGCCAGGGCTGGCTGTTGTGGATCGAGGGCGCGGCGACCGCTGCGGAGACGAGCCTCTCCAGGGCGTCGGCGTCGAGGGCGAGGGTGGGCATGACCGCCTCCGGAGTGCACCGTCAGCCGGAGGCGGGCGGGCCGTAGCCGCGCAGGGTGGCCAGGCGGCTGCGGTACTCGTCGGGGTCGATCTCGCCGCGGGCGAGGCGTTCCGCGAGCAGTCGCTCCGGTGTGGGCCGCTCGGGCGGTGTCATCGGTGGCGGTGGCACGGCCGGCGGCCGGCCCGCCGGGTGGTGCTGCTCGGTGCGCCCGAGGTGCCTCACCAGCGCGACCACGCCGAAAACCACCAGGCCCCAGAAGAGCAGCATGCTGACGGTCATGAGGCCGATGCCCCAGCCGTTCATGCCGTCGTTCCAGTACATCATCGCGGGCTCCTCGGCCGGAGGGGAATGGGGGCATTTCCACCGTGCGCCCGGGGCCGGGGGCCGCGCTTGGGCCGTTCGGCTCAAGGTCCGGGGCCGGACGGGCTCAGCGCGGGTGCGCCTGCTGATGCTGGTGCGGCTCGGGCTCGGCCCCGGCGTGCGCGGCGAGGACGGCGGCCTGGAGGCGCCGTTCGACGCCGAGTTTGGCGAGCAGGCGGGAGACGTGGTTCTTCACGGTCTTCTCGGCGAGGTAGAGCTCCTGGCCGATCTGCCGGTTGGTCCTGCCCTCCCCGACGAGGGCGAGGATCTCCCGTTCGCGGGGGGTGAGAGCGGCGAGGGCGGCGTCGGTCGCGCTCTCCTCGTGGTGGCGCAGGCTCTCCATCAGCTTGTGCGTGGTCGCCGGGTCGAGCATGGACTGGCCCGAGGCGACCGTGCGGACCGCGCTGACCAGGTCGGCGCCCTTGACCTGCTTCAGGACGTAGCCGGCGGCCCCGGCCATGATCGCGTCGAGCAGGGCGTCGTCGTCGTCGAAGGAGGTGAGCATCAGGCAGACGAGTTCGGGCATCCTGTCCCGCAGGTCCCGGCAGACGCTCACCCCGTCGCCGTCCGGGAGGCGCACGTCGAGGACGGCGACGTCGGGGCGCAACGCGGGTACCCGGGCGAGGGCCTGCGCACAGCTGGCCGCCTCGCCGACGACCTCGATGTCCGGTTCGGCCTCCAGGAGGTCGCGGACGCCGCGCCGGACGACCTCGTGGTCGTCCAGCAGGAACAGCCGTACGGGCCGGGGCGTGTCCATGACTGGCCTGCTCCCTGGGGTGCGCGGGCGGTGACACCACCGATTGTGCTCGTCCGCAGCACGGTGCACGAGCGGGCCGGTCCGCCGGTGCCGGCCGGCCGACGGGTACGGCCCCGGTCAGGCCGGGGCCGTGAGCCGCAGTTCCACGTCGGCGACGCCGGGCACGGAGCGCACCAGGCGTTCCAGGACGGCGGCGGAGACGCTGTCCGGCAGGCCGCCGGTCAGGGTGATCCGGCCGCTCTCGGAGCGGACGTCGGTGCCCAGACCGGCCTCCGGGCCGAGGGTGGCGACCAGCTCGAAGCGGACCCGGTCGGCGAGTTCGCGGTCGTCGCCGAGGTAGACCTTGAGCAGGTCGCCCCGGCTCACGATGCCGACCAGGTAGTCCTCCCCGTCCACCACCGGGAGCCGTTTGAGGTGGCCGCGGGCCATCGCCCGGGCGGCTTCGCCCAGCGGGCTGCCGGGGTGCACGGTGACGGCCGGGACGGTCATCATCCGCCCGGCCGTCAGGGCTTCGGCGCGCTCGCCGTCCCGGTCCCGGGCGAGGAGCAGATCGGCCTCGGAGACCACCCCGACGACGCGGCCGTCCCCGGTCAGCACGGGGAGCGCGCTGACCCGCCAGCGCTGCAGGGTCTCGGCGATCTCGCGGAAGTCGGCGTCACGGCCGACCGCCACGACCGCGTGGGTCATGACGTCGGCGACGGTGCTCGGTGTGGGGGTCACGGCGGCCTCCTAGGAAGCGGCGCGGTAGGCGCGCGGGTGTTCCAGGGCCGGGTCGGTGTCGTCCTCGGTCCAGTCGAGGGTGTGGTGGACGGCGACCACGCCGTCCACGGCGCGGCAGAGCTGTTCGGTGACCGGGATCAGGCTGCGGCGCGGGAGCCGTCCCTTCAGCGTGACGACGCCGTCGTGCACCGCCACCTGGACGTCACCGGGGGCGAGCCAGAGGGTCTGGCCGAGCACGTCGTGGTTGATCTCGTCCCGGATGGCCGCGTCGTGGCGCAGGAAGACCTGCAGCAGGTCGCGGCGGCTGACGATGCCGACCAGGCGGCCGATCTCGTCGACCACGGGCAGCCGCTTGACCTTGTGCTTGTCCATGGCGCGGGCGGCCTCCGGCACCGACCAGCCGGGGCGGGCGGTGACGGCGGGGCTGGTCATCAGCCCGCCGGCGGTCTCGGCCTCGGCGCGGGCGCGGTCCTTCGCGTCCAGCCAGCGGCCGGGGAAGCGGCCCTCCGGGTCGGGCAGGACGGCCTCCTTGCGGAGCAGGTCCGCCTCGGAGACCATGCCGAGCGGGCGGCGCTGGTCGTCGATCACCGGGATCGCGGTGATGTCGTTGCGGTGGAACAGCTCCGCGACCTCCTTGAACGGCGTGTCGGGGCGGGCGGTGACGACCTCATGGGTCATCACGTCGTTGACGCTGCGGTGCTGCATCGTCCTCACTCCTCCTCGGATGGTCCCGCCTTCACTGTCCGCCCGCCGGAGGACTCCGGACAGGGCCGTACGGTCCCTGCCGCCAGGGCCGGTCCGGCCCTGTCCCGCCGTGTCCGGACGGCGGGAGCATGGGAGGGATCCGGTCCATCGTTGGAGGCGGCCATGAGTACGGAAACCCCCACGCCCCGCCCCGGGCTGCTGACCTTCCTCGGCGGCGTGGGCACCGTCACCGGCAGCAAGTTCCTGGTCGAGACCGACCACGCCCGGCTGATGATCGACTGCGGCCTGTTCCAGGGCCTGGCCGAACTGCGCCGCCGCAACCGGCGTCCGCTGCCGCTCGACCCCGCCGACGTGCAGGCGGTGGTGCTCACCCACGCCCACCTGGACCACTGCGGCTACCTGCCCCGCCTCGTGCGCGACGGCTTCCGCGGCCCGGTGCTCACCACCCCCGACACCGCCCGGATCGCCGAGCTGATCCTGCGCGACAGCGCCCACCTGCTCCGGGAGGAAGCCGACCACGCCAACAAGCACGGCTGGTCCAAACACCGCCCCGCGCAACCGCTCTACGACGACAAGGACGTCGAGAACGCGCTGCGGATGTTCGACCCCGTCCCACTGGACACCGACGTCGAGATCGCCGCCGGCATCGTGCTGCGGCTGCGCCGCGCCGGGCACATCCTCGGCTCCGCCTGGGCCCACCTCACGCTGGAGGACGGCCACACCATCGCCGCCAGCGGCGACCTCGGCCGGCCCGTCCACCCGCTGCTGCGCCCGCCCGAGCCCTTCACCGGCGCCGACGTGCTGCTGATGGAGTCCACGTACGGCCACCGGCACCACGAGGAGACGGCGGCCCGCGAATGGTTCGCGCGGGCGCTGGAGCGCACCCTCGCGCGCGGCGGCACCGTCGTCATCCCGTCCTTCGCCGTCGACCGCACCGAGGTGGTGCTGCACCAGCTCACCGAGCTGCGCCGGTCGGGCCGCCTGCCGGCCAACGTGCCGGTGTACGTGGACAGTCCGATGGCGATGGCCACCCTGGAGATCTACCGCGAGGCCTTCGCGGCCGGCTCCGACCAGCTGCGCCCCGACGTCCTCGCCGAGGGCCCGACCGCCCTCGACCCGGAACCGTTCACCCTCATCCACTCGCTGCAGGAATCGCTCGCCCTCGACCGCGCCCACGGCCCCGCCGTCATCGTCTCCGCCTCCGGCATGGCCACCGGCGGCCGCGTCGTCCACCACCTCGCCCGCCTGCTGCCCGACGCCCGCAACACCGTCGTCGTGGTCGGCTACGCCGCCGAGGGCACCCGCGCCCGCGACCTGGTCGACGGCGCCCGCACGCTGAAGATGTACGGGAGCTACGTGCCGGTGCGCGCCGAGGTCGTCAACGTCCCCGCCTTCTCGGCACACGCCGACGCCACCGAGATCGTCGAATGGCTGCGCGCCGCCCCGCCGCCCAGCGCGGTCTACCTCGTCCACGGCGAACCCGAGGGCTCGCAGGCCCTGCGTGACCGGATCGACCGCGAGCTGGGGTGGACGGCCGTGGTCCCGCGCTCGGGCGAGCGGGTGCTCGTGCGCTGACTCGGTCCGGCCGGGCCGGCGTCCGGCCGGGCCGATGCCCGGCCGAGCGCGGGCGCGCTCCGCGGCCACGCTGCGAACGGCATGGTCGAGGGGGCGCTCTCGCTCGGCCGACGCGCTGTCAGAGCGACGGTGCCTGCTCCACGTCCTCCAGGTCCCAGGTGAGGTGGTCGGCGAGGTCGACCAGGCCGTCGAGGCGGGCGAGTTGGAGGATCAGGGCGGCGGCGTCGGTGCGGGTGCGGGTGCGGCCGGTGATCGAGAGCAGGCCGCGTTCGCAGCGGATGTGCAGCGAGTTCGGGGCGAGGCCGCTGCCGGGGGTGAGGGCGAGCGCGTCGGAGCGGAGGGCGTCGTCGTCGCGGCGCAGGGCGTCGAGCAGGTCGTGCGTGGTGAGCAGGCCGACGAGGCGGCCGTCGTCGTCCAGGACGGGCAGGTGGTGCAGGGCATTCTCGTTCAGCAGGGACAGCGCCTCGGTGACGCGTGTGTCCTCGGTGACGGTGACCGCCGGGGTGGTCATGAGGTCGCGGGCGAGCAGTTCCCGCTCCGGGTCCTGCTCGGCGTAGGCGGTGAGCAGGTCGGAGGCCGCGACGACGCCGAGGACCGTGCCGTCCGGGGCGACCACGGGCACGATGCCGCGCTGGGTCGCGCTGAGCACGGCGGCGATGGTGGCGAAGTCGGTGCCGGGGACGACGGCGGCGCCGGGCCGGCTCATGCAGTCGCGGACCAGGCTGGGACGTCGTTCGAGGTCGGCGGCGGGGAAGGTGTCGGCCGGCGTGCCGTCGAGGATGCTGTGCTTCACGGTGCTCACTCCCCCTCGGCGGCCGCCGGGTACCGCAGCCGTCGCAGGTAGGGGTCGAAGGACGGGCGGCGTTCGAGCCGGACGCGGGCGTCCACGCAGAGCGCGCCGTCCGGGCGGACGATCACGGGGTTGAGGTCGGCCTCGACGAGTTCCGGGAAGTCGTCGGCGAGCCGGGACAGCCGGGTGAGCACGGACCGTACCGCAGCGAGGTCCACGGCCGGGCCGCCCTGCTGCCCGAACAACAGTGGCGCGCTGCGGAGTTCGGCGACCATGGCGGTCAGGTCGCGCTCGCTGAGCGGGGCGAGCCGGGCCGCCCGGTCGGCCAGGACGTCGGCGTCGGTGCCGCCCGCGCCGAGGACGACGAGCGGGCCGAAGACCTGGTCCTGGACGACGCCCGCGAGCAGTTCCACCCCGGGCGCGGCCATCGGCTGGACCACCGCTCCGGCCAGCTCGCGGCCGAACCGCTGGGTGAACTCCCGGTAGGCGACGCGCACGTCGGCGTCGGTGGCCAGGCCGGTGCGCACCGCGCCGGCCGCGCTCTTGTGCACCTGCCCGGGCCAGTACGCCTTCAGGGCCACCTCGCCCTCGTGCCCGAGCCGCCGCAGGCCGGCCGCCGCGACGGACGCCGTGTGCTCGTCGCGGGCCCACACCGTGGTGGTCAGCGGCAGCCCGTAGGCCTCCAGCAGGTCGGCGGTGGACAGCGGGTCGAGCCACCCGCCCTCGGGGTGGGCGGTGAGGTAGCCGTCGACCAGGCTGCGGGCCGTCCGCGTGTCGCAGTCCTCGGCGCGGGCCGGCGCGGACGGCGGTTCCGCGAGCCACCGGGCGCGGTCCCGGGCGTGGCCGAGGGCGCGGGCGGCCGCGGCGGTGTCCGAGTAGACGGGCAGCGCGCCTCCGTCCGCGCAGCCGCGGTAGCGGACGGGCACCTGCTGGTCGAGCAGGACGGCCGCGACCGGGACGCGCCGCCGGGCCGGGCCCTCCAGCAGGGCGCGCACCGGATCCTGCCCGGGGGTCTCGCACAGCGCCGTGGGCACCAGGCAGACCAGGATCGCGTCGACCGCCTCCTCACGTTCCAACGCTCGGAGGACGTGGGTGAGTTCGACCGGCCCCACGGCGGCCGTGGTGTCCACCGGGTTGCGGACGGACGCACCCGGCGGCAGCAACCCGGCCAGCTGCTCGGGGAGTTCGGGGAGCACCAGGCCGGCCTCGACGCAGGCGTCGGCGGCCAGGATGCCGATGCCACCCGCGTTCGACACCACGGCGACCGCCCCGCGCGGCGCGGGCAGCGGCTGGGCGTGCAACAGGGCGGCGGCTTCGACGAGTTCCTCGATGCTGCGGGTGGCGGTGATGCCGGCCTGCCGGAACAGCGCCTCCCGGGTGACGGTCGGGGTGGCGGCGGCCGCGGTGTGCGAGGCGGAGCCCCGGCGCCCGGCGGCGGAGCGGCCGGCGTCGACGGTGAGCACCGGGATGGTCCGGGTGACGCGGCGGGCGGTGCGGGCGAAGGCGCGCGGACTGCCGAAGGACTCCAGGTGGAGCAGGGCGAGGTCGGTACGGCCGTCCGACTCCCACCACTGCAGCAGGTCGTTGCCGCTGACGTCGTACTTGTCGCCGAGCGACACGAAGCTCGACACCCCGATCCCGAGCCAGGCCAACCGCTGCAGCAACGCGATCCCGACGCCGCCGCTCTGGACGGCGACACCGGCGCTTCCGGGCCTCGGGAACGCCCCGCCGAACTCGGCGTCCAGCCGGACGGCGGGATCGGTCTGGGCGATCCCGAGGGCGTTCGGGCCGACCAGCCGCATGCTGTGCCGGCGGCAGGCCCGCATCAGCCCACGGGCCTCGTCCGCCCCGAGCCCGGAGCCGAGTACCACCAGGGCCCGGACCCCGGCGGCGCCGCACTCCTCGGCCACTGCGGGCACGGCGCCGGCGGGCACGGCCAGGACCGCGAGGTCCGGCACACCGGGCAGCGCCCGGACGGACCGGTACACCGGTTCGCCGTCGATCTCCCTGGTGTGCGGGTTGACCGCCCACACCGCGCCCGCGAAGCCGCCGCGCCGGATCCTCCCGTAGACGGTCCGCCCGACCGAGCCCGCCCGCCGGGACACCCCCACCACCGCGACCGACGCGGGACGCAGCAGCGCCCCCAGGCTCGCGACGTCCGCCCGGCGCCCGCGCTCGTCCACGGCCGAGCGGTAGCGCTCGTCCGCCTCCTCCAGCGGCACCCGGACCCTGACCTCACCCTGCCCGAAGCGGCGCTCGACCGGCAGCCCGAGGTCGGCGAAGACCCGGTGGACGGCCCGGTTGCCGAACAGGGTGTCGGCCTCGAAGAAGCGGATGCCGGCCGCCCGCGCGGCGTGCACCAGGTGCTCCAGCAGCAGGGTGGCGACGCCCCTCCCGTGCCAGCAGTCCGCGACCGCGAGCGCCAGCTCCGCCGTCTCCGGAGGGTCGTCCAGCAGTTCGCAGTCCGCCTCGCCGACCAGTTCCTCCCCCGCCCAGGCACCGAGGGCCAGCAGGCCGGGGTGCGACGGCCCGCACAGCCGGTCGGCGGCCTGCCGCGGCGCGTTGCGACTCACCCCGAAGAACCGCATCCGGCGGCTCTGCTCGGACATCCCGGCGGTGTGCAGGTCGAGCACCGCCTGGCGGTCGGCGGGCCCCAACGACCGGATCACGACCGTGGTGCCGTCCGCGAGCAGGGCCTCGGCGGTGCTGCGGGGCGGGTGGACGGTGGACATGGCGCCTCCTCGGCCGTCGCCGTGCTACCCCTCCAGCGTCTCCGCCGGCACCGCACCCCGCGAGGGCCGACCGGCCCCGACCGGCCCGCCGATCGGCGGCGCACGCCCGCACGGGAATGCGCGGGCGCCTCAGCCACCCCGTGCGCGGACTGGAGGCGGGGCAGTCGGTACGGAGGTCACGCCGTGGCAGCGGACGAAGCAGTCGGGCTTCCCGAGATCCACGGCGCGATGTACCCGTGGCAGAGCGCGAGCGACGGCCGCGAGGAGTCCCAGCAGCTGCACCTGAACCCACTGTCCGGCCGCTGGCTGCCCGACCACAGCAGCCTGCAGCGGCACGTCGGTTCGGCGGTCGCGTACAACGTCTGGCAGTACTACCAGGCCACCGGCGACCGGGATTTCCTCGCCGAGGCCGGCGCCGAGACCCTGCTGGAGATCGCCCGCTTCTGGTCCTCCGCCGCCGCCTACGACACGGGACGCCAACGCTGGTCGATCCGCGGCGTGCTCGGCCCCGACGAGTGCCACGACGCCTACCCGTGGGCCGCCCTTCCGGGCCTGGACGACAACGCCTGCACCAACGTGCTGGCGTCCTGGGTGCTCGCCCGCGCCCAGGACGCCCTGGAGGCCCTGCCCAGCTACCGGCGCGACGAACTCCGCGAGCGGCTGGCTCTCGACGGCCCGGAGCTGGACCGCTGGCAGGAGGTCGGGCGCCACCTGCACGTCCCCTTCCACGACAGCGTGCTCAGCCAGTTCGCCGGCTACGAACGGCTCACCGAACTCGAGCCCTCTGGCTCGATCCGCGTCTGCCCTCCGCCCTCGGCCGGCTGGCGCTGGAGCTGCGCTACCGGGGCCACCGGGGCCTGGCGATCGCCGTCGACCGCCGTACGGTCACGGTGAGTCTGCGCGAGGACCGCCAGGGGCCGGTGCGGATCCGGCCGCGCGGCACCGAGGGGACCATCCTCCGATCCCACGCGGCCGGGGGTGCCGGCCGGGCGAGACCCGACGCTTCCACCTCTGACTCCTGCGGATGACTCCCCCGGACGCGCGGAGCGCCGCCGTCCGGGTCTGGGAGGATCCCCCGGTGGACACCGTGAACACGACCTCCCGCCAGACCCTGCTCCGCCGTGGCTTCGCCCTCGAATACGCCACCCTGGGCTGGAACGTGATCGGCATCGTGGTCCTCGCGTTCGCCGCGATCGCCGCCCGCTCGGTCGCGCTGGCTGGCTTCGGCCTGGACTCCCTGATCGAGATCGGCGCCTCCACCGTGGTGATCTGGGAACTGTCCGGCACCGGCGAGGACCGGCAGAAGCGGGCACTGAAGCTGATCGGGGCCGGCTTCGCACTGCTCGGGCTCTACCTGCTGGCGCAGTCGACGATCGTCCTGGTCAGCGGCTTCCACCCGCACCACTCGCCGCTCGGGATCGCCTGGACCGCCGTCACCGCCGCCGTGATGTTCGCGCTCGCCTACGGCAAGGCCCGCACCGGCGCGGCCCTGGACAACCCGGTGCTCAGGACCGAGGGCCGGGTCACCCTGATCGACGGCCTGCTCGCCGCCGCCGTCCTGCTCGGCCTCGTCCTCAACAGCACCCTCGGCTGGTGGTGGGCGGACCCGGCCGCCGGGTACGTGCTGGTCTACTACGCCGCCCGCGAGGTCCGCGAGATCTTCTTCGGCGAGCACTGAACCGTGCCGCGCCCGGCGGCTACCTCCGCCCCGACCAGCGCGGCTCCACCTGCTCCCAGGCGACCTCCCACCCCTGCTCCGCCCGGTGGTCCAGGGCGCGGCGGCGCAGGGCGAAGGCGCCCTCCGCGCCGAAGCCGAGCACGGTGACCGTGCCGAGGCCGGCGAGGACGGCGTCGGAGAGGATCAGATCGGTCGGCTTGGGCGCGCCGACCGGGCGTCCGGTGTCGTCCAGGCCGACCGGGACGGCCGTTCCCGTGGGGGTGCCGTCCGCGATCGGGATGGTCCCGGTGCCCGGCCCGACCGGGTACGTCCAGCGGGCCGGGGCGTGCGCCCGCGTGCTGCCCGTCCGGGAGTCGTCCGGCAGGGCCGGGCCGGTGGTGACGGCGGTGACGACGTGCCGGTGCCGGGCCGCCAGCTGCGCGGTGTGCGTCTCCGCGCGGTACACCAGCAGCGCGACCGCCGTGGCCGCGGCGAGGGTGAGGAGCATCGTCAGCGCGAGCGCGGACACGAGGCGGCTGTACGCCCGGTCGAGCGGGCGGCAGAGCGGGTTGCGGTCCCGGCCTACGGCCCGGCGGACGTGCTGGCTCAGGAGCGTGCGCGAGACCGGTGGTCGGTGCGTGGTGGCGGTGGCGGACATGGCAGCCTCCTCGGTGCCCGGGGGCCTTGGAGCCAGTGTTTCGCCGGCCCGGCTGCCGCCCCAGGGCCGTGCGGGCCCCCGGTCGGGGACCATCCGGCCCCTGCCGGGGTCCGCTCCCCGGTGGTCCCCTGGAGGTACGGACGGCCGAGCCCCGCCCGGCCCCCATCGGCCCAGGGAGGACGGCATGAAAGCCGCCGTGGGAGACCGCATCATCGTCCAGGGCACCCGGCCGCGCGCGGCCCGCCGGGACGGCGAGATCGTCAGCCTGCACCATCCGGACGGCAGCCCGCCGTACGACGTGCGCTGGGCCGACGACGACCGGGTGACCGAGTACTTCCCCGGCCCCGACGCCCGGATCCACCACTACGGCCACGAGCCCGAGGGCGTGACGGTACCGCCCGGCCCGCACCTCTTCGCGGACTGACGGACCTTCGCCGTGGCCACCGCCGCCTGTGCCACGACGCCCGGCCTGAGCTCGGCCGAGGCCGCCCGGCGGCTCGCCGAGTACGGGCCGAACGAGGTCGCCGCCGACCGCCGGGTCCCGCTGTGGGCCCGGGTCGGCGCCCAGCTGCGCGACCCCCTGATCACCGTGCTGCTGGCGGCCGCCGCGCTGACGCTGGCCATCGGCGACCACCCCGACGCGGTGGTGATCGCCCTGGTGATCGTGGTCAACACGACGGTGGGGGTCGTCCAGGAGGTCCGCGCGGAGAGCGCCGTCGCGGCGCTCTCCCGGCTCTCCGCCCCGGCCGCGCGGGTGTTCCGCGACGGCGATCAACACCGGCTGCCGGCCGCCGAGTTGGTGCCGGGCGACGTGATCGCGCTCGCGGAGGGGGACATCGTGCCGGCCGACGCCCGGCTCACCGAGGCCGCGGCGCTGCTGGTCGACTTGGCGAAACTGAGCACACTCCTCCGCAGGGACCTTGATCGGGTCGTTCGCGTAGACGTAGGCGTCGATCTGTCGACCGTCACCGGCGGGAGCTGCGCAGGGCCTCACCTCGACACCAGCGGTTACCGGCATCCACCCGGAAAGGATCGACGCCTCGGCAGCACCGCCCCGACGAGAGACTCGGGCGCCCCCGGGGCGGTCCGACGAGCAAAGTCCATCTGACCGGGGAAGGCGACTGTCGGCCACTAAGGTTTTCTCAGCCGGATAGCCTGATGATCAGCATTGCCACAGGAATGACCCTTGCGCGCAGGGCTGGCATGTGAAGGTGTATCCGCAGCCGCCTCCGCCGAAGTTCATCTCCGTCTCGTAGTCGTGGCCCTGTTCGAGCTGGGCCTCGAAGCTCATCGGTTGCGCGCAGGACGGGCAGGCCGGCGTCTGGTCGTGTTGCAGCCAGGACGGGGCGCCGCCCAGCTGGCCGAGGACGTCCCGCGGGGATCGGCCGTTCGCCTCTGCCCAGCCGATGCGCGCCTCCCCGTAGGGGACCGTCTCGACCACCGTGAAGTCGACGCCAGAGGTCTCCGGCAGCAGGGCCACGCCCTCCGACGGCACCGGGGCGGCGCTGAGTCCGGCCCGGGGGAACAGCAGTGCCCGGTTGCCACCCCCGCCCGATTCCCACTCGTCGCAGGCCCCCGGATCGTTCTGGCACATGAAGAGCGAGAGCACGCGCTCGGCCGGCACGGCCCCTTGGCCTCCGGGAGCGTCGACCAGCAGCTGCGCGAGGAACTGCATCGGCCCCGAGCACGCCTCGCACTGCGGCCAGGTGAACCCGGCTGGCACCAGTGGCACGCCCCCGGTGCGTGTCACCAGCGCCTGGTCGTCGACCGGACCGGCATACGTCATCAAGGTGGTAGGCACGGTTGGGAATCCTAGATGAATGAGTCCAAGGGGTGCTGTCGCGGTCAGTGACCGTAGGCGGTCAGCGATCGCTTGACGGTCTCACGGGAGCAGCCGCAGCCAACCGGCGTGGAGTCGACCACCCATACGTCGTCGCTCCACAGGGAGGTGTCCGCGAGTGACAAGTTCGGCGTCACTGAGCGTGGATGTGATCCCGATCGCGGGGCGCCACGGCGCCAGGTTCGGCGATGCCTTCAAAGCGTCATCGATCTTGGCTTAGAGTGCGGTTGCGAGGGTGTCCAGGTCTGTCGTCACAAACGGATCATGGACGCCCTCGCTTCATGTCCGCATGCAATCCCTTGGACTCGTTCTGGGCTCCGGGGTGGTTTCCACTGCGGTGACTATGCGTCGCGGTCATCTCGCAGGGCCTGGATGAGCCAGGAGTACACCGGGATCAGGTTCGGTACTACCTGCCAGCCGTTGACGATCCACACCAGCCGCCAGTACCGATCCACCAGGGGATCGTGCGCCTCTTCGAACTGCTGGGCCATCCAGTCCCGGAATTCCGTGTCAGGGGTGCGTGCGAACACCTCGGCGAAGCGGTGTACGAGGTCGTCGATGACGGGTGCGACTCTGTCGCCGAGTGGGTCGATGCCCGATTCCAGGGCCTCGGCCACCTTCTGACGGGTGAACTCCATCAGCTCCTCGCCAACCTCGCTCTCGATCTGGGGCGTGTGCCCGGCGGCCTGGCACATGGCCGTTCGGCGGATCCGGGCCCGGAAGTCCTCGTCGCCGACCAGTTCGGCGAGCTCCACCCACGCGGCGACCTGCTCGCTGGACGGATCATCGGGGAGGTCGGGAGTGGCAGCGCGAACCATGGCCGCCATGGCCGGGTCGGCACCCACCGTGCCGAAGGTGCCATCCATGAAATCGTCGATCAGACGTCGGCGTTCCTCGCCGGACAACTGCGTGAGCCTGTGCACGAGCTTGGTCTCCTCGGGATTGGCCCCGCGTCTGGCCACGACTCGCAGAACGCTCCGACGCAGTTGCAGCATCCGGATCTGGACGTCCATGGCGTCGGCGTGCGCCGCGGCGACTTCCGCCACCGAGAGTTCGCGGTCCAGGACGCGTTGAATCGTGGCCAGGTCCACGCCCAGCTCGCGCAGTGTGCGCAGGAGTTCCAGACGAAGCAATGCGTCGAGGTCGTAAAGCCGATAACCGGCGGGACTTCGGGTGGTCGGCGCTACCACCCCCGAATCGGAGTAGAACCGGATGGTCCTCACGGGCAAGCCGGTTCGCCGGGAAAGCTCCCCGATCGAGTAGAGGGTCGTACCGTCCATGTCCCCCACTCTGCTGTCTCCAGTCACTGGAGACTCAAGGCTATTCCCCCGCCGGGCTCCCGACCGAGACGTCCTCCGAGTTGCCGAGCCATGCGTCACGTGCCTTCCGCCGACCGCCAGGACGACGGGAACGCCTTGCGCGCGCTGGGCGGGCGACGTCGAGGCGGTCAGGGTGGTCGGCCGGCAGGCTTCGACAAGGAGGTGTACAGGCGCCGCAGTGAAGTCGAGCACACGATCAATCACTTGAAGCACTTCCGCGCCGTTGCGACGCGCTCCGGCGAACGGGCCCACGTCTTCCACCGGACTTTCAGCGTCGCGCCGATCCGGCTCCGGCTCCGTGAGTAGATCAAGTATCTCAAGATCCGGACGTGCCTGTCACCGTCCTGCGGGAGGAGATTTTGTCGTGATTTGCACACCTAAGGTTGCGGATGACCAGCGAGAAACTCGATCTGACTTGGAGTCGGGATGGCATCTGACACTGCCGCAGTGGCTGCGGAGCTCAACATGATGGTTGCGGCCGATCACCAGGCCGCTCGCGATGCGAACAGCGATGACCCGGCGGAGCAGTTGGCCTGGCGGCGCTTGACCGCGCGGCACGCGGACCGTCTCAGCGAGATCATGGACGCGCACGGATGGCCGACCGCGGAACTGGTCGGCGAGGAAGCGGCCCGGGCCGCGTGGCTGATCGCGCAACATGCCGACCGGCAGCTCGACGTTCAGCGGCGCGCGTTGCGACTGATGGAGCAGGCCGTGGCCGACGGCGCCGCCAGCCCGCGAGACCTCGCCTTCCTGCGGGATCGCACGCTGGTGAACGAGGGGCGGGAGCAGATCTACGGCACGCAGATCGCCGGCGTGGGGGACGGCTCGCCGATCCCGTGGCCCTGCGAGGAACCCGAGCACATGGACGAGCGCCGTGCAGAGGTGGGAATCCCACCCTACGCCGAGTACATCGCCCAGTTCACTGTCGCCTGACGTCCTGGAATCCGGCGGATCACACGCACGCCTGGTCCGCCGGACACACCCCAGCCGCCCAGCGGTGACTGTTGGTCCGCCCAATCCTCATGGCGTTGTGATCAATCCGGGAACCAACCTGTGCCTGGATGCCAACGGCACCGATGTCTCCACGCACCAGTGCAATGACGCCAACCAACGTCAGCGCTGGGTAGCGCTCGACAGCGCCCAGTGAGCAGCTACCTGAATCCGCTGCGCCGGCCCCATGAGGGTCCGCGCCGTTCAGTAGGGCAGTCGGCGGCCGGACGGCGTGCGCAGGTCCAGCGGCGGGGGCTCGTGCGGGCGGGTGGGCCGGGTGACGACCTTGTTCCGGACCATCGTGGCCACCTCCTCGTTCGCTTCGACCTCCAACCTGCCGCCTACGGCACCCGGGCCCCAGGGGCGGCCGGGCCTTGGCCGGCCGCCGGTCGGAGTGTCCGGGGCGGGGCCGTACGGCTCGGGCTCCAGGGCCGGTCGACCCTCGTGACGGCTGCCGGGCCCGCCTAGCGTGAGAACAGGGGTCCGGCTGCCGTACCCGAGGAGTGGCCATGACATCCGCGAGTTCCCACGACGGGGCCCGTCCCGTCGTCCTCGGCGTCGACGCGCGCGACACCGGCAGCATGACCGCCGCCTGGGCCGCCGACGAAGCCGACCGCAGGGGTCTGCCGCTGCGACTGGTGCACGCCGTCCCCTCGCTGTACCGCGAGTTCCGAGCCTTCGACCAGGGCCGCTATCACCAGGCTCTGCGCGAGCGCGCCGACCGCGCGCTCGACCGGGCCGCCGCCGTGGCCCGGGACCGGCACCCCGGGCTGACGGTCACCAGCGTCGTGGCCGAGGACGTCCCGGCGCCCGCACTGTGCCAGGAGTCCCGGCACGCCGCGCTCGTCGTGCTCGGCTCCCGCCGACTCGGCCGGGCCGAGGAGATGCTCAGCGCCTACTCGGTGGCCGTCCCGGTGAGCGCCCAGGCCCACTGCCCGGTGGTCGTCGTCCGCGACCCCGAGCACGTCACCCAGGACCCGCCGTACGTCGTGGTCGGCGTGGACGGCAGCCCGACCGCGACGGCCACCGTCGACTTCGCCTTCGACCTGGCCGCCGAGCGGCACGCCGCCCTGCGCGCCGTCTGGGCCTGGCAGCGCCCGTTCATCGGCAACCTGGACGAGCGCACCACCGAGCAGACCCTGCGCCGCCTGCTCTTCGAGTCCACCGCCGGCCACCACGAGCGCCACCCCGACGTGGTCGTGAGCCACGAGCTGGTGCACGGCCACCCGGTCGAGGAACTGGGCGCCGCCTCCGAGCACGCCCTCGCCGTGGTCGTCGGCCGCCGAGGGCGCGGCGGCTTCACCGGCATGCGGCTCGGTTCCGTCCCGCACGGCCTCCTGCACCGTGCGCACTGCCCGGTCGTCGTCGTCCCGCACGGCTGATCCGGACCGAACGGGCCCGCGATCCGGGCCGAACGACCCGCACCCGCACCGCACTTCCGGCGCGAGCCTGGGGGGTAACGAAAGGTGGAGACCATGCACACCGTGATCGTGTACGAGAGCATGTACGGCAACACCCGCGAGATCGCCGAGGCCATCGCCGAAGGCGTCCACCAGGCCGACCCCGCCGCGTCCGTCGACTGTCTCCCGGTGGCTGAGGCCGACACCGAGACGACCCGCACGGCGGACCTGCTGGTGGTCGGCGGACCGACCCACATGCGCGGCATGTCCTCCGGCCTCAGTCGCCGGATGGCCGCCACGGCCGAGGGCCACAAGGAAGGCCACGAGGACGCCGCCGCCGAAGCCCGGGAGACCGCCGAGGGACCGGGCCTGCGTGCCTGGTTCCACGACCTGCCGCAGACCGAATCCGGCACCTACGCCGCCGCGTTCGACACCCGCGTCGACATGCCCCGGGCGGGCGGCGCCGCCGAGGGCATCGCCCACCGGCTCTCCCGCCACCACTACGACGTGGTCGCCGAACCGCAGGGCTTCATCGTCGAGGGCACCGATGGCCCGCTGCGCACGGGCGAGCTCGACCGCGCCCGCAGCTGGGGCGCCTCCCTGGTCTGACCGTTTCCGGGACCGGGCGCGCGGTGGAGCGGTCCGACTGGTCTCAGGCCTCCCCGCCCGCCACTGGCAGGGGGGAGGCCTGCTGCCGCACCACTGCCACGCCCGGAGCACTGCGATCCACAGCCGGCGCACGCACACAGGCGCCTAAGCCATCGATGCCTCCTATGACCGACCGAGGATAGGCGCTGCGCTCCTTGGCTGCGGGATGGGAGCTTCAGCGTGCGCGCACGCCGTCGATAGCCAGGTTGAGCAGCCGGTCGGCCTCGCCTGGGCCGTCGGGTTCCTCCTCGGTGGCCAAAGCGATGGCGCTGACGAGTTTGAGCAGTTGGGTGATGGTGACGTCGGGGCGTACGGCATTCATGTGGCGGGCGCGGTCGAGGAGTTCGTTGCCGGCGCTGGTGATCATTGCGTGGCAGGTGCTTCCCAGTGTCGGGTCGCCGTCGCGGGCGCCGTGCATGAGAGATGCTCCCAGGCCCCGGTTGGCGACGGCGTGTGCGCCGACGGCGCGGAGCCAGGTGACGAGTGCGGCCCCGGGATCGGGCGCGGGCAGCAGGTCGTGGGCCTTGGTGCAGAGGGCCTCCACCCGGCCCTTGAAGACGGCTTCCAAGAGCAACTGCCGGGAGGGGAAGTGTCGGTGGAGTGTGGCTGAGCCGACTCCAGCGTGCCGGGCGATCTGTTCCAGCGAGGCTTCGGCGCCGTGCTCGGCGACCAGGCTCTCGGCGGCGGCCACGATCCGGTCGTAGTTGCGGCGCGCGTCGGCACGCATCGGCCGCGGAGCAGGGCCAGCTGCACTCTTGGGCACGGGAACTCCTGACGGCTTGCTAACTGGGGTGGCCCTCCATATTGTATCGACCGATAACCGGAGGGGCACCCCAGTTACTGGGTGTGGCCCCTCGTCGGCATGCGATACGGGGAGATTCGTGGAACCGACAGGAAAGACCGTCGTCGTGGTGGGGGCGACCGGCCTGCAGGGCCGGGCAGTCACACGGCACCTGCTCAGCAGCGGCTGGCAGGTACGCGCACTCACCCGCGACCCGAACGGGGAGCCGGCCCGGGCACTGGCGAGCACAGGCGCGCAGATCGTGCGCGCGCAGATGGAGGACGTCTCCTCGTTGATCGCCGCGACCAACGGCGCATACGGCATGTTCAGCGTCCAGCCCACAGTCGGCTCCCCCGGAACCGCACCGGGCTTCAGCACCGAGGACGAGGTCCGCTGGGGGATCAACGTCGCCGAAGCCGCACGTGCCGCCGGCGTCGAGCACCTCGTCTTCACCTCGGTCGCCGGCGCGGACCGTCACGGCAGTGAAACGCTGCCGCAGAACCTGGTCAGCAAGTGGCGCATCGAGCAGCACATCGCGGGGCTCGCCCTGCCCGCGACGATCCTGCGACCGGTCTCCTTCATGGAGAACTTCACCGGCGAATACGCCCTGCAAGGCGGGGCGTTGACCACTGCCCTCGCCCCCGAGGTTCCCCAGCAGATCATGGCGGTGGACGACGTCGGCTTCGTCACCGCGCTGGCGTTCTCCCGGCCCGAGGAGTGGATCGGACGCGCAGTGGCCCTGGCGGCGGACGAACTCACGCCGGTGCAGATCGCGGCGGCCATCGAGAGCGTGCTCGGGCGTCAGCTGCCGTATGTCCGGATCCCGATCGAAGCGATCCGGGCGCTCAGCGAGGACTTCGCGTTCGCCTACGAGTGGCTCAATGAACGCGGCTACCGCGCGGACATCCCCGCAACCCGCCGTATCCACCCCGGGGCGATGAATCTCCGTACCTGGCTGGAGCGCACCGGCGCCGCCCAGATCGCCGCGTTCCTGGCCACCCAGCCCACCGCCGGGCATCGCGCATGAGCGCCCGTACACCCGATCTCGGGCGCATCGGGATCTGGGCGGGCGACCTCGACAGCTACCCTGCGGCAGGAATTCGCGAGGCCGCGACAGCGATCGAGGATCTCGGCTACGGCACCCTCTGGTTCGCCGAGACCACGGGACGGGAGGCCATGGCGCAGGCCGCGATCCTGCTGTCCGCCACCCGGCGGATCACCGTGGCCGCCGGCATGACCGACATCTACGCACGCGACGCGGTGACCGCCGCCGCTGCCCTGCGCACCCTGGAGGAGGCGTTCCCCGGGCGATTCCTGCTCGGACTGTGGGAGAGCCACCCGAGCCTCGCCGAGGACATCCGCGGTCACCGCTTCGGCTCACCGCCGGCCACGATGGGCGCCTACCTCGACACTCTCGACGCCGCCCCGTTCGGGCCGCCCGCCACAACAGCCTCGCGGCACCATGTGCTCGCGGCCCTGGCGCCGGGCATGCTCGCACTCGCCGCCGAACGCACCTGGGGCGCCACCGTGTTGGGCATGCCCGTCGAGTACACCCGCACCGCGAGGCCGGTGCTGGGACCTGACGCGCTCCTGGCCGTGACCCAACTGTGCGTGCTGAGCCCCGACCGCACCCGCACTGCCGAACTGGCCGCCGCCACGGCTGCGGCGGCCCTGCCGAACCGGCGAACGCTGCTGCACGACCTGGGGTACCAGGACGTGGACGCGCTCGGCGACCGGCTCGTTGAGGCGATTGTGGCCCACGGCGATGCCGAGGACATCGCCCGCCGTGTCCACGAGCACCTCGACGCAGGAGCCGACCACGTCAGCCTCCACCTCATGACCCCCGCACCGGGCATCGCCCCCATCCGCCAGTGGGAGCACATGGCCACCCACCTGCTGCCCTGACCGGATCCGTCCACGTGGGAGCCGCGGTCTTGCCGCGGCTCCCACGCTGCAGCCTGCCGTAGGCGGTATCCGAGGAACCGCTCTATGCCATGTGCTGCGCAGGCACAGCACGGGTTCCGCTATTCCTGCCATCGTGGCCATGTCGGAGGGTCCATGCCTGCCATGCCGTCATCCCTGCTTGAGCCGCTCTGGCAGCAATTCTCAGCGCTACTGCCCAAGCGACCCGAGTTCGATCCTGCGCACCCGCTGGGCTGCCACCGCCGACGCGTACCCGATGAAACCGTGTTCCGCCTGGTCGTTGAGGCGCTGGTGCACGGCTCCGGCTACGAGCGGGTCGCCACCACCAGGTGTTCGGACTGGACCATCCGAAACCGAGTCAAGCACTGGTCCGCTCTGGGACTGGCGCAGGAGCTGCACCGTATCGCGTTGGCTGCCTACGACAAGATGATCGGCCTGGGCCTCTCCGAGTTGTCCGTGGACGGCTGTCAGACCAAAGCGCCTTGCAGAGGCGACAAGGCGGGGCCTTCCCCGGTCGACCGCGCCAAGCAGGGCCTGAAGCGTTCGACCCTGGTCGACAGCGGCGGGATACCGATCGGCCTGGTTTC
The DNA here is from genome assembly GCF_049543595.1 of Kitasatospora sp. NPDC094028. Lineage (NCBI taxonomy): Bacteria > Bacillati > Actinomycetota > Actinomycetes > Kitasatosporales > Streptomycetaceae > Kitasatospora > Kitasatospora sp. NPDC094028. Next base: position 13,831 of record NZ_JBMVFA010000048.1, on the reverse strand, counting down.
AGCCGGCGCGAACCGACACGAATCCGTCCTGCTCGGACCGACCATCGACGCGGCGAGGCGCCAGGTCGGGAACCTCCCCGCCGACGCCACCGTGCATCTCGACTCCGCCTACGACGGCAAGCCCAGTCGCCAGGTCTTGGGTGCGCAGGGCCTTACCGGCGAGATCGCCCGTAAAGGCGTGCCCGCCCCGATCCAAGTCGGCAAACGCTGGGTGGTCGAACACACCCAGTCCTGGATGAACGGCTACGGAAAGATCCGGCGGTGCTTTGAGCGAGACGGTCGAGTAGTCGACTTCTACCTCTACCTGGCCGCCGTATTCGTCACCATACGCGCGCTGATTCGGCGGGCCAGAAACCTCTATCGGTGGCCGCATCGCACAACAGCACGCCGCCTGAGATAAGCCCTATCCTCGGTCGGTCTATGAACCATCACTGCCTCAATGTAGGCTGCACAGCCTCAACCGTCGGCGCTTCCTGACGACCATGGGCCTGGGCCTGACCGGGGTGGCCGCGCTCGGCGGCCGGGTCCACTTCGCCGGCTGACCCGACTTTCGATGTTCTGACAGGTTTGGGTGATCAGACTGCGCTGAAATTGCCTGGATGATCAAGTCCAAGGGGTGTCTTGTGACTGAGCATCACAGCTGAGTGCACGGTCGCTGTCGAGGTGTTCAGGGGCGCCAGGTGATCCCGGCCGTGGCGTCCTCAGCTGACGGCAGGGAGTTGGCGGGCGAAGCGGCGGACGGCATCAGTGAAGGCATCGGGGTCGTCGAAGTTCGCGAGGTGTCGTGCCCTCGGGATCAATTCGACGCGAGCGTGCGGATGCGCGCGGGCGAAGTCCGCCTCCCCGGCGCGGAAGACAGCGTCCTTCTCGCCGTTCAGGATGAGAACCGGAGCCTTCACATGACGCATCGCACTCGCGTCGAAGCGTCCGAGTACCTCGTCCCAGGCTGCTGGCAGGGTATGGAAGGCGTAGCCGGCATGGATGGTCGCCTCCACCACTTCCCGTGGGTAGAGCCGCCGCAGCAACCGGTCGTTCCACCGGGCCAGGCGATCCGCCTGCATGCGAGGGACCAGCCGGGCGACCCCCCGATAGGGTGCTGCCCGGAGGCCGCGGGTTGAGGCGCTGGCTCCCGCGAGGATCAGCCCGCGCAGTTGTTCCGGACGGCGTCGCGCGAACTCCAGCGAGGCATATCCGCCGAGCGAGTGCCCGACGACCAGAGCAGGCCCGCGGTTGAGCGAGTCGACCGCCGAAGCGATGATCTCCGTCGCGGTGCTCAGACTCCAGGCCTGAGCCGAGCGCTCTCCGTGGCCGGGCAGGTCGATGGCGACTACCGGGAATTCGTCCCGGAGTGCGGCGAGCTGCATGCTCCACTGTCCCGCGCTGAAGCGCGTCCCGTGAACGAAGACTATGGGCACTGCATTCGCTGCTGTCATCAGTCCCCCAGGTGACACTGTCCTCAAGCCGACTCTACCGGCGGGATCTTCCTCGCGACCAAGGGAGATGCCAGAAGTGTTCAAACGGCCAACTGCATGGCGCTCAGTCATGTGTTTGTGGAGACGAGAAACGAGGGCGCCCAAGGTCGTTGCGTGACGAACAACCTGGACACCCTCGCGACAGCACTCTGTGCGAAGACCGACGATCTGCTGAAGGAACATCCGGACTTGGCGCCGTGGCGGCCGGCAGTGGGGATCGCGCCACAGCTCACCGACGCCGAACTGGTCACACTCGCGATGATGCAGGCCATGCTCGGTTTCGCCTCCGCGGCCGGATGGCTCCGGCATGCCCGGGCCCACCTGCGGCACCTCTTCCCGTACCTGCCGCAGCAACCCGGCTACAACAAGCGGCTGCGCAAGGCCGCCGACCTGCTCCGCCAGGTCACCCGATCTTCAAGGGCCGGCTCGACCTCGAACAGCACCGAGGGCGCACACCTCGCGGTGTCATCGCCCGCGCCATGCAGCGAATACTCGCGCTGACCGCCGTGATCTGGCACAACGACCACACCGGACAAGACACCCTCCGTTCGCTGACTTCGTACGATCACCGACTCCTTGGAATTGATCATCTAGGAGAGGAAGGCCGCCGCCCGAGAGCCCCAGGTGCGGATGTCCGCCAGGTCACGGGAGACGTGGAGCCGGGCGGCGGGCATCAGATCCGCCAGGGCCTCTGCGGTTTCGGCAGGGTGGGACGGGTCGCCCTCCCAGGCCAGGATCAGGGCGGGGTGAGGCAGGGCACGCAGGACCGCCGGGTCCGGCAGGTCGCTCGCGGCTGCCGCGCGCAGGACCGTCGGCATCAGGGGCTCCGGCACGTCGAACTCCGGCGGGAAGTCCTCGACCCCCGCCAGCGCGGACGGCGGGCCGACTTGCCGCATCGCGGCGACGAGCGCCGCCCCGCCCTCCCGTTCGACGAGGTCCGCCGCCGCCTCCAGGCCCGACCGGCGCTCGGCCCGCGCCTGCCAGGCGGGGCCCGGGATGACCAGCACCAGACGGTCGAAGCGCTGCGGCGCCTTCACCGCCGCCCAGAGGACGGTCGCCGCGCCCATCGAGGAGCCCAGGGCAGCCATCGGGCTCCCCGGGGCGACATGGTCGCAGAGGGCCAGCAGGTCGTCCCCGAGCGCCGGGTACGTGTAGTCGGCCTCGACGGCCCGCCCGGTGGACCCGCCGTGCCCGCGGGCGTCGAACTCGACCAGGCGGCGGCCGGACGCGGCCACGGGCGACCAGTCCATGAAGCCCATCCGGCCTTCGTGGTCGCGACTGGAGAGGGCACCGTGGGCGTAGACGGCCACCGGCCCCTCCCCCGTCGCGTGGTAGGCGATTCGGGCGTTCGGACGGTCGAGTACGTGCGGCGTAGGCGTGGACGCGGGCATGGGCATGACTCCCCCTCATCAAGGCTGTCACGATGATCAGTACGTCGATCATCATCAAAGTATTGATGACTGTCAACGAAGTTGCCGGACATGGTGGGCTTGTACGATCACGCCATGGGAATGCCGATCGGCGAGCGCCTCGGAGTCGACATCCGGGGGGCCGAACAGGAGTTGATGGCGGCCAAGCGAGCGGCGGTCGAGCCGGCGGGCCTCACCGTGCCGCAGTACGCCACGCTCTTCGTGCTGGCCGAGAACGCCGGGATCAGCGGCGCCGCGCTCGCCCGCGCCTGCAACGTCACGCCGCAGGCCATGGCCGTGGTGCTGAGGAACCTGAACGAGCGCGGGCTCGTCGAGCGCGCGCCGCACCCCTGGCACGGCAACGTCCTGGAGACCAGACTCACCGAGCAGGGCCGAGCCGCCCTGCACCTCGCCGACGAACGCGCCACAGCGATCGAACGCGCGATGGCCGAGGATCTCACGCCCGACGAGCGCGCGCAGCTCCGCACGCTGCTCGCCCGCTGCACCTCGGCCATCCGCCGCGCCGCCGAGGAACAGGCCGCCGAAGCGCAGCAGTGAGCGTCAGCCGGTGGCGCGGGGGCGTCAGCGGGCCGCGTCCGTGACGGGCTCCATCCACATCGTCCGGGGTACCGTCGCCCGGTAGGGCCTGGAGATGATCGCGCCCCTCCTCCAGCATCCGGCCGGTGCGACGGGCTGTCGCCCCGAATTTGGGCCGTCCGCCGGCCAGGTGAGGGCGACCGGCACCAGCACGGGCAACCCACCGGGCGAAAGCCGGGAGCCCGCAGGGAGGCCCACCTCATGAGCGCGCACGAGAGGAGACGGCGGAGTTCCCGTCCGAGCACCGGCCGCCGATAGCGGATCGCGCCGACGTGTCGACCCACTGCGACGGCTACCCGGAGCAGCTCGGCGGCCCTGGTGGGACCCCTTTCCCGCTGACTCGGCAACGGCGCGACCGGCGTGCCGTCCAGACGGCACGCCGGTCCGACGGACATGATCGGCACGACGCGCACCGCCCGCTGACCAGCGAGAACGGAAGGTTCCTCATGGCCGCTGCCGGATTGTCCTTCGACGTCGTGAGCGTCGAGAAGCCTGATGACGTGAATGTGATCATCGGGCAGTCGCACTTCATCAAGACCGTGGAGGACCTGCACGAGGCGATGGCAGGGGCGGGCCCGCACCTGCGCTTCGGGATCGCCTTCTGCGAGGCCTCCGGCGCCTGCCTGGTCCGCCGGTCCGGAAACGACGACGAGCTGGTAGCGCTCGCGGTACGCAACGCACAGGCGATCAGCGCCGGCCACTCCTTCGTGATCCTGCTGCGAGGCGGATACCCGGTCAACATCCTCAACGCCGTCAAACTCGTTCCCGAGCTGTGCGGCGTCTTCTGCGCGACCGCCAACGCGGTCGACGTCCTGCTGGCCGTCACCGATCGGGGCCGCGGCGTGCTCGGCGTGATCGACGGCGCGCCCCCGGTCGGGGTCGAGAGCGACGAGGACGCCGCGGACCGCCACAGCCTGCTGCGCCAGATCGGCTACAAGCTCTGAGCTTGTCGTTTAACGTCCGGCTCCGAACGAGCGGGCCCCGACGTGGCAGGCTGTGGCCGTGAGAATCGCGAGAGACGACCGGCCAAGGCCGCTGTCGACGTGCTGGCTCTACTGGATCGCCGTACCGACCGGTGACCAAGCGGGAGTGATGGCGTCCCTGGGCCTCACCCGACCCGCACCCGTGACGTTCGCCGAGGCCGAGGCTGTCATCGACGAGGACGGCCACGGAGAGGCCGAGGACAATCCGGACGGACTGGCCCGGGTGTACGTGAGTCCGGAGATCGAGGGATGGACTCTGGTGATCGGCCCGTGGTGCGACCCGTGCGACACCGACAGAAGTGACGAGGTCCTGCGCCTGTGTGCCGATCTCAGCTCCCGTTACGGAGTGGCCCAGGCCTACTACTTCGGCACCCGGAACGACGGCTCGGCCTGGCTCATCGCAGAGCACGGTGTGGTGGTGCGGCGGTACTGCGAGACCGGCGAGATCGACGACGGACTCCTCACACTGGGACAGCCCCTTGCACAGGAACAGGCCGAGCGGCAGCGGATGGGGCTGCCACCGACCTGGAACGAAAGCGAGCGCAACGACGAGGCCGAGGAGGAGTGGAAGTGGCGGGCGTTCGACATGGCCCCCGAGATCGCCACCACCCTGGGCATCAGCCCGCTCGCGCTGACGGAGTCGATGCGTGTACGCGGCGTCGGCGTTCTTGCGAAGACCCCTCTTCCGGTGCGCTGAACACCGCATTCAGCACTTCGTCGCGGTCCTTCCCGGTTTGGTGCCCTTCTTGTGGTGGGCGGGCCGGGCGTACGCCTCGCCGGTGGCCAGGTTCTGCCCACCTCGTAGCGGGTGGCGGGTCGCTTGTTCTTCGAGCCGGGCGGGCGCCCCGAGCCGGGGCGGGTGGGTTTCGGCACTCGCGCTGGTGAGGGGCCTTCGTGTGGAGGTTCCTGAACCCGCGCCGGACGTGGGCGGGGGTGAGCTTGTTCCGTTCCGCCGGTCGTTCCCAGGGCCGACGGAGGTCGGCGACGAGCGGGCGGGCGAGGCGGAACTGGGCGTGGACGGCGATCACCAGCCAGGTCCAGCGGTCGGCCGCAGCCGACTCCCGCAGCCGGGGCCGGGTCCAGCCGAGGGTCTGCTTCAGCAGGCGGAACGTGTGCTCGATGTCGAACCTGCGCAGGAACGCCTGCCAGCAGCGGTCCACGTCGGCCGGTGCGGCGCCGGTGCGCGACCACCACAGCCAGACCGGCTGGTTCACCCCGCCGCTGGGTAGCGGTTCCCAAAGCGGCTTGATCGGGCGTGAGTTGACACGGGCACGGGACGGGCCGCGCCCGCCCCCATCGCATGACCCGCGCGGGCGGCATGGGCCGCATCTACCTCGCCTACACCCCCGCCGGGCGTCCGGTCGCGCTCAAGGTGGTGCGGCCCGTGCTCGCCGAGGACCCCGAGTCGGCGATGCTTGCTCCACCCGCCCGATGGCCCCGGGGAGACCCGGCGCGCACCGGGCGTGACGCAGTGCCGGACGCGCCCGGTCGGGACCAGTGGCCCAACGGGGGGACCGGTCGGCCCCTGGGCTCCGGCGGGGCCAGCCGCCAGATTGGTGGGCAGCCGGGCGGCACCGGGCCGGCCCGACGCGCCGAGCGGGGAGGGGTTGTGACGATCCGCCTGGTCGCCCCGGCCCGGGCCCGCAGACGGATCCTCCCGCCGCCCGGCGCCGTCCGGCTGCCGGACCGTCCACGAAGGAGTAACCGGACATGACCACCACGCCCGAGCAAGCCGGCCCGGTGCCGCCCGTCCGTCGCCACCTGCGGCAGGCGCTCGGGAAGGACCGGAATCCGTTGGGCCGCTCGATCGACCGCTCGCGCAGCCGGGCCCTGGTGCTGGCCGTGCTGGGCATCGGACTCGCCGTGTTCGGCGGTGCGGGCGCGGCGGCGGCCGACTTCGCCGTCCCCGGGCACCAGGCCTCGGTGACGGCGGCCCGGCTGCACCAGGTCCAAGCGGTCGTCCTCACCCCGGCCCGGCGACGATCGGGCGCCGACACTCGCGGACGCCGGTACGAGGCCGGCGCCGCCTGGGTCTCCCCCACCGGGCAGCGCACCACGGGCGACGTCCGGGTGCCGGGCGGCACGGCCCCCGGTTCGACCGTCGGCATCTGGATCGACGACGCCGGCCGCGCCGCGGCTCCGCCGCTCGGAACGGCCGCGGTCGCCGCCGACGCGGTCTGCCTGGGGCTGTTCGTCCTCACCGGCCTCGGCGTCCTCGCCGTCGCCGTCCTGAACATCCGCCTCGACGTCCTGGACCGTCGAGCCGACCTGGCCTGGCAGCGCTCCTGGGCCCGAACGGAGCCCGTGTGGAGCGGCCGCGCCTCACGTGACCACCGGACGGGCTGAGCGTGCCGGCCACCCCCGGCCGCTTCGGCCGCCCCGGCAACTCGGACAGCTCGGACAGCTCGGACAACTCCGAAGGAGAGGACACCATGCCCGCACAGTCCGCCGGCAGCCCCGAGGTCAGCGACCCCGTCCACCGGGTCCTCCTCGCCGCCGCGTGCGCCGCCCCGTCCGTCCACACCACCCGGCCCTGGCGGTTCCGCACCGGCACGCAGGCCGACACCGTCGAGGTGGTGTCGCTCCCGGTGCGGGGGCCGGCGCGCGCCGACCCGCGGGGCCAGGCCCTGCACCTGTCGGTCGGCGCCGCCCTGTTCAACCTCCGGGTCGCCGCCGTCCAGCTGGGCCGGGAACCAGTGGTCCGGCTACTGCCCGACCCGGGTGCCCCGGACCTGCTCGCGACCGTTCGCCTCGCCGGGCGGCCCCGGGCCTCGCTGACCCGCCGGCCGGACCTGTACCAGGCCGTCTGGCGAGACCGCGGCGGCCCGTTCCCGTTCACCGCCGAGCCGGTGTCCGCCGCCGTCCTCGCCGAGCTCACCGAGGCCGCGCACCAGGACGGTGCGACGCTCTGGGTGCCCGAGCGCAGCACCCGGGTCCGCCGGCCGGGTGACCGCTGCACCCTCGGCGAGGAGGCGGCGCACGGTGACGGCCCGGACCTCCTCGCGCTCGCCACCCCGGGCGACCGTCCCGCCGACTGGTTACGCGCGGGCCAGGCCCTGCAGCACGCCCTCCTGATCCTCACCCTCCACGGGCTGCGCGCGTCGATGCTCCACCAGACCGTCGAGTGGCCCGACCTGCGCGACCGGCTGGCCCGGTCCCTCCCGCATCGCGGCACACCCCAGCTGCTGCTGCGGGTCGGCCACGGCCCCGTGGGCGTCCCGACACGCCGCCGCAGGCCGTGCCACCGACGCCTCGGCCGACCGTCCCGGTCCACGTCCCCGTCCCCGTCCCCGCGCGACGCGGGCCGTCCGGCCGTGTCGCCGACGAACCGCACCGGCATCGAACCGGCGTTCGCCCGGGACCACTGGCCCGCCCACTCTGGCCCGAACGGACCTGCTCCGCAGCGCCCGGCAGTTGATTGGCTTCGGTGTGACACGGACCGCCCTCCTGCCAAGAACGGGGTGGCCGGGCCGCACACCACGGACGGCGGAGCTTCCAGGAGGTTGTGGTGAGCAGGACGACGGAGACGGTCACTCCCGCGTCGGCCCAGGTGCCGGCGAGCGTGATCCGCTCGATCACCCGTGATCCACGGGCCCGTACCACGGTGGTGCGACTGCACGGCGAACTGGACGTGCTCACCACCTCCGACCTGGTCCCCGCCCTGCTGGGCCTGGCGCAGGAGGGCGACCGGGAGCTGGTGCTCGACCTGTCGGACGTCAGTTTCTGCGACAGCTCGGGCGCGAGCAGCTTCCTCCAGGTGAACCGGCAGCTGGCGGCGGGCACCCGCCTCCTGCTGCGCAGCATCGCCCGGCAGCCCGCGAAGGTGCTGAAGCTGCTCGGCCTGCCCCGCGCCGTGCCGTGCGACTTCACGCAGCCGGCCGGACACTGACCCCGGTCGGCGCGCCGGGCACGACGAGCGCCGCGAACGCCGACAGCCCGCCACGCACACCAGGACTTGGAGCCACCGGGATGGGACGTACGGGACGACTTCCCGCAGGCGGCGGGGCCGCCGGGAAGGAGGCGCCGGACTCGGCGGCCGTCCGGATCCGCGGCCTCCGGGTGTCGCGGGGAGGCCGGCCGGTACTGGACGGGCTCGACCTGGAGGTGGCCCGCGGCTCGGTCACCGGCCTGCTGGGGCCGAGCGGTTGCGGCAAGACCACGCTCCTGCGGGCGATCGTGGGCGTGCAGAAGGTCGAGGCGGGCCTGGTGCGGGTCCTCGGCGCCGCCGCCGGCAGCCCGGGCCTGCGGCAGCGGGTCGGCTACGTCACCCAGGCCCCCTCCGTGTACGCGGACCTGAGCGCGGCCGAGAACCTGCGCTACTTCGCGGCGGTGCTCGGTGTGCCCGGCACCGAGCCGGCCCGGGTGCTGGAGCTGGTCGGGCTGCGAGGCAGGGAACGCGACCTGGTGGGGCGCCTCTCGGGCGGGGAGCGCGCCCGGGTGTCGCTGGCCGCGGCCCTCCTCGGGACACCGGAGCTGCTGGTGCTGTACGAACCGACCGTCGGCCTCGACCCGGTGCTGCGGCAGGAGTTGTGGTGGCTGTTCCACCGTCTCGCGGCCGGCGGGGCGACCCTGCTCGTCTCCAGTCACGTCATGGACGAGGCCGAACGGTGCACCAGGCTGCTGCTGATGCGTGAGGGACGGCTGCTCGCGCACGACACCCCGGCCGGGCTGCTGGCGGCGACCGGTGCGGCGGACGTCGAGCAGGCGTTCCTGCGGCTCGTGGCTGGCACCGGCCGCCCGGACGCCGACCGGATCGCCGACTCCCCGAGGACGGAGCCGCGATGAACCCGCACCGGACGCTCGCCACCACCCGCCGCGTCCTGCTCCAACTGCGCCACGACCCGCGCACGGTGGCCCTGATGCTCGGTGTCCCGTGCCTGCTGGTCACCCTGCTGAAGTACGTCTTCGACGACCGGCCGCAGGTGTTCCACCACGTCGGCGCCCCGGTGCTCGGCATCTTCCCGCTGATGGTGATGTTCGTGGTCACCGCCGTCACCACACTGCGGGAACGCAGCAACGGCACCCTGGAGCGGCTCCTCACCATGCCGCTCGGCAAGGCGGACCTGCTGCTCGGCTACGCCCTCGCCTTCGGTCTGGTGACGCTCGTCCAGGGCCTGCTGGTATTCGGTCTGCTCGGGCTGGCGGTGGCGGGCCCGAGTTGGCTCCTGCTCGCCGTCGCGGTCGCGGACGGGCTGCTGGGCATGGCGCTGGGCCTGGCCGTCTCGGCCTTCGCCACCACCGAGTTCCAGGCCGTGCAGTTCCTGCCGGCGTTCCTGCTGCCGCAACTGCTGCTGTGCGGGCTGTTCACCCCCCGGGGGTCGATGGCGGGCTGGCTGCACGCGCTGTCGAACGTGCTCCCGCTCTCCTACGCCGTCGACGCGATGACCGGGATCACCACCCGGCCCGGCGTCTCGGGCGGGACGCTCACGGACCTGCTGGTCGTGCTCGGCTGCACCGTGGCGGCACTCGCGCTCGGCGCGGTCACCCTGCGCCGCCGGACGGCCTGAGCGGCGGCCTCGGAGCACCTCCGTTCCGCCGGCCCGTCACGCCCTGATGACCGCGGGCGGGTGCCACGTCCCGTCGAGCACCTCGGGCTTCGGCGCGAGGTAGGTGTACGCCTCGCGGGCCAGGGTCCGCGGATCGTCCGACAGCGTGCTCACGCCTCAACGCTTCCCTGGGGTGACGACTCGCGCACGGACAAGTCAGCCACATTCTGGCGTCCGGCACGCCGGCCGGCCGGCACGCCACCCCGCTTCGTGCCGGCCGCCGACGAGGCCGAACGGGTGCCGTCGACAACGGCTGCGAGCGGGCGAACCGGGCACTTCCCCGCGACACTGATCCCGACGACCGACAGGAGCCCCACCCCGATGAGCTTCTTCGACAGGCTCAACCCCCACCCGGAGAGCCACGCCGCCGGCCGAGCCGGCTGGCTGCGCGCCGCCGTCCTCGGCGCCAACGACGGCCTGGTCTCCACCGCCAGCCTGATGGTCGGCCTGGCCGCCAGCGGGGCGAGCACCTCCACCGTCGTCACCGGCGGCCTGGCCGGCCTGTCCGCCGGTGCGATGGCGATGGCCGCCGGCGAGTACGTGTCCGTCAGCTCCCAGGTCGACGTCGAGACCGCCGACCGGGCGAAGGAGGCCCGCGAGCTCGCCGAGGCCCCGGAGGCCGAACTGGACGAGCTCACCGCCATCTACGAGGGGCGCGGGGTCCCGCGCGCGCTCGCCCGGCAGGTCGCCGAGGCCCTGCACGAGGCCGACCCGCTCCAGGCCCACCTGCGCGACGAGCTCGGCCACAGCGAACACACCGCCGCCCAGCCCGTTCAGGCCGCCCTCGCCTCAGCGGCCAGCTTCCTCGCCGGCGGACTCACGCCCTTCCTCGGCCTCCTCGCCGGGTCGGCCACGGCCCGCCTGTGGCTGATCGTCGCCGTCACCCTCTGCGGCCTCGCCCTGGCCGGGGTACTCGCCGCCCGCGCCGCCGGCACGGCGGTCCTCCAGCCCACCCTGCGCGTCCTCCTCGGCGGCGGACTCGCCATGGCCGTCACCGCGGCCGTGGGCCAACTCGCCCACGTCTCCGGGGTCTGAGCCGCCGGCCGATCGTTCTCGCGCCGGCTCCGGTGATCCGACCCTGCTCAGTCCGGATCGGGTGCAGCCGAAGCCCGCGGCACCCGTCCAGTAGCCTGCACCGACGTCGGAACCCCCGGTCGAGAGGCAACAGGTCAATGAGTACGTCGGCACCGTCCGCCGGGCCGCAGGAACTGCGGCGGCACCTGGGCGTGTTCGACGCCGTCGTGATCGGCCTGGGGTCGATGATCGGCGCGGGCGTCCTCGCCGCGCTCGCGCCCGCCGCTGCGGTGGCCGGGTCCGGGCTGCTGATCGGGCTGGCACTGGCCGGCGTGGTGGCGTGGTGCAACGCGACGTCCTCGGCACGGCTCGCCGCCCGCTACCCGCAGTCGGGCGGCACGTACGTGTACGGGCGCGAGCGGCTGGGCGAGTTCTGGGGCTACCTGGCCGGGTGGGGCTTCGTCGTCGGCAAGACGGCCTCGTGCGCGGCGATGGCGCTCACCGTCGGCTCGTACGTGTGGCCCGCGCAGGCCCATGCCGTGGCGGTCGCGGCGGTGGTGGCGCTGACGGCGGTGAACTACCTCGGGGTGCAGAAGGCCGCCTGGTTGACGCGGGCGATCGTCGCCGCCGTGCTGGGCGTCCTCGCCGCCGTGGTCACCGCCTGCCTGAGCGGCGGCAACGCCGACAGCGGGAACTGGACGGTCGGCGCGGACACCGGCTTCCACGGGGTGCTGCAGGCGGCCGGCCTGCTGTTCTTCGCCTTCGCCGGGTACGCCCGGATCGCGACCCTCGGCGAGGAGGTCCGGGAGCCGCAGCGCACGATCCCCCGCGCGATCTCCCTGGCGCTCGGCATCACGCTCGCCGTCTACGCCGTCGTCGCGCTCGCCGTCCTGGCGGTGCTCGGCCCCGAGCGCCTGGCCCACAGCGGGGCGCCGCTGGCCGACGCCGTCCGGGCCGCCGGGGTGCCGGGCCTCGCCCCGGTGGTGCGGGTCGGCGCGGCGGTCGCCGCCCTCGGGTCCCTGCTCGCGCTGATCCTCGGCGTCTCGCGCACCGCCCTCGCCATGGCCCGCGACCGGCACCTGCCGCACCGACTCGCCGCCGTCCACCCGCGCTTCGCGGTGCCGCACCGCGCCGAGCTGGCCGTCGGCGCGGTGGTCGCCGTCCTCGCGGCCGTCGCCGACGTGCGCGGTGCGATCGGCTTCTCCTCCTTCGGCGTGCTCACCTACTACGCCGTCGCCAACGCCTCCGCCTGGACGCTCGGGGCCGAGGAGGGGCGTCCGCCGAGGATCGTGCCCGTCGTCGGCACGGTCGGGTGCCTCGCCCTGGCCTTCGCCCTGCCGGCGGCCTCCGTGCTGTGGGGCGCCGCGGTGATCACGCTCGGCGCCGCCGCCTACGGCGCGCGCAGGGTGCTCACCCGTACCTGAGCGGCGAGGTGGGTCCAATGGACCTGCGTTGTCAACCGATGTGCGAGGTGCGCGATGGGTATCGAAATCCCGGCAGGACGCCGGGTCGTGGTTGGGGTCGACGGCTCGCCGTCGTCGAAGCAGGCACTGCGCTGGGCGGTCGACCAGGCGCGGTTGACCGGCGCCGCCGTGGACGCGGTCGCCTGCTGGGCGTATCCGTCGATGTACGGCTGGGGGACGACCGGGCCGGACCCGAGCTCGCCGGTGCCACCGGGAAGATGCTCGCCCAGGCGGTGGCCGAGGTGGTCGGGGACAGCCCGCCGGTGGAGATCCGGGAGAGCGTCGTCCTCGGCAATGCCGCGGAGGTGCTCCTGGACAGGACGGCGGGGGCTCGGCTGCTCGTGGTGGGAAGCCGAGGTCACGGCGGGTTCTACGGCGCCATGCTGGGTTCGGTGGGCCAGCACTGCGTGCAGCACGCGCACTGCCCGGTCGTCGTGTTCCGCGACTGAGCGGGTCGCCCGGGGCGGCGGTCGTCGCGTTACGGCTGCCCGCGGTAGTGGTCGCACCAGATCAGGCGGTACCCCCTCGTCCAGCGGGGAATCGAGCGGACTCCGGGGATGAACGGCACCAGGACGAGGGCGAGGCTGAGCACCGCCATGATCGCCCAGATGAGCGCGTCCGCGTTCTTCGAGGTCTTGAACGGGTCGATCCGGTACCAGAACGTGTACAGCCACAGCCAGGCCTGCCCGGGGTAGTTCCCGGTCTCGTTCATCATGCCCCACTGGTCGCCGGCCAGGTGCTGTGCGGTGGCCTGGTCGGTCAGGTAGGAACCGTCGGCGAGGAAGAGCATCGGGCGGGTGCAGTCGGTCTGGTAGAAGCGCCCTTCGGCCAGCAGCTGGCCGTCGAGGGAGCCGGCCTGGGCCAGCGTCAGCAGACGGCAGACGGCAGGCCAGCACCGGGACGGGGCCGTAGTCGCCGGCCCGGTCGCCGGTCCTGCCCGTCCTGAGCCGGAGGGCATCAGTCCATTCGATGCTCAACGAACTGGGAGCAGTGGGAAGGGAGCGACCGGCAGCCTGCTGATCGGTCATGGGTGTCCGGGCGAGTGGACGGGCGACGGTCGGTTCTTCGGTTCGGCCTCGCCGACCCGCGCATGGAAGGACTCGACGCCGAGGGCCCGGCGACCGGCCGGTCGCCGGGCCGGAGTGATCGGTTGCGATCACGTCACCGCCGCCCTGGTGCACGGCTCCCGCGGCTCCCGCCACGGGCGCGCCGCGGGCCCCGGCTGCTCGGACTGCACGGGCGTCTGGGGTGACGCCTACTGGCGGGCGCCCTTGGCGTTGGGCTGGGTCTTCTGGTTGTAGATCTCCTTGCCGTCCGCGTTGTAGGCGTGGACGTAGGGGTCCAGGT
>NZ_JBMVFA010000047.1:36730-52952 GCF_049543595.1 Kitasatospora sp. NPDC094028 | reverse complement strand
GTGGAAGAGAACTCCGCCGCTTCGCGGCTCCGATCCAAGGAGCCGATTCCTCCCAGGGCTGAAGCCCCGGGCTTCCTCGGCAGAATCAGGTGAAGGTGTGGGTCACGACCAGCGAGTAGGGAAGCGTCGAGCGGAGCGTCAGCTCGAAGCTGTCGTCACCGAGCCGGGAGACCGCCTGGTAGTCGGGCCACCAGAGCGGAAACCTTTCGAGGTCGGTGAGCGCCTCGAAGACCGGCTGCCGCGGCCACGGCACGGTCCAGTCGACGTCGAATCGGTAGAAGTTCAGCGGCATCGGTGCTCTGCTCCTGAGTAGGCGGGGCCGGGGCCGGGGGAAGAGGTTCCGCGGCTCGGGGATCCCGGACGCTTGCTCAGAGTCGGTACCGGCCCCATCCGTTACACCGGCACGAGCGGCAACGGAACGCTCGCCCCGGTCCGAGCCCGTCGCGACGCTCGGACGCTGGACGAAGGGCGCGCCCTTCGGGGCTTCACAGCCCACGGACGCGCGTCCCGGGCCGCGGCAGGCCCGTGCGCCGCAGATCTCGGTCAGGTAACGGCTGCGCCTGCGGCCGTAACGCGCAGGCCGTCACCCGGCACTGACTCCCGTACGGCGCAACGAGAACCGCCGGACGCGCACGGGCCCGAACGGGCGACGACAAGGAGGCATCATGGGAAAGCTTCGACTGCGCAAACGAGCCCTCGGGCTCCTGGCGGCCCTGTCCCTGACCGTCCTGGGGACCTTCGCCGGTACGGCCCAGGCGGCCCAGCAGGACGACCCGCCGCCCGGACCCAACCCCGGTGACGGCCCCAGCGGATCGTCGTTCTTCATCGGGAACTGCCTCCGAGCCAACAACATCACGATCGACCCCGACGTGATCCCGTTCTGCGGCGTCGGGCGGGCCGCCTACAACGCGACCGGGGCCGTGCTCACGCGGAACGCGAGGTTCCTCGGCAACGACATCACCGTCATCGGGGGAACGCTCCGCATCAGGGGCGGGATCTTCGAGAACAACACGATCGTCGGGGACAAGATCATCATCGAGGGGAACAACTCGATCTTCCTGAACAACCGGTTCATCGGCAACGTCTACGTCGAGGACGTCGACGCGATCGCCGCGGAACTGGAGAACGTGCAGCTCTGCGCCGACCACTTCCTCTCGGACTACAGCGCGACCCAACAGGACGGGCAGGGCCCGCTGCACAGGCGGCAGACCGGGATCCACACCTACAACATCCGCGCGGCCGCCCGGACCCCGGTCCACGACAGCTTCACCTCCCTGCACCGCTACTGCGGAAAGAAGCTGCTGGCGGACGACTTCAGCTACTTCTCCGCCATCGCCACCGCGCGCTACCCGCGGCCGGACCTCAAGTCCGACCCGGTCATCCACTACGCCGACCTGAAGTTCATGTCGAACCAGGTGCACGACTGTCGCCTCAAGATGCGGACGGCGAAGAACCGTTCCGGCGCGGGCGCCGGACTGAAGGCACTGCTCGACTGCGCGAACACGTACGTCCACAACGAGCTGTAGCACCGGCGCGGCCGATCGTCCGCCTCGCAGGTGTCCGACCGCGCACGGCCGCGGTCGGACACCTCCGGGGCGGGGAGAACATCCACCCGGTCGAGATCGAGCGTGGGCCCGGTCAGAAGGGTGTACCGGCTGCCCGGCTTTCGTCGCCCGCATCGCACGGTCGACAGCCGCGGTGCTAGCTTCGCCATGGCTGGCACTGGCAGGCGTCGGCGGCACCCGCACGGCGGCCGGCACAACCGGGATGAGGGAGCAGCTTGACGCACCGAACGACCGACCGGCCCGTGATCCACCCGGCGGACCTCGCGCTACTCGGGGAAGCCGTCGGACTCATCCGCTCCGCCCGTATCGAAGACATCCTCGCTGACCTGCTGCCGACCGTCGGGCCCAGGGAGCTCGTCGACCTGGCGCGTCACTGCGAGCTCATCCACGCGGCTGTGCCGCTCTTCCTTGCGGTGCAGGTCGCACGGTCGGACACCGTCGTGCCGCACGGGCTGCGGGCGCGCTGCGCGCAGCTCCTGCGGGCCTGTGTCGCGCCGATGCCGTCTCATGCCGAACTTCTGCTGGTGGAGCGGCTGTTACCGGACGGCGACGTCGCACCACCTGGTACCGGCGGGTCACCGGCGGTCCTCTGGGACGTGCACATGCTCTGCAACGTCGGCGGCCGGGCCCGCCGCCGACCGGCCGACGGCAGTCCGGAGACCGGCCTGTGACCGTGACCCCCGACGACTACCTCGTCGCCCCATTCGGGAACCCCGCGCGCCAACACACCCTCCCCGCCCTGTTCGACGCGGTCGCCAACCGTCTCCCCGACACGGTCGCGGTGCTCGAAGCGGGCGACGCGCGTACCTGGTCCCACTGGCGGGCCGCGTCGTACGCGCTGGCCGCCGCGCTGCAGGAGTCAGGCATCGGCACCGGGGACGTGGTGGCGGTCCAACTGCCCAACTGCTGGGAGTTCCTGGTCACGCACGTCGCGGTGGCCGAACTCGGCGCGGTGCTGCTCCCACTGCACCTGGCGCTCGGGGAGCGCGAGGCCGAGTCCCTGCTGATCCGGGCCCGGGCCCGGATCCTCATCCGGCCGGCCGGGCACCCGAACCCGGGCCACGCCACCGACCGGATCTCGCCGGCCCGGCTCCCGGCCCTCGAACGGATACTGTTCGTCGGACCGGAGCCGGACGACGGGCACACCCGCCTCGATGAACTGATGAACAGTCATTGCGGTTCCCTGCCAAGGCCGGTGGCGGTGACACCGGACCTACCGTTCGTGCTGATGCCGTCCTCCGGCACCACCTCCGAGCGCCCGAAGCTGTGCCTGCACGCCCACTCGGGCCTGCTCGCCAACGCCGAGGCGGTCGCCCGCCAGAGCCTGGCGTCCCACGACGACGTGCTGATCAGCGCCAGCCCGTTCACCCACCTGTTCGGTCTGCTCTCCGTCCACCTCAGCCTGTTCACGGGCGGCAGGCAGGCGCTGCTGCCGCACTGGGACGTGGCCGCCTTCGGGCGGCTGGCCCGCAACAGCGCGGCGAGCGTCCTGTTCGCCGTCCCCGCGCAGCTGCGCGACGCACTCCGGTCCTCCAGCGGGCAGCTCGGCACCCTGCGGGAGGTCAGAACGGGCGGAGCCGCCGTTCCCGCCGAGCTGGTCGCCCGCGTCCGCGCGGTGCTCGGCGCGACGACGGTCGTGCAGTGGGGCATGTCCGAGCTGGGCGCGGGGACCACGACCGGGCCGGACGACCCGGCCGAGGTGGTGGCCCGCAGCATCGGGCGGCCGGTTCCCGGCGCTCAGGCGCGGGTGGCCGGGCCGGACGGCAAGCCGTGCCCCGACGGAGAGACCGGCGAACTCCACTACCGCAGCCCGTACTCGTTCCGCGGCTACCTCGACGACCCGCAGGCCACCCGGGCGGCCTTCACGCCGGACGGCTGGCTGCGCACCGGCGACCGGGCCCGGCGCAACCCCGACGGGACCTTCTCCTACCAGGGCCGCGATGCCGAACTCATCAACGTCGGCGGGCTGAAGTTCACCGCCTCGGAGGTCGAGACGGTGCTCAGCGGCCTGCCCCAGCCGCAGGCCCTCGCGGTGGCCGCCCGCGCCGACGACCGGCTGGGCGAGTACCCCGTGCTGCTGGCAGCGCTGCGCGAGGGGCACACACTCGAACTGGCGCAGGTGCACGCCAGGCTCGCCGAGACCGGGGTGGCCCCCTACAAATGGCCGCTGGAACTGCTGATCGTCGATCGCATCCCGGTGACGCCGACCGGCAAGGTCGCCCGGGCGCGGCTCGCCCCGCTGCTGGTGGGACCGACGAACACGGACCCGGCACCGATGACGTCGCCCACGCAGGCAGCTCTGGATGAGGCGCTCTCCCAGGTCGAGGCCGAGGTCGCCGCGGTCACCGGCCGCCCGGCGAACGGCACCGCCGACTCCCGGACACCCTTCCGAGAGCTGGGCCTGGACTCCGCCGGAGCCGTACAGCTCGCGGCGCGGCTCTCCGCCCTGACCGGACAGCGGCTACCGAGCACAGCGGCCTTCGACCACCCGTCACCCTGGGAACTGGCCCACCGGATGGTCGCCGGGCCGAACCGGCACGCAACCCCCGAAGCGCCCCACCCCCGCCCCCTGATCCCCGCAGCCGGTGACGATCCCGTCGTCATCACCGGCATCGGCTGCCGCTTCCCCGGCGGGATCGACACACCGGAGAGCCTGTGGCAGTTGCTCGCCGCGGGCCAGGAGACGGTCGGCGGCTTCCCCCAGGACCGCGGCTGGGATCTGGCCCGTCTCCACGACCCGGAGCCGGGCCGAGCCGGCCGCACCACCGCCCGCGGCGGGAGTTTCCTCACCGGGGAGGGCGGGGCCGGGGCCTTCGACCCCGCATTCTTCGCCCTCTCGCCACGGGAGGCGCTGGGCATGGACCCGCAGCAGCGCCTGCTGCTGGAGACCGGCTGGGAAGCGCTGGAGCGGGCCGGGATCGACCCGGCCGGCCTGCGCGGCAAGGCTGCCGGGGTCTACCTGGGCCTGATGGCTTCCGACTACGCACCGAGGCTGAGCGAAGCCCCCGAGCTCTACGACGGGCACCTGCTCATCGGCAACGCCCCGAGCGTGGCGTCCGGGCGGCTCGCCTATCTCCTTGGCCTGACCGGACCTGCCCTCACCGTGGACACCGCCTGCTCGTCCTCCCTGGTCGCCCTCCACCTCGCGGTCCAAGCCCTGCACCGCGGCGAAGTGGACCTCGCCCTCACGGGTGGGGCGACCGTGATGGCCACCCCGGCCTCCTTCGTCGACTTCGCCCGGCAGCGAGCCCTGTCCCCGGACGGGCGCTGCCGGGCCTTCGCCGCCGACGCCGACGGCGCGGGCTGGGGCGAAGGAGCCGCTGTGCTGGTGCTGGAGCGGCTCTCCGACGCCCGCGCGCACGGTCACCCGGTACTCGCGGTGGTCTCCGGGTCGGCTGTCAACCAGGACGGTGCCAGCAACGGACTCACCGCCCCCAGCGGGCCCGCCCAGCAGCAAGTCATCCGGCTGGCGCTGGTCGACGCGGCCCTGACTGCCGATCAGATCGACGTCGTGGAGGCGCACGGCACCGGGACCCCGCTGGGGGACCGCGTCGAAGCAGACGCGTTGCGGGCCGTCTTCGGGCCGGGCCGGCCGCGCGAACACCCGCTCCGGCTCGGGTCGGTGAAATCGAACATCGGTCACACCCAGGCCGCGGCCGGGGTCGCCGGTGTGATCAAGATGGTGCTCGCCCTGCAGCACGGCCTGCTGCCCCGCACCCTTCACGTGGACAGCAGCGCACTGGTGGCCGACCTCCCGCAGCCTGCGGACGACGCGGCCGAGCGGGCCGCCGTCCACCTGCTGCACGGGGCACGGCCCTGGCCGGTCTCGGCCCGCCCACGCCGAGCCGGGATCTCGGCCTTCGGCATCAGCGGGACCAACGCCCACGTCATCCTCACCGAGCCGCCGCCGGTCCCGCCCGCGGATGTGAACACGGACCTGCCGGTGGATCCCGCCGTTCCCTGGCTGCTGTCCGCGCGCAGCGACGAGGCGTTGCGCGCCGCGGCGCAGCGGCTCGCGGCGGCCACCGGGATGGACACCTCGGCCGGCCCGGCCGCGATCGGGGCGGCCCTGGCCCGGTCCCGGTCCTCCTTCGAGCATCGGGCCGTCGTCGTG
Source organism: Kitasatospora sp. NPDC094028 (assembly GCF_049543595.1). NCBI lineage: Bacteria > Bacillati > Actinomycetota > Actinomycetes > Kitasatosporales > Streptomycetaceae > Kitasatospora > Kitasatospora sp. NPDC094028. The sequence goes on along the minus strand of NZ_JBMVFA010000047.1, from coordinate 47,273 downwards.
GGGCGGCACCGGGGCGAGCTGCACGACGGTCTGGTCGCCGTCGCGTCCGGCCGGTGGTCGGCCGACGTCGTGCAGGGCCGGAGCACGGGCCAGCGTGGCGGGACGGTCTTCGTCTTCCCCGGTCAGGGCGCGCAGTGGCCGGGCATGGCCGCCGATCTGCTGGACGCCTTCCCGGTCTTCGCCCGGTCGGTCGAGGAGTGCGAGCGGGCGCTCGCGCCGCACCTCGACTTCTCGCTCGCAAGCGTGCTGCGGGGCGGGACCGGCGCGCCGCCGCTGGAACGTGACGACGTCGCCCAGCCGGCCCTGTTCGCCGTGATGGTCTCGCTGGCCGCCCTCTGGCGCTCCTTCGGCGTCCACCCGGACGCGGTGGTGGGGCACAGCCAGGGCGAGATCGCCGCCGCCCACGTCTGCGGCGCGCTCCCGCTGGCGCAGGCGGCCCGGATCGTGGCGGTCCGCGCGCGGGCGGTGCGGCAGCTGGCGCCCGGCAGGATGGCGGCGGTGGGCCTGCCCGCGCGGGAGCTGGCCGACCGGCTGGCCCGGCGTTCCGGACTGGCCCTGGCAGCGGAGAACTCTCCGCGGTCCACGGTGGTCGCCGGAGACGCCACGGCCGTCGAGGAGTTCGTCGCCGAACTCACCGAACACGGCGTACGGGCACGGATGCTGCCGGTCGGCTACGCGTCGCACTGCGCGGCGGTCGAGCCCCTGGAGGAGGCCCTGACCGCGAGCCTGGCAGGCGTCGGCGCCCGTCCGGGCAGCGTACCGTTCTTCTCCACGGTCGAACCAGGTCCCGGCCCCCTGGACTGCTCCCGGCTCGACGCCCGCTACTGGTACCGCAACCTGCGGCAGCCGGTCCGGCTCCGCGACACGATCCAGTCCCTGCTGCACCAGGGCCACCGCCGGTTCATCGAGATCGGCCCGCACCCCGTGCTGAGCCAGGCCGTCGAGGAGACGGCGGAGGCCGCCGGAGTCACCGCCACGACGGTCGGCACCCTGCGCCAAGCGGCAGACGGTCCACGCCAGTTCCTGCTGTCGGCGGCACGCGCCCAGGTCGGTGGCGCACCGGTCGACTGGACTGCCGCGTTCACCGGCGTGCGGCGCGAGCACATCGACCTCCCCACCTATCCCTTCCAGCGGCAGCAGTACTGGCTGACGACACATCAGCGCCCGGGCCGGGTCGGTGCCGAAGCACCGCCCACGCCGGAGCCGGGCCCTCGGCAACCGGACGACCAGGATCTGCTGGCCCTGGTCCTGACCCACACCGCCGCTGTGCTCGGACACCCCACGGGCACCAGGCTGCCCGCTGACGCCGCCTTCCAGGAACTGGGCACCGGATCGATGGCAGCCGTCGAACTGCGAAGCCGGCTCAGTCGCACGCTGGGCATCGCCCTGTCAGCCACCGCCGTCTTCGACCACCCGACCCCCGCACTGCTCGCCGCACATCTGCGGGGCCGTCAGCAGCGGACCGCCTCCGCCGGACCCGCCGCAGACCTGCCCGACGGCCTGGACGCCTTGTACCGGCACGCCTGCCACAGCGGCCGGGGCACGGTCGCCGCCGATCTGCTGCGGACCGCCTCACGGCTGCGACTGTCCTTCGACGGCGACGCGGGCGTCGAGAACGCGCCGGCCGCCGTCCGCCTGCCGGGCGGTCCGGACGGACGAGCACCGGTACTGCTCTGCGTTCCGTCGGTCCTCCCGACCGGTGGCCCGCACGAGTACGCGCAGCTGGCGCGGTGCCTGCCCGGATGGGAGACGGCGGTGCTCCCCCTGCCGGGCTTCGCCGCGGGTGAGCGCGTGCCGGACAGCGCGCTCGCGCTCGTCACCGCACACGCCGAGGGCACGCTGCGCTACATCGGCAGCCGGCCTGTCCTGCTCTGCGGCCACTCCTCGGGCGGGCTCCTCGCACAGGCCCTCGCTCAGCACCTGGCGTCGCTCGGGCGGCCGGCGGCCGGTCTCGTCCAGCTCGACGCCCCTTGGCCGGAGCACGGGTTCGTCACCGCCACCCTCCCCGCCGTCCTCGCGCTCCTGGAGGAGCGGCAGCGGCCCGGCTCGCTCGCGGCCGAACCCGTCAACCCCACCCGGCTCACCGCGACCGGCGCATACCTGCGCCTGCTGGACGGTCTCACGGACGGCGGCCTGGACGGCTCCGACACCAGCGCGTCCCCACCGACCCTGCTGCTGCGGGCCGAACGCCCACTGGACGGGATCGGTGCCCTCGCCGCCCGCTGGCCGCTGCCCCACACACGGGTGGACGTCCCAGGCGATCACTTCACCATGCTGACCGAGGACGCAGCCTCCACAGCCCAGGCGATCGACTCCTGGGCCCGCCCGGGCCCGCCGCCCCGCCCCGCCCCTGCCAAGGAGCCCACCCAGTGAGCGACGCCCACGACACGCTGGCCGAAGCCGTCCTGCGGGCCGGCGCCGGCCGGCCGGGCCCGGCGCCCTACCCGGCGCTGCGCCGCATCACCGCCCGGACCGGCGGCGACGAACCCCTGCTGGCCATCGACCAGCCCGGCCTCAGGGCGCTGCTCGAAGTCACCGCCGCCGCCGATCCCAGGCTTTTCCACATCATGTTCCTGCACCACTGCATGGCCCTGGGCGCCGCGTTGGACTACGGCGCGACGAGCGGCGACATCGCCGAACTGGCCCGGGGCCGCTCGATCGGCGCGGCCCTGATGACCGAGTTGGGCCGGGGGAACAGCAGCTCCGACATCCGGACCGAAGCCGTCCTCGACCGCACGAGCGGCGATTTCGTCCTGCACACCCCGGACGCCGCAGCGGCCAAGTACCCGCCGAACGTGGGCGAGGAGGGAATCTCCCGGCTCGGGGTGGTGAGCGCCCGGCTGCGGGTCGACGGTACCGACCGAGGAGTCTTCCTCTTCCTGGTCGCGCTCAGGGACGAGAACGGGCCGTCAAACGGAGTGACCATCACTTCCCGTCCGCCCACCGCGCTTCTGCCGCTGGACTACGCCAGCGTTCGCTTCGACGGCGTCCGGGTGCCCCGCCACCGCTGGCTGGCCGACGGTGCCCGGCTCGCCGAGGACGGCGCCTTCTCCGATCCAGTCGGCGGACCGGCGGACCGGACCCGCCGCAGCCTGGCGATGAGCCGGTTCGCCTGGGGCGCGGTCACCGCCGGCCTCGCCGCGGCGGCGCGGGCAGCCGTCGCGATCGCCCTGCCGCACGCGCTGCGCAGGGTGACCGCCGACCGCCTGGCCGGCGAGCGCCCCGCCCTCGGGCTGCGCCACCAGCAACGTCTACTGTTCGGTGCCGCCGCCGCCGCGCACACGGCCACCGTACTGGCCCGCCGGGCGACCGCGGCGAGCTGGCACATCCCCGACCGGGGCGGCGCGGGCGGCGGGCCGACACCCGCCGTGATGCGCGCTCTGGCGCTGACCAAGGTCGGCGTAGACCGGCTCGCCGACCGGGCGGTGACCCAGTGCCGCTCGGCGGTCGGCGCGATCGGCTTCTTCTCCGAGAACCGCCTGATCGAGTACCAGGCGCTCACCATGGCGTTCCACTCGGCAGGCGGTGACAACCGGCTGATCCTGCTGAAGGCCGCTCGGACGACGGTCGACGCCGTCGCCCACCCGGCCCCGCAGGAGCAGGCGGACCTCCAGCCGGCCGGCGACGAGGATTTCTGCGCCCTGTTCCGGGCCCGTGAGGGCCGGCTGCACGCCGAGCTGACGACACGTCTGACGACGTGCGAGGCAGCCGGAACGACCTCCGCAGCGGCCTGGGACGCCCACACCGACCTGGCACTCCTCCTCGCCGAGGCCCAGGTCGCCCGCATCACCGCGGAGGCGCTCCGGACCGAAGCCCTGGAAGCGCAGGCGCAGGAGCCCGGGGCCGGGGGGCGCGGCGCCCTGCTGCACGACCTCCATCTGCTCAGCTGCCTGGAGGAGGCCCAGGCACACAGCGGCTGGTTCGTGACCGAGGGGCTGCTCACTCCCGAACAGGTCCGCTCCCTGCCCGACCGCCTGAACGACCTGTGCCGCCGCCTCCTCCCCCGGGCCACGGACCTGATCGACCTCATGGAAACCCCCCGAGCCGTCCTCTTCGGCCCCCTCACCGAACCGGACTACGTCAGGGCGCTCACCGAGCGGCCGCCCCGCCCCGACTGACCTCTGGGGCGGCACACCGGCCGATGAGCAGCCAGGGCGGCGGCCTGGAGCACCATCCGGAGGAAAGACCTCCGGGCTCCATGGGCCGTTGTCAGAAGACCGACCAGCCGGTGAGTGTGGTGAAGGCGTCCAGCGCGGCAATGCCGGCCACGGAGTTGCCGTGCGTGTCGAGGGCCGGCCCCCACACGCATAGGCCGCAGCGGCCGGGGACGACGGCGAGGATGCCTCCGCTGACGCCGCTCTTGGCGGGCAGCCCCACCCGGTGGGCGACGTCCCCGGCGGCGTCGTAGGTGCCGCCGACGAGCATGACGGCGTTGATCCGCTTGGCCTCGCTGCGGGTGAGCAGGCGGGTGCCGTCTGCGCGGGTGCCGTGTCTGGCCAGCAGGCAGGCCGCCAGGGCGAGGTCGTGGCAGGTCATGGTGATCGCGCACTGCTTGACGTAGTGGCGCAGGACGGTGTGCACCGGGTTGGTGAACCTGCCGTGGTCGGCCAGCAGGTGGGCGAGGGCGGCGTTGCGGTGGCCGTGGCGCTGTTCGGAGGCGGCGACGCGGGCGTCGAAGTCGATGGCGGGGTTGCCGCTTTCCGTGCGGAGGAACTCTCGCAGGGTCCCGCTGGCATCGCCCGTCAGGGTCTGAAGGCGGTCGGTGACCACCAGGGCGCCGGCGTTGACAAACGGGTTGCGCGGCACGCCGCCCTCACGCTCCAGCTGGGCCAGGGAGTTGAACGGCGAACCCGAGGGTTCCTTGCCCACCCGCTGCCACAGGGCGTCGCCATCGGTGGCGAGGACCAGGGCGAGGGTGAACACCTTGGAGATCGACTGGATCGAGAACGGCGTCCGCCAGTCGCCGGCGCCGTGGACCACCGCGGGATCGGCGGCCGTGGCGAGAGCGATCCCGAAAGCCGCCGGATCGGCGCGGGCGAGCGCCGGGATGTAGGCGGCCACCCTCCCTGTACCGGAGACCTGCCGCGCCGACGCGGCCGCCCGTTCGAGCACACTTCCGTACTCCATAGGTCCCCCATGCGGTGCGACACCTTTGCCAGCGCCCGGCCAAGGATGCGCGCGATGCCGGAACACGGGAAGACCGCGCGTTCACATCGGTACAGTTACCGAGAGGACACGCTGATACACCGAAAGTAGTAAGCCCATGTCGGACGAGACATCCACACACCTGATCCGGCACGAACCGAGCACCGGGACCCTGCGGCTCGACGAGGTCACCCCAACCCCCGTGATCGTCAAACTCATGGGCCGGACTTACACGGCCACCCTGGTCGACGACGCCGTCGACATCCGGGACCACACCGACATCACCAGCCCACACAACCTGGGCACCGCCCGCCCCGGCTCCACCACGGACCACTGGGAGGTCACCGACTCCCGCGGGGCCTCGCTGACCAGCACCGCGGACCTCCTCCACACCGTGGCCCTGCTGCGGCGGGCCCAGTGGCCCCCACTCGACCAGGCACCGCTGCCACGCGCCAGGCTGATTCCGTGTCACCACGCGAGCCGGGAGTCGACCGGTCCGTACCGCCCGCGATCGACCGAAGGCACGGCATCCCCTGACGCGCGAAGAGCTTCCGGCAAGGTCGGGCCCGGGCCGCCCGGTCGCTCTGCAACCGGGCCCGGCCGCCCGGTCCTCGCACCCGACGACCCGAACCTGGCGGCACTGATCGGCGAACTGACCATGCTCAGGCGTCGGACGCCGCCTCACCCCCGCCTCACCGACGCGCAGTCTCAGCGGTTGTAGAGCTTGCGTGCCAACAGGTAGCCGGCGAGCGCGATCACCGCGCTCCACGCGACGGCCTTCGCGAGGTCGGCGCCGGCCGGCTGGGCGGCGAGCAGCTTGCGCAGGGTCTCGATGACCGGGGTGAACGGCTGGTGTTCGGCGAACCAGCGCAGCGGCGCCGGCATCGACGCGGTGGGCACCACGCCGCTGCCGAGGAACGGCAGGATCAGCAAGGGCATCGGCAGGTTGCTGGCGGTGGCCACGTTGCGGGTGATCATGGCGAGCGCGACGGACAGCCAGGTGATGGCGAAGGTGAACATGGCGAGGATGCCGATGACACCGAGCCAGTCCAGGGCGGTGGCGGCGGGCCTGAAGCCCATCGCGAAGGCGGCAGCGGTGGTCGCGGTGAGCGCGAGGAAGTTCTGCACCAGGGCGCCGAGCACGTGTCCGGTGAGGACGGAGACGCGCGCGATGGCCATGGTCTTGAACCGGGCGACGATCCCGCCGGTCATGTCCATCGCGACGGCGATGGCGGTGCCCTGGGCGGCGCCGGCGATGGTCGTGGCCATGATGCCGGGGGTGAGGTAGCCGACGTAGGCGGCGCGGCCGCCGCCGATTCCGGCGCCCATGGTGCCGCCGAGGACGTAGACGAACAGCAGCAGGATGATCACCGGGACGGCGGTGTAGGTCAGCAGCGGTGTCGGGTAGCGGCGGACGTGTGTGAGCTGGCGGCGCAGCATGGTCGCGGAGTCGGCGACGGCTTTCATCGGGCAGGTTCCTTCACAGCGATGTCGTTGGTGCCGTTGGTGGAGTCGGTGTCGTCGGTCAGGGCGAGGAGGACCTGGTCAGGGCGAGGAAGACGTCGTCGAGGTCCGGGGTGTGCACCGTCAGCCCCGCCACCTCTGCGTCGATCGCGTTCAGCTGGCCCACAACGGCCCTCAGCGCCTCGGCCACGCCGCCGTCCGGGATCTGTACGGTGAGTTCGGTGTCGTCGGCGAAGCGCACGGCGATGTGGCCGCCGGGAATCAGGCGCTTGAGTTCGTCCGGCGTCCCCTCGGCGACGAGCCTTCCCTCGCTGAGCAGGGCGACGCGATCGGCGAGCTGGTCGGCCTCCTCCAGGTACTGGGTGGTCAGGAAGACGGTGACACCGTCGTTCTCGACCAAGTCCCGCACGGTGCGCCACAGTTCGCGGCGGCTGCGCGGGTCCAAGCCGGTGGTCGGTTCGTCGAGGAAGATCAGCCGGGGCGCGCCGACCATCGTCATGGCGAGGTCCAGGCGGCGGCGCAGGCCTCCGGAGTAGGTGGCGACGGGTTTGCGGGCGACGGCCGCGAGGTCGAAGCGTTCGAGCAGCGCCTGCACGGTCCGGCGGCGCCGCGAGCGGCCGACGTGCAGCAGGTCGGCCATCAGGCGCAGGTTCTCCTCGCCGGTGAGCAGGTCGTCCACGGCGGAGAACTGGCCGGTGACGCCGATCGCGGCGCGCACCGCGTCGGGGTCCCGGGCCAGGTCGTGGCCGGCCACGCGGACCTCGCCGGCATCGGCCTTGATCAGGGTGGACAGGATCTGGACGATCGTGGTCTTGCCGGCGCCGTTGGGGCCGAGCAGGGCGAAGATCGTGCCCTGCGCGGCAGTGAGGTCGACGCCGTCCAGGACGAGGTGGGCGCCGTAGGACTTGCGCAGTCCAGTGGCGGAGATGATGGCATCTGTGTTCAGCACGGGCTGAAAGCTACGTTGCGTTCAGAGAAAGTGTCTACGGATAGATCAACATAACCGCAGTTCAATGGCCATATTTTGATGCAATGACGATGCCGCCGAATGCACCATTGGCATTGCAACAGGTGTCGCTGAATGCAAGACTGCCGCCATGCCAGGAGGAAGACTGACCCAGCAGGACCGCCACCGCATCGCCGCCGGACTCGTCGAGGGGCTCTCCTACGCCGAGATCGCGCGACGCCTCGGCCGGACCACGTCGACGGTCACCCGGGAGATCGGCCGCAACGGCGGTCCGGCCGGCTACCGCGCCGAACTCGCGCACCAAGCGACGGAGCGCCGGGCACGCCGCCGCACGCCGAGTGCCGGGCACACGGGCGGCGCCGGGCACACGGACGCCCAGGACCAGGCGGTGGAGCTGGCGGTGGGCACCGGACTGCCGAAGATGATGGCCAGGGTCCTGATCGCGCTGTGGCTGAGTACGGACGGCAGGCTCACAGCCGCCGAGCTGACCCGGGAGCTGGGAGTCAGCCCGGCATCGGTCTCGGCGGCGGTCGGGTATCTGATCCGCCAGGAGCTGATCCGGCGCGAGGCCCAGGGACGCCGGGACGTGTACGTGGTCGACAACGACGCCTGGTTCCAGTCGACGGTGACCGGCGCGGAGCAGACGCTTCATGCGGCACAGGTCGCGGTCCAGTACGCGGAGCAGATCGGCCTCGACACACCTGCCGGAGCGCGGTTGGCGAAAAGCGGGGCGTTCCTGGAGCGAATCAGCCTGGACGCGTTGGAGTCGGCGGCCCGGTGGCGCGACCTGCTGAGGTGACACGAGTCCCCTGCGTTTTCAGGCGCTCAACGGCTTCTCAGGACAACTGTGGACGATCAGGTAATTCCCCGGGGCGAACGTCACGCGATTCCCCAGGTTCCCACTGCCCCGTCCCGGCGGTCGCCTGTCGCTGCGGTCCGCGAGGGCTGCCGCCGAACAGCAAACCGGATAGTTCATCCGGATCCATGCTACCGTCCCGACTAACCGGATACATCATCCGATTGTCGATCGGGCGGAGGAGCTCATGACGAGGACAGCTGTGGTCACGGCCGGAACGGGTGGCATCGGCCTGGAGACGGCGCTGGGGCTGGCCACCGCGGGGTTCGCGGTCACCGTGGTCGGGCGCGACGCAGAACGGGGAGCCGCAGCGGTCGAGCGGATCCAGGCGACGAACCCCGCGCACCCCGGCCGGTTCCTGTCCGCCGACCTCGCCTCGCTCGACCAGGTGCGCGCACTCGCTGACACGATCGCCGCCGACCACGCCGCCTCGGGCGAGCCGCTCACGGTGCTGGTCAACAACGTTGGGGCGATGTTCGCGCAGCGGCTGGACCTGGGCGGCGTCGAGGCGTCGTTCGTCGTCAACCACCTCTCGCCGTACCTGCTGACGGAACTGCTTCTGCCCACGCTGACGGCCGGGGCGCCGAGCAGGATCGTGAACGTGACCTCTGGCGCCGTCGCTGTCGCCAAGCCGGTGTTCGACGCCGTCGAGCCGCCCGGCGGCTACTACGGATTCCACTGGTACGGACGCGCCAAGCTCGCCAACCTGGCCTACACCCTCGACCTGGCCGCCCGGCTGGACGGCACCGGCGTCTCGGTGTTCGCCGCCGACCCCGGAGGCGCGGCGACCGACATGACGAACGGCACCCTGACCGACCCGAAGATCGTCTCCCCCGCCCTGCGGCTGCTGTGGCCGCTGGTCCGCCGCAGGTTCGAACGTTCCACCTCCGGTCCCGCGTCCGTTGCGGCCAGGCCCTCGATCGTCGCCGCCACTGACGAGGCCCTGACCGGCCGCAGTGGCATCGTCATCGGCCCCCAGGCCCACCCGGTCGCCCCGTTCCACGCCGCGACCGACCACCGCCTCGCCCAAGCCGTGCGCCGGCTCAGCGAAGCCCACGCTCCCCGGGCGGCGTCCGCCGGCGCGTGAGCGGCCGCCGGAACGCCGGCTGGCCAGAACCGACACCGACTCGCTCTCGCCTCCGCTCGGGAAACCTCCCCATCCGCCATCCCTTACCCGTTCGCAGGGTTCGTCACATGAGGAATCGACCATGACCGTCACAGCCCCGACCGCCTATGCCCGCACCGTCCGCGGTTCCGGCCCCGGCCTCCTCCTCGCCCACGGCGCGGGCGGCGGCGTCGAGGCCAACTACGGGCCGATCATCGAAGGGCTCGCCGCCGAGCACACCGTCGTCGGGGTCGACTTCCCGGGCTCTGGGCAGACCCCCAGTACACCCGCGCCCCTGGAGCTCGACACCCTGGCGGACGAACTGGTCGCCGCAGCGGACGCCGAAGGACTCGGCACGTTCGCGGTCTGCGGATACTCACTCGGCGGCCCGGTGGCGATCCGAGCCGCTGTCCGTCACCCGGGGCGTGTCACCGCACTGGTGCTGAGCGCGACCTTCGCCGGCCTGGACACCCGGGCCGACCTGACCGCCGCGATCTGGCACCAGCTCTACGAATCGGGACAGCACCTCCTGCTCGCCCAGTACCTGGCCCACCTGGCCCTGAGCGCGCCGGTTCTGAACTCACTCACCCCGGCCCAGGTGCGCGCGGCCGCCGAACAGACCGCCGCGGCCCTCCCGGCCGGCACCGGCGCCCAGGTGGACCTGGTCCGCCGCGCCGATGTCCGCGCCGACCTCGCCGCGATCGCCGTCCCGGCCCTTGTTGTCGTGACCACCGGCGACGCCCTGATACCGGCTGCCCTCCAGTACGAGCTCGCCGCGGCCATCCCCGGTGCGCAGACCGCCGAGCTTGCCACCGGGCACCTGCCCTTCCTGGAGCAGCCGAAGCGGTGGCTGGAGATCATCACCGGCTTCCTCGGCCGAGAGCAGGGCCGGTCCTGACATCCGGGGTGGGGGGGGCCCCCCGCCCCCCCCCCCCCCCCCCCCGGCCCGCCCCCCCCGGGCCCCCCCCAGCCCCCCCCCCCCCCCCCCGCCCACCGCCCAGCCGCC
>NZ_JBMVFA010000047.1:0-36720 GCF_049543595.1 Kitasatospora sp. NPDC094028 | reverse complement strand
TGTTTCCCGGCCGGGGGGGGGGGGTACATAACCCCGGGTGGCCGGGCCGTACCGGGGGGCGGGCCCCCCCCGGGGGGGGGGGGGCCCCCCCCCCCCCCCCCACCCCGGACGCAGGCAGCTCACCGCCGGGCCGCGCATATGATCGAGAGCCGAACCCGTGCCATCAGACGAGCGACCTGGACTGCCGAGACATGACGACGCCACAGCTGCGCAAGGACGCCGCCCGCAACTGGGACCGGATCGTCGGCGTCGCCCGCGACCTGGTCGACCAGGGCATCCCTCTGCAGCTCAATGACGTCGCACGCAGGGCGGGACTCGGCGTCGCCACTGTCTACCGGCACTTCGCCACCCCCGAGGCGCTACTGGAAGCGGTCGCCACCCCCTGCCTGGAAGCCCTCGCCGCACACGGCCGGCAGGCGCTGGCCGAAGCCAACCCCATGCGCGCGTTGGAGGGCTTCCTGTTCCGCATCGTCGAAGCACAGGTGACCGACGCCGCCCTCGCCCCGGTCGCCGCCGCAGCCTCGGACGCTCTGCCCCGCACCACGGAACTCAAGAAGTCGCTCGCCTCGGCCGGCACCGAACTCCTCGACCGGGCCCGCGGCGCCGCAGCGGTCCGCTCCGACCTCGCCGCCGCCGACTTGGTCCCGCTCATGTGCGGCATCGCGCACGCCGTGAACGTCCACGGAGGCGCCCCTGCCGAACGCGTTGACACCGCGCACCGCTACCTCGCCACGCTGCTCGAAGGCATGCGCGCAACCTCGAACACGTAAGCTGGCAGCGAAGCTCGCCAAGTCGGGCCGGTGCGGCCTCCAGTGCCACGCTAGTTCGACCCGACGGCCGCACCGCGATGCGCATCCGCGATCACCTTCCCCCTGGGGAATCCTGAACATACGGGTGGGGAATTCCGTGACCGCCGACACAACCGGTGGCTTGAGGCCGGTGCAAGGACTGCCTGGTCGCCTTCGGCGGCAACCTCTACTCGGTGCCGGCCCGAAGGGTCCACCCGCGCCAGCTGGTCGAGATCAGGGCCACAAGGTCGCAGATCATGCTGCACTCGACCGTCGCTGGCAGCGACGGCGAGACGCTGCTGGCCAAGTGAGGCATGCTCGGGCCGTTGGGTTGGTTCTGTCCGGGCCGCGGCCCGGACAGGCAGGTGAAGCCGGCCCGGGAGCCGGTGAGTCTTCCGGGTCGGAGCCCGCGACGAACGCGCCCGCCGGGGTTCCTCTACCGAGGGCCGCGCGATCGGGCTCGATCGTCCCGGTGCGGCGTCCCGCGCTTTCCATGGACGCGCTCGCTCCCCACTGCCAGCGCATCCTCGCTACGCTCACCGAACAAGCATCCGGCGGGAGGCCAGTGATGTCCTGTCAGGAGATCACTGCCGTACTCGGACTGAAGCCGGTTCCGGCAAGTGTGGAAGGAGTTCGGTCGAAGATGAAGCGACTGGCCGACCGGGGCTGGGCCGACGAGCCCACCCCGGGACGGTTCACGCTCGTTGCCGGGCCGGCCGGCGGCTCATGAGCATCGTCATCGACCACAGCACCATCTGCCCACGCACGGCGGGGCAGCGAATCGTCCCGCCCTCGCGTGATCGCCAACGAAAGAGCAACCGATGCAACCGATTGTCCTGTTCGACCTGGACGGCCTATTGATCGACTCCGAGCCGATCTGGGACGCGGCAAAGCGTGAAGTGTTCGGTCCGCTTGGCCTGCACCTCACAACGGAGATGCAGGCGGCGACGCGCGGGCTGCGGCAAAGAGACATGGTGGCCTACTGGTTCGATCGGGCCACCATTCAAGCCGACCCCCACGACGTCGAGCAGCAGATCGTGGCCGCCGTGTGCCGTAGGTTGGAGGGAGTGGCACTGAAACCCGGCGCCGAACACGCCGTCGCGGCGTGCGCGCGTGCATCGAGGGCGATGGCCGTCGTGTCGTCTTCGCCGGAGTCGGTGATTCGGGCTGCGCTCGCGAGCACCGGCCTTGACCGATCTTTCGATGCCGTGTTTTCGGCCGAAGACGACGAACACGGCAAGCCCCACCCGGGTGCCTATCTCCGCGCAGCCGCCGCCCTCGGCGCGTCACCCGACGAATGCATTGTGATCGAGGACTCGCTCACCGGCGTCCTCGCCGGCGTGTCAGCCCAGATGACGGTCGTCGCCGTTCCCGAGGCCGCTGATCGCCGCGATCCTCGCTTTGCGATTGCCACTCTGGTGCTGGAGTCTCTCAAGGATCTCGATACCTCTGTATTCGGCGCGTATGTGTCCAGGGGGAGCCGGGACGCCACGTGGGCATCGCGTGCTGCGGATCCGCAACCGTTCCGCGAACCAGATCGTGCTGTATGACGCCCTCGATCGTGGGTTCGGGCCTTCACGGGTGAAGGCCCGAACCCACCCCGGGACGGTTCACGCTCGCCGCCGGGCCAGCCGGCGGCTCATGAGCATCGCCATCGACCACAGCACCATCTGCCCATGCACGGCGGACAGCGTCTCGTAGTCGCGCACCAGGCGCCGCGAGCGCATCAGCCGGCTCAGCGTGCGTTCCACCACCCAGCGTCTGGGCAGCACCACGAACCCCGAGGCGTCGTCGCTGCGCTTGACGACCTCCAGGGCGAGCCCCAGTTGCCGCTTCGCCCAGCTGACCAGGCGACCCGCGTAGCCGCCGTCTGCCCACACCAGGACGATCCTGCGACAGCGGGCCCGGACACGTTCCAGCAGCGGCATCGCGGCATCCCGGTCGGTCACGTTCGCCGCGGTGACCATCACGGCCGGCAGCAGCCCCAGGCAGTCGACCACGATGTGCCGCTTGCGCCCCGGCACCTTCTCGGCCCCCTCGTAGCCGCGGGCGGCCGCCGGTACCGTGGCCGCCGCCCGAGGTCTTCTCATCGCTGGAGACGACGTACTCGTCCGCGCCGAGGGGTTCTCCTTCGAAGGTGCGGGCGTACAGGTCCAGGACCCGCTGGGCCTTGGCGCGGAAGTCCGGGTCGCGGATGAAGATCCAGGACCGGTACTGCCAGGGCTTGAGCGCGTCCTGGCGCAACCAGCGGCGCACCGTGGACGCGGAGATGCTGTCGGTGATCTGGCGCGCGGTCAGCTCTGCGGCCAGCTCAGGGCAAGACCAGCGCGACAACGGGACCCCGGTCTCGGCCGGGAGCTGGCAGGCCAGAGCCTTGGCCTCGGCGACCTGCACGGGCGTGAAACGGGCCGGGCGCCCGGAGCGCTTGCGGTCGGCCAGGGCTGGCAGCCGGCCGTCGGCGAAGCGGTTGCGCCAGGTCCGCACGGTGTCCAGGTGCAGGCCCGTCTCGCGGGCGATCCGCGCGTTGGGGCGCCCGCGGGCCGCGTGCAGCACGATCGCGGCCCGCTGCCGGGCCTGGTACGCGGTCTTGTGACCGTAAGCCGCCTTATTCAACCGCTCACGTTCGGCGTTGGTCAGGACGATCGGACGGGCGAGGGCAACAGGCATGGCAGGCAGGCCGATCGGGAGAAGTGGATCAACCGGGACCGCAGTCTGCCGTGCCCGTGCCGGGACTCGTCGGGCAGAATGACCGTCATACCCACGCCCCCGGAATCCACAAGGCCACCGTCCTATTGTTGGCTGATGCGCGCACACCATATTGACCGCCCAGCCGATCTCGACGTCGTCCGTGAGTCCTATGACCAAGTAGCCGACAACTACGCCCACATGGTGGTGACGACGGGCATGGGTGACATCCGTCGCCATCCCTGGCTCAAGGCGTCCATCGACGCCTTCGCCGACACCGTCGGCGAACTCGGGCCCGTCCTCGATGTCGGTTGCGGCCCCGGCACGGTGACCGGCTACCTCGCCGAACGCGGACTCGACGTATCCGGGGTGGACCTCTCTCCCCGCATGATCGAGAACGCGCGCCGTCTTCATCCGCAATGCCGCTTCAGCGTCGCCTCCGTCACCGAGCTCGAACTGGGTGAAGCCTCCCTCGGCGGCGTGCTCGGGTGGTGGTCACTGTTCAACCTCCCCCGCGATGTCCTTCCACAGGTCCTCACCCATTTCGCGCACGCCCTGAAGCCGGGCGGGCACTTCATCGCCGCCACACACGTCGGCGACGAGGATGCGGTGCGCACCGAGGCCTACGGAGGAGTGCCCGTTCGATGGACCACGTACAAGTGGCGGCCGGAGCAGCTCGTGGACCTGATCGAGCAGGCCGGACTACACCCGGTTGCCGAACTCCGGCTCCCTGCGGATGAGCAGACCGGGCCGGGCGTGGTCGTGATGGCCAAGCGCCCCGTCTGAGGACCCCAGGCCCCGGAGGCGGCACACCCCACACGACACTGCCTCCGGAGTCAACCCCCGAAGGACCTCCGGAGGCGACGACTTAGTGGTCGAGCTTGGAAGTCCTTCGGGGGTTGACATCGGAGTCTGCTACGCGTAAGCGTCGATGCCTTGCGCGCGCAAGCCCGCTCGCAGTGACACCACGACGATGTTGGCCTGTCACCTGGAGTTGCCCTTGGCCCGCCGGGATGGAGCGGCTGAGGATGGGGCCCAGGCTGCTTCGCCACAAGCAGGGCGTCGCTGCGGGCTGTCCCCTATGCAAAGGCCTCGAGGCTGCGGCGGGGCCTTCCCCCTGGGAAGCGCTGCGGTGTCCAGCGTCGTCGCGGGTCACCGGGTGGACCGGGGCGTCGGCTGTTCGGGGACGCGCGGCCAGATGGGACGTCGACGCGCGGTCATCGTTCTTCGGCCTGTCAAGTCTGTCGGCAACGGGTGAATTGAGGTCCTGGATCACTTTCCGTGCCAGAGCCACGGAGCGTCACGGGAACCGCGATCATGAACGGTCGTGGCTGACGATCTCCTTCAAGACCTCTGGCTTCACCGGACCCGCGACGTTGCGGTCGACACCCTGACCGTCCACGCCGACCGCGTCACCGTCCACGCCGCCACGATCGGCGACGAGGCGGGCTGTCCGTCGTGCGGAACCGTCTCGACCCGGGTGCACAGCAGCTACGTGCGGCGGTTGGACGACAGTGCGGTGGGCGGGCGTCGGGTGGTGGTCGAGTTACGGGTCCGCCGGTTCCGCTGCCGTGAACGAGCTTGCCCCCGGGCCACGTTCGTGGAGCGGGCGGCGGGGCTGACTTTTCGTCACGGGCGGCGGAGCCAGGGCCTGCAGACCGTGCTGCAGCAGCTCGCCCTGGCACGGGCGGGCCGGGCCGGTTCCCGCCTGGCCGAGACATTCGCGGTCCCGGTGAGCCGTTCCACGCTCCTGCGGCTGATACGCGCCCTGCCGGATCCGGCGCATTCGGTGCCGCGCGTGCTGGGCGTCGACGAGTTCGCACTGCGCAAGGGCCACGTCTACGCCACGATCCTGGTCGACATCGAGACCCGCCGTGCGGTCGATCTACTGCCCGACCGCACGGTTGAGACCGTCCGGTCCTGGCTGGCCGACCACCCAGGGGTGAAGGTCGTCTGCCGCGACCGCTCAGCCTCCTACGCCGAAGCCGTCCGGCTCGGCGCCCCGGACGCGATCCACGTTGCCGACCGGTTCCACCTGTGGCAGAACCTCGCCGACGCGGTGGAGAAGACCGTGCTCCAGCACCGTGCCCTGCTGCCCGAACCGGCCCCTGCGGCCGGGCCGGCTCCGGTTGTCGCCTTGGCGGCCGTCAGCTCCGAGCCCCGCCGGACGGGCCGCCTGTCCGACCGGGTCCGCGAACAGCACGCCGCCGTCCACACGCTCATGGAGGAGGGATTCAGCCTCCGCGTCATCGCCCGCCGACTGGCCCTGGCCCGAGGAACCGTGCGTCGGCTGGCCGGTGCAAAGGACCCGGACAAGCTGCTGGTCGGCCGCTGGACCGGGCGCACCAGCATCCTCGACCCCTACAAGCCCTACCTCCACCAGCGGTTCGCCGAGGGCCATACGATCGCCCGGCGTCTGTTCGAGGAGATCCGGCAGCGCGGATTCCCGGGGCAGGAGGAGATCGTTCGCGTCTACGTGCGCCGGCTGAGGGAGGCGTTCCCCAGTCAGGACCCGCCCCGACGCAAGCCCTCCGTCAGGGACGGGACCAGCTGGATCACCCGCCGCCCCGACCGCCTGCGCGACGAAGACGCCCAGCAGCTCAAGGAGATCCTCGCCCGAGTCCCGGCGCTGGCCACCACCGCCGAGCACGTCAGGGCCTTCGCCGAGCTGATGCACGACCGCCGTGGACGAGAGCTCAAGGACTGGATCACGCGCGTCCAACAGGACCAGGTCCCGGCCCTTCGCGGCTTCGCCAGCGGTCTCCTGCAGGACCTCGATGCGGTCGTCGCCGGCCTGACCCTGAGCTACAGCTCCGGCGCGGTCGAGGGCCACAACAACAAGATCAAGATGATCAAGCGTCAGATGTTCGGCCGGGCCGGCTTCGACCTCCTGCGCAAACGCGTCCTCCTCGCGGCATGAGGCCGCCGATCGTGGCGGCGTGGACGGTGACGCGGTCGGCGTGGACGGTCAGGGTGTCGACCGCAACGTCGCGGGTCCGGTGAAGCCAGAGGTCTTGAAGGAGATCGTCAGCCACGACCGTTCATGATCGCGGTTCCCGTGACGCTCCGTGGCTCTGGCACGGAAAGTGATCCAGAACCCAAATTGGGCCGTTGCCGACAAAGTCAGCTTGTCGCGAACGGCGAGCGCACCACGGTGTGGTCAGCCGGCAGCCGGGCGCGGCTACGGCATGGCGTTCGACCGCCGTTCGCGAGCGGGGCGTGCGCCTGCCGCGCATGTGGTTGGTGTGCGAGCGGCCCTCGCCCGTTCGGGTGATATGGCCCCGGGTGGATGGTTCCTACCGTGTCAGAGAGGCCGGTTTCATCGCCTTCGTCCGGGAGGACCTGCTCCCGCACGTGGCTGCCTGTTTCCGGGAGGGAAGCTGCATGGCAAGACGTTCTCGCGTGCCCGTAGGAGTGCTCATCCCCCTGCTGGGCGCTGTCCTGGCCGCGGTCACCTGTCTGCAGGCGCCGGCCTGGGGTGCCACGCCTCCGTCCGCGGGAGCGGTCGCTGAGGTGCCGCCGGCCACCCGTCTGGTGGCGCTGAACAAGAACGGCGCCCTGGAAGCGTTCGCCCGTGTCGCAGACGGCACCGTCTGGCACATCGGCCAGAGGGAACCCGGCACCGACTGGAGCGACTGGAGCACGTTGGGTGGTGCCGCGGCCACCGACCCGGTGGTGGCGACGAACGCGGACGGACGTCTGGAGGTCTTCACCACCCATGGCGGCACGGTCTCCACGATGGCGTCCACAACCACCGGCGACAGCACGTGGAGCACGACATGGGTGCACCACCCCGGTGCCACCCTTTCCAATTCGGAGGGGGTCGCGGTCGCGGCGAACCAGGACGGGCGCCTTCAGGTCTTCGGGCTGGGCAGGGACGGCACGGTGAAGTCTTTGGTCCAGACGGCGCCCGGCAGCGTGTACGGGGAGAACTGGGACCCCTGGACCACTATGGGCGCCCCCACCGGCGTGAAGCTGATTGGCCGGCCGGCGGCCGCGATGAACAGCAGCGGGCAGCTGCAGGTGTTCAGCTGGGGCAACAACCACCAGCTCTGGACCCGCGTCGAGAACAAGGAGAACACGAAGAAGTGGAGCCCCTGGAAGGCTCTTCCGACCCTGAGCGGCGGTGTCCAGGGCGACCCTGCCGTGGCCCGCAACCAAGACGGACGGCTGCAGGTCTTCGTCCGGGGCACGGGCGACAACGTGTACTACGCCGCGCAGAACAAGCCCAGCCAAGCGCAGTGGAGCTCCTGGGCGGCATTGACGGGGGAGGGCACTGCTTTCGGCGGTGTGGTCAGCCTCAACAACCTCAACGTGGCCGCCAACGCCGACGGCCGTCTGGAGGTCTTCGCGCCCCACTCCGACAACAGCCTCTGGCACACGATGCAGACCCAGCCCAGCAGCTTCGACTCGTGGAGCACACCAACCAGTCTTGGCGGCACCACGCTCGGTGACTCGGCGGTGGTGGCCAACCGGGACGGCCGTCTGGAGGCCTTCAGCGTCCACGGCGCTCTGGCGCACAGCGCGCAGGAAGAGTCCAACCCGCCCCCCAGCGACAAATGGACCGACTGGTAGGACCTCGGCTACGGCCCCGCTCCGTGCGGGGGCACCGGCACGCCGGCCTGTCTGAGTATCAAGAACGTCTACTCAGGCACCACCCTGGCGCCCGACAACAACGACCCGCACTCATGGGTCGATTTCGGTCCGACGAGCGGCACCAGGCACGACCAATGGTCAATGATCCGGGACAAGAGCGGATGGTTCCAGCTGAAGAACAAGACCACTGGCCAGTGCCTCGATGTGGGCAGCGACCCAGATGTGAATGAGAGTCGGGCTAACGAGTGGGAGTGCTCGGACACAAACACGCAGCAGCGTTGGTACCTCGAACCCGCAGCCACGTCCGGGGCGTACGTGATCCGGAACGTGAAGTCGGGCGGATGCCTCTCGTACTTCCACGACGTGGACAAGGTCGTCGTGCCCTCCGACGGTTCTGACTGCAACACTTGGCCGCAGCACCTGGATGAGTGGCGGCTTGGCACCTCTTCCGGCAGTACCCCAGGCCTGACCCAGATTGCGATTCGGTACGGTCTGACCTTGTGCGAGCAGGACGCCAACTCGTGCACGTACAGCATCCCCGGCAAGGGTCAGTCCACCGCTTACGTCGACACCCAGTCCTGCGTCGAGAACTCCTTGGTCTACAACGGCACCAACGAGAAAACCGATATCGAGGTCAGCGTCGCCGACAGCGTGGGCTGGGAGAACACTCTCGGCGGTTCTTACACCCTGGGGTCCGAAGCCGGAATCAGTCTGGAGGTCATCGAAGCCAAGGTCACAGCGGCCGTCGAAGCAAGTTACGGCCACAGTTGGATCGGCGGGACGACGACCATGATCAACAGTCACATCCCCGTTGCCTCCCATGAGTACGGCTGGCTTGAGAGGGGCGTCGTGGCCAAGAAGGTCACCGGTACCTGGACTTTCGACCAGGGCCAAAAAACCCGTCGTGGACTGAACCCGGGCAGACCGTCGCCCCCGCTCTGGACGGTACCGACGGAGTCCACGGCACCGTCATCGTCCCCCGCACATCGAAGGTGCCGCCCAACAACTGCTGACTCCCGCAACCGGGACCCCACCAGCGTGAGCCCGGCAGCTGCCGCGTTCTTGTTCAGAGGCCGCAACCCCTGAACACGAACGCAGTGCGAAGCGCCACTTCAACCTCCCACGCCGGGAAACGACCCTCGACCGGCTGCCGGACGGCTGGACCACCCAGGCCCAGGAGATCGCCCACTGAGCTGCCCGCACGGCCGGCCCCGCCCGCCCCCCGGGCGCGGCCGGGGCCAGCCGTCGTTCATCGGCTCCACTCGTACGACTACCCGCCGTCCCCGACGCGGTCCTCATCGCTGAGCAAGTCGTTCAGCTCGTCCTCGAAGAGCTCCACCGCGTCGTCCATGGCCGCATGAGGCGTCTCGGCCGTGAGCCAGGCCTGCGCGCCGGACGGCTGGCCCGGCTCACCGGTGAGCAGCAGCCTGGTGTGTTCCGGCGGCGGGGCACAACCGCCGTCGTACCGGGCGGGTCGGGGACCGGGCACGGCAAGCTACGGGCTGTCGTGATTCACTTCCCTCGATCGGTCCTCACCCTCATGCCCGTTGCCCCAGCCCGCCCGATATCTCCGACCGCCTCCGAGCGTGAGCGGCTGACGAAGATGGCCTACGGCCACAAAACCGAGTACCGGCTGCGTCTGCGGGCACAGGTGGTTCTGCACGCGGCACGTGGACGCTCCAACGCGCGCATCGCTCGGGAGACCGGCCTGCATCTGGACACGGTGCGCAGGTGGCGAGGTCGGTTCGCCGAGCAGGGCCTGGCCGGGCTGACCGACCGCCACCGCCCCGGTCGCCCTTCCGCGTTCATCGCGCTGCAGACCGCCCAGGTGAAGGCGCTGGCCTGCCAGATACCCGTCGAGACCGGCGTGCCGCTGTCGCGCTGGTCGTGCCCGGAGCTGGCCAGGGAGCCCATCGCCCGGGGCATCGCTATGTTCATGTCAGCCTCCACCGTGCGCCGCTGGCTCGCCGAGGACGCGCTCAAGCCCTGGCGGCACCGCTCATGGATCTTCATCACCGACCCCGACTTCCGCGCGAGGGCCGGGCGTGTCCTGGACCTGTACGCCCGCACCTGGCAGGGCCAACCGCTCGGTGAGGACGAGTACGTGATCAGCGCGGACGAGAAGACCTCCATCCAGGCCCGCTGCCGCGGCCATCCAACCCTCGCCCCCGGCCAGGCCCGCGCGATGCGCGTGAACCACACCTACGGTCGCGGAGGCGCCTTGACGTACCTGGCCGCCTACGACGTCCACTACGCAAAGGTGTTCGGCCGTACCGAGCCCAGGAGCGGGATCGTACCGTTCATGACCTTGGTCGCCCAGGTCATGAGCCAGGAGCCCTATGCCAGCGCGAAGCGCGTGTTCTGGATCGTCGACAACGGCTCCGCCCACCGAGGCACGAAGGCCGCCGACCGGCTGATCAGCGCGTTCTCGAACGCGGTGATGGTACACACACCCATCCACGCTTCGTGGCTGAACCAGGTGGAGATCTACTTCTCCGTCGTCCAGCGCAAGGTCGTCTCGCCCAACAACTTCACCGACCTCGCCCAGGTCGGGGACCGGCTCCGCGCCTTCGAAGACCGCTACAACGCCACGGCACAGCCGTTCCAGTGGAAGTTCACCACCTCCGACCTGGACGATCTGCTGGCCAGGCTCGACCGGCACACCGCCGATCACCCGGAAGAATTCTCCTTCCGCCTCACCGCGTGACCAACCCCCGAAGGACTTCCGGCGCCGACTACTTAGTCTGGAAAAGCATGGCCTGCGCAGGCTGCGACTTCTACACCCCCAAGGAATCCACGCGATCCCAACTCCTGGAAGCCAAAAGCAACTTGCAGAAGATGGCAGTGTCCATCCCGCTCACTGACGACGAACGCGCCGCCGTAGTACTCCGGCTGTAGATCATGATCACGCGGCGGGGCCTCGGTGTGGGTGACCCGCCAGGTGATCGTCGGGTCAGCGGATCACGCCTGAAAGGTCCAGTCGCTCCATACGGTCCAGGCACTGCACGATCTCGGTGACCAGATCCTCAGCACTCAAGGCGAACTCCTCGGGCCCGGTGGACAGCAGTTCCGCGACGTTCCCCCCGTCATCCTCGACGGAGACCGTGGCCAACATGTCCGTGCCGGTGGCGCTGAAGCTGATGGACAGCTGGACGACCACCGTCAGGTTGCTCGCCAGCTCGATCATTTGGCCGTCGGTGTAGGAGGCCTCATCCGGCTGGTCCGAGTACTGCCAGGCCGGACCCAACGACTCGCGTCTGCGTACCAAGCCGACCGGAGCGCCCTCCTCCCAGGCACGCGCCAATCTCTTGAGTCCGAAATGGGCATCTCGAAGCGCCACTGCCAGCGCGACGGCGGCGTGCCCGGTGTCATCCATCAAGTCCGCTCCCCGCCCGTCACCGTTGGCGAGTCTTCCACCCACCCGTGCCCGCATGGACCCTCGTGCGCCTCCGGGCTGGCCTGTCCTGAGGCGGAGACGGCCACCGTTGATCATCGTCAGTTGTGTGGACAAACGAAGATCAGCCGGTGGCCGTGGGCCACAGCGTAGACCCTGCCCGGTGGCAGCCGGTATTCGAGGGCCTGATGGCACGGTTGGCGAGCCGGTTCGCCCGAGTCGAACCGCGCCGCCGGGCACGGGCGTTCGTGCTGGGCCTGCTCGCGGACCTGCCCAGGAAGAACTGTTGGACGATCCACAGCCAGCGGTGGCTGCCGGCGGCGGCCGCCTTCCTCCGGCGCCACCGGGACACCCTCGCACGCGGCCGGGTCTGGGCGTTCAGCGTCGGCCTGCCCTGGGCGGCTGCGGGGCCCGTGACGCAGGCTCGCGGGCCGCGAGGAGGCGGTCGTCCTCGACAGGCTCGCACTGCCACCCGGACCGCGCGGGCACCGCCTCTCCTTCGGCGTCGCCACCCCCGAACACCTCGGCCGGACGGGCACGTTCGCGCTGCGCCTCCTCGGCGGGCGCCCCGGGGACTACCGCGACTGGGCGGCCGTCGACGTCTGGGCCGACGCGATCGCCCGCGACCTCACCGCCGGGCGGAACGCTCCCGAACAGCTGACCGTCCCGCCCGAAGTCCTTCCGCTCGACGATGGGCAGCCGGCCGCAGGCGCCAAGGGCCCCTCGCATCCGGGTTCGCACGGCGCCGGGCTGGGAGTCGTCGACGGTGAAGCCGAGCGTCCGGCGGACGGCGACCACCCCGTCGACCAGCGCCGATCTTCTGGTGGATGCGTTCGGAAGGATTCGGGAAGCGGTCGTCGACGTGGTCGACGGTCTGACCCCCACGGTCTACGCGCAGACCGTCTGCTACGTACGTGGCCTCAATGGTCGGACTCTCGCAAGGATCGTCGATGAGTAGTGGCAGTCTCCGGTCACCTGGGGTGCGTCTGATCAGTGTGGTCGCCGGCTCAGGACACGGCCAGGCGCTCGACGAGCTTCTCGACCGCGTCCGGCTCGCCAGCGCACAGCGCGGCGGGCCTGCCCGACGGCGTCGGAGAGGAGGACGTGCAACGGCTTGCGCTCGGCGGGCTGGTCGGTCACCGGTCGCCGCCGGCAGCGCGGAGCCGGGCGAAGGCCTCGCTGGCCGGGGTCCACTGCTGGCCGCCGATCGGCGCGGCGAGGGCGGCCATGGCCTCGGGGCTGGTGCGCGGGGCCAGGCGGTGGCGGTAGGTGGCGATGACCTCGGCGACGGCGGCCGGGTCGCCCATCGGGGCTTAGATCATTGCAGGTCGGAGGCGTAATCGGCGTAGCGGACGCGGCCCGTGGGACTGGTGAGGATCGCGTTCGCGACGACGTCGGGGATCGGGGCCCAGCGGGCCGGCATGTCGGCGGCGAGCTTGGGGTTCAGCGTGTAGATGAGGGCGAAGTTGGTGGCCCACAAGGCCGGGGCCATTGACATCCCCACCTCCGTGCGGACTCCGTCCTTCGTGTTCGGCGCGAGCTGCGCGTCGCCGGAGATCTGCTGCGCGATGAAGCCGTACGCGGCCTCGACCGGGTAGGCGGAGCGGTAGAGCATCTGCAGCGAGGCGGTCGCGCCGTTGGCCCGCATCCAGGTGCCCATGTAGCCGCCCGGCTCGATCACGGTGTTCACCAGGCGCGTCGGGGCCGTCGCGTAGGCCGGGCTCTCCAGCCAGCCGTCCTCGGTGACGAAGAGGCCGTAGCTGGCGAGGACCGTCGGCGTGACGACGCCGTTGACGTCGGCGAAGAGCGGACGCCCGGTGGTGTTGGTGAGGATGCGCACGCTCGCGTCGACCAGCGCCGCCGCCTTGGGGTCGCCGCCGACACCGCCGCCGGAGATGAACTCCATGTACTGCTTCGTCGTGAACGCGTCCGCCTTGCGCAGCCCGAGCCGCACCGCGATCGCGTCGGCCAGCTTCTGCCCAAGGGGGCGGTGGAGCAAGCCTCCTGGCGCAATCTCGGTCGGTGTCGCAGCCAGGTAGCGAGGCGATCCCGCGAACGGGAAGGAGAACCCGGTCGACGAGGAGCTGGCGCGAGCGGGAGCGGCCACGGCCTGCGTCCCGGTCACGGAGAGCAGGCAGGCCAGCACGGTCACCACGGCAAAACGGCACCACGAGGGAAGGATATGCATGCCTGCACTGTGAACGGGGGCGATCCTCCCGGCCGCGGTAGCGCGCCGACCGGTGACGCCCTCTCACGCTGTCAGCCCAACGCACCTCGGGCGCGCCACCGGCTTCGGCCATACCGCTGGCTCAAATGGGTCGTGCGGTCCTCGGCGGGGCCCGTGGCGCCCGCGCTAAGGGCTGTCTGACACATGATCACCTGGCTGGGTCGCGGAGCCGGAGGATCAGGGAGGCCAGGACGACTCCGGCGCGGTAGCGGTCGGCGAGCTTGTCGAACCTGGTCGCGATGGCATGGAACCGCTTGAGGCGGGCGAAGCATCGGTCGACCACGTTGCGGTCGCGGTAGAGGTCCCGGTCGAATGTGGGTGGCCGGCCGCCGAGGCGCCCTCGGCGCCGGCGGTTGGCGGCCTGGTCGCGGCCTTTCGCTGTCGATACCGGTCGCGTTCCTCACCACCTCGGCATCACTGTTCTGGGTACTGCTGCCGGCGGTCCGGCTCGGCGTGCGCTCCATCGGGCACCGAGCTGACAGCCCACTCCGACAGTTGATCACTTCCCGCCGCACGGCCTAGGCTTCCCGCGTCCGAACCGCCTCGCGGCCACGCGCAGATGGGGTGCGGCCTTCTCGGGGGAGAACCACACATGACTGAAGCCGACACAGACCGGTCCTCCATACCGCAGGACGCGGTTCCAGAGGATGCGGTGCCGCAGGACGCCGTGCCCGAGGCTGCCGTACCGCGGGGCGCGGTGCCGAAAGCTACGGCAGACCGCCGCTTCGAAGGGCTGCGGAAGTGGTGGCGGAACGGGAGCGCCGAATCCTCCGCGCCGGTGTCCGCGGTCACCGGCGTGCTCACGGGCTGCTACCTGTCGACGATCGCCTGTGCCCTGTTGACCGGCCGCCCGGACGCAGCCGCGGGCTTCTTCCTCGGAATGTTCTTCCTCATAGTCCCGTTCGCCTGCCTCTGGTGGGCGCTCGAACGGCCCAGGGTCGGCCTGCCCGCGATGTCCGTCAGCTTGCTGCTGACCACAGCGGTGGCCATGATCCTCCGCTAGGGACAGTTCAAGGTTTGGATCTTGGTTGGGCTCGGTTGCGGGCTGGTGTCTCTGGTAGGACTCAGGATCGTGGCGCGTTTTGACGTGACGGATGCCGATCGGGCCTTGATCGAACCGCATGTTCCGGTGGCTGCCACCGGGCCGTTGCCTCGGCGGGTTCGGGACCAGTTCAACGGGGTGTTGTGGCGGTTCCGCACTGGCAGTGGCCGGCCGGTCACCTTCGATCCCGACCGCTACCAGCAGCGCAACCATGTCGAGCGGTGCTTCCAGAAGCTCAAGACATGGCGCGGCCTGGCCACCCGGAACGGCAAAAGCCCGGAAAACTACGCCGCAGGCCTTCACCTTCGCGGATCAATCATGTGGTTGAAGTCCCTGACTTCAACCACATGATCCGAGCCTTGAACAGCTCCTAGCCAGCGGACCGGTTCTCATCGAGGGGTGAGAAGGCATCCGCAATCCGCTTGCGGCGTATGACCTTTCGCTGTTCAGGCATGGTGTGCGGGGTTGGGCGGCAGGGCTTCGGCGTCGGGTTGTCGAGGTCGGAACGGAGTGTGTGACGCCGCTGGGGTTGCTGAAAGAGCGTCGGGAGGCCGCCCGATTACTGGTGGAGGATCTGGCCGTAGCGACCCGCGGGCGTCGAACCGGTGGTTGTGCCGATTGGAGAGGGCGTCCACGGGCCCACCGGCTGGTCCACGCGTGGCACGATGAGGGGAGGCTCTTCAAGTCTTCTCTTGAACTCCCCCGGCGTTTGCGGGTCAGCCGGCATCCTTCTGCGGCGGCGGTTACCTGGTCGTCCGGAGCCGTGCGGGCAGGGCCCGGCGGGTGTCAGGCAGGGCGGCCCGACCAGATGGTGGGGGTTCGCTGCGCCCAGGGTGCGGCCCGCTCCAGCTGTCCGGCGAGGCGGAAGAGGAGGTCCTCGCGTCCGTATCCCGCGGCGAACTGGATGCCGATGGGGAGTCCGGTGGCGGGGTCGGTCTCCAGGGGGACGGACATGGCGGGAGTGCCCGCGATGTTGATCGCGGCGGTGAAGGGCGAGCGGTGGAAAAGCTGCTTCAGCCAGCCGAGACCGTCTGCGCCCTCCGCGCCTTCGGCGTACGTGCCCAGCGGGACGGGCAGTTCGGGCAGGGTCGGGGTGAGCAGGAGGTCGTGGTCGGTGAAGTACCGGCCGATCCCGCGGCTGACGACGTTGCGCATGGCGAGCGCGCGGACGAACTCGGCGCCGCTGACCCGCTGTCCGTAGGTGTAGCTGGCGAGGATCTCCGGTTCGAGGGTAGTGAGGTCGACGGGCCGTCCGGTGGCCGCGGCGAGGTCGTCGATCCAGGTCACCAGATTGGTGCTCCACAGGCGGGCGTTCGCGAGGGCGAAGTCGTCCCAGTCGAGGCCGAGGTCGAGGTGGACCTCCTGGACCCGGTGGCCCAGGGCCTCGGCGAGCCGGGCGGAGCGGACGGCGGCGTCGGTGACGGTGGCGTCGACGGCCCGACCGCCCCAGGGCCGGGTGAGGAGGCCGATCCGCAGGGAGCCGGGGGCGCGGGTGACCTCCTGGGCGTAGGGCCGCTCGGGCAGCGGGGCGGTGTACGGATCGCCGGCCTCGGGTCCGTGGACGAGGTCGAGCAGCGCGGCGCTGTCGCGGACCGAGCGGCTGAGCGCGCCGTGGACGGCGAGCCCGTTGAACACCTCGTCCGTATCGGGACCCATGGGTATCCGGCCGCGGGTCGGCTTCAGCCCGAACAGACCGTTGGCGGCGGCGGGGACGCGGATGGAGCCCGCCGCGTCGGTGGCGTGCGCGATCGGGACGATGCCGGCCGCGACGGCGGCTCCCGATCCGCCGCTGGAGCCGCCGGGGCTGCGGGCCGGGTCCCACGGGTTGCGGGTGGCCCCGTACAGGAGGCCTTCGGTGGTGGTGCTGTAGGCGAACTCCGGCGTGGCCGTGCGGCCGAGGGTCACCAGTCCGGCGCGACGGAAGCGCGTCATGAGCGTGGAGTCGGAGTCGGCGGTGTTTCCGGTGGCGAGTCGGCTGCCCATTTCCGTGCGCCGGCCGGCCATCGCGACGGCGAGGTCCTTGATGAGGAACGGGACCCCCGCCAGGGGTGTACTGCCGGGAGCCGGCGTGTCCTGTGCGGGCCAGGTCTCGACGACGGCGTTGATCTTCGGGTTCACGGTCTCGCAGGCCAGCAGGGCGGTCGAGGCGAGTTCGGCGGCGCTCACGTGGCGGCGGGCCACCAGATCGGCCAGGCCGACGCCGTCGTAGGTCACGTACTCGGAGAGCTTCATCGCATCCGTCCGGGGAGAGGGCACCAATGGGAAACGATACCGATCAGTATCTGATGAGACCGATCGGTATCGTGCGGGACTGGTCGGTACCGTAGCATCGATGTCAGGCGGCGCGACGCCCCGCCGCACCGACGAGGGGCCCGTATGACGAACACGGACAGAGCCGGCAGGCAGAGCAGGGTGGCCACGCTGCCGCCCCGGGAGCGGATCCTCGACGCGGCGGAGGAGCTCTTCGCCCGCGAGGGGATCAAGGCCGTCGGCGTCCAGGCCATCGCCGACCGGGCCGGGACCACCAAGATGGCGCTCTACCGACACTTCGCGACCAAGGACGCACTGGTCGAGGAGTGGCTGCGCATCCTGGCCGCCGACTACACCGCCGCCTTCGACCGGCTGGCGGACGCACACCCCGACGAGCCCCGGGCGCAGATCCTGGGGATCGCCCGCTTCATCGCCGACGGCCTTCCCGGGATCTCCCACCGGGGGTGCCCGTTCATCAACTCCGTGGCGGAACTGCCCGACCGCGCCCACCCGGCGCGCCGGCTCATCGAAGCCCACAAGGCCGGCCAGCTGCGCCGCCTCACCGACCTGTGCGTCCGGGCCGGACTGCCGGACCCGGACGAGACGGCAGCGGAACTCACCTTCATCCTCGAAGGAGCCCAGGTGAGCACCCAGAACGGGAGCGTTGAGCACGCGGGCGAGCGGCTCATGAGGATCGTCGGAGCCATCCTGGACCGCCACCCGGCCTCCGGGGCCGCCCGGTGAGGAGGCGCGTCGTGGAGCGGTGCCGGACGTACGCCATGGTCGTCCGTTCCGAGGGGCGGTCGGGCAGTCGCCGGGGCGTCGAGCGAGATTCGGCGCACGGATTCTGAGCTGCTAGGAAGCGATCGCAAACCCGTCGCGAGGCTTGGAATTAGCACGAGTGTTACCGGGTTCCCGATTCGGGTGACCTCGGTGTTGTCGCCGCATGAAGACAGGGTCTCTGTGCAGCTTGGAGGTTGTCGGCACCGAATGCGCAAGGAGGCCCTGTTGTCGCTTCTGAATGCCGTCGCCGCGGTCGGCGGCAACTCCGTTCCCTCAAGGAAGTCCGCCCGGTCGCCGGTCCGTTACGAACGCTGCCGAGGTACACGGGCGGACGGTCCGGGGCGTTCCTTGAGAAACATCGACAGCACGGCTGGAATGACCATGACGCAGGCGGCGATCGCGAACACCGTGTGGGTCGAGGAGACGATCGCCTCCAGTGCGGCGTGCTTCTGCTCCGGGCTCAGTGCGGGCAGGGCCGCTGTGTTCAGCCGGCCGTTCGCGTCGGCGGCGCCCGCCGCGCTGCTGAGCTTCGAGGCGAGCTCGCGGTTGAGTACGGTGCCGAACATCGCGAGGCCGGCCGAGGCGCCGAGCTGCTGGGCGAACCGCACCGAGGTGGTGGCCACACCGAGGTTCTCGGGATCGACCGCGCTCTGGGTGATCATCAGGCCGATGCCCAGGCACAGCCCCAGGCCGAGGCCTAGCAGGAACAGTCCGAAGCTCAGGAACCAGAGCGAGGTGTCGGTCCCCAGATTGCTGAAGATCACCATCGCGCCGGCGACCAGCAGGTGGCCGGCGAGCAGTTGGTACCGGTACCGACCGGCCATCTTGACCATGGCCTTGCCGGAGAGCACGCCCACGATGATCATGCCGATGGCCATGGGGAGGAACAGCAGGCCGGCGCTGGTCGGGGTCATCCCCCGGGCCTCCTGGAGGTAGCCGGCCATGTACGCCACCGAGCCCGCGAGACCGATGCCGCCGAAGAAGCCGAGCGGCACCATGATGCGGAAGACCGGGTTGCGCAGCAGCGCCAGCGTGAAGATCGGCTCCTCCGCGGTCGTCTGGCGCCAGAGGAAGGCGGCGAGCAGGACCACCGCGGCGATGCCCAGACCCTCGATGGTCGGCGAGGTCCACGCGTAGTCCTTGCCGCCCCACTGGGAGATCATCAGCAGCGCGCTCGCGGCCGCGGCGATGAGGCCGGCGCCCAGGAAATCGATGCGGCGCTTGACCGGTGTCACCGGGAGCCGGACCAGCAGCACGGACGTGACGAACGCGGCGACGCCCAGCGGGATGTTGATGTAGAAGACCCAGCGCCAGTTCAGGTGGTTGGCGACCAGCCCGCCGGCGGCCGGGCCCAGCACGATGCCCAGGCCCACCATGATCCCGCCCATGCCGGCCCTGCCCGAGTCCTCCTGCTCCTCGGCCTGTCCCGGTCGGACCAGGAGCCCGAGGACCACCATGGTCACGGACATCAGTCCGCCGCCGCCCACGCCCTGCAGGGCCCGGAAGGCGATCAGCTCGGCCATGTTCTGCGCGAGGCCGCACAGGATGGACCCCGTCAGGAAGATGCCGAGCGCGAGCAGGTAGATGCGCTTGGCGCCGTAGACGTCGGCCAGCTTCCCGTACAGCGGGAGCACGATGCAGTCGGCCAGCGTGTAGGCGGTCAGCAGCCAGGGGAGATGGTCCACGCCGCGCAGCGGATCGAGGTCCTTGACCATCGTCCACGACACCGCGCTGACGATGTTCTGGTCGAGCAGCCCCAGCAGCAGGGTGGCGAAGCAGCCGACCACCGCGACCACGACGTGCTTTCGACTCATCGGCGGATCCGCGCCTTCCCCGCAAGGCGCCCCCACCATGGTGATCCCGCTCATCCCGTCCCCTCCTCCAGGGCCTGGACGCGCCATGGCGACCGCCTGGGAGAATTCTTATAGTGACTATAACGCTTATGTCAATCAAACTTTGTAGCGATATAAGCTATGTGGTATCTTGACGGCATGAGCAACGGGAGCGGCGGCCTGCGGGAGCGAAAGAAGCGGCAGACACGGCGTGCCATCTCCGAGGCGGCTATCTCGCTGTTCCTGGAGCGCGGCTTCGACAACGTCCCTGTCTCCGACGTCGCGGCAGCGGCCGACGTCTCGACGATGACGGTGTTCAACCACTTCCCGACCAAGGAAGACCTGGTCCTGCACCGGTTCGAGGACCACTTCGACGACACCGTCGCGATCGTCCTCGCCCGGGACCCCGGCGAGTCCGCGCTCGGCGCCCTGCGCCGGCACTTCCTGGCCGGGCTGGACCGGCGCGACGTCGTCACCGGCCTCAACGACGACGAGCACGTCCTCGCCTTCCACCGCATGGTCCTCGCCGCACCGAGCCTGCGGCTGCGCGTGCTGGAGCAGGCCACCCGCACAGTGGACGCGCTCGCCGCCGCGCTCGCGGAGCAGACCGGAACCGGCCCGCGCGACATCACGGCGCGTACGGCGGCGACCCAGCTGTGCGGCGTGCAGAACGAGTTGGTCCGGGAGAACGTCCGACGGCTCGCGGCCGGCGAAACGGCCGACGCGGTCCATCCGGACGCCGTCGCCGCCGCGCAGCAGGCGTTCGCCCTGTTGGAACACGGCCTCGGCGCCTACTGCACGTGATCGGCGGCAGCGTTCATCTATCGACCGATTCCCGAACAAGATCGGCAGCCGGCCGTTCCGGCCCCGCCGAGGCCCAGAACATGTCCGAGAAACGGTGTCAGAAAGTCGGTGTGCTCAAGAAATTCGGCGGCACCGATTTCGGCACACTCCCCGACCATGCGGCCGCCCCCAGAGCCCGTCGACGACGACCTGCTCGCCCCCGTCCCCGCCATCCGGACCGGTGCCCTCGTTGGCTACGCGCGCGTGTCCACCAAGGGACAGCTGCTCGATAGGCAGATCCACGCCCTCACGGAGGCCGGGTGTATCCGGATCTTCGCCGACAAGAAGTCCGGCAAGAACACCGAACGCGTCCTCACGGTCCGTGACCTCGCGGAAGTCCTCGTACCAGGGGCCGATGGCATGGAGGTACCAGGTCTGGTGGCGGCAAATCAGGTCGCCGTTGTCCTGCCGGATCTCGGCGGCCAGTCGCGTGTCGCACACCGGCGCTGTCACGATGAGGCGTTGGGGCCGCTGGTTGCGAATCGCGCGTACCGCTGCATCTGTCCTCTCCTCCGGCCGTGCTCGACGCCGCAGCGGCCTGCCTGGCGCGATCGCGGTCCGCTCAGGCGCTGAGGGCGGTGCGCAACTGGTCGTGGTGGGCTGTGAGCCAGGTGGCGAAGTCCTGGAGCAGGGGGTTGAGTTCGCGGGCTGCGTCCAGGTCTCGGGCGTGGGTGAAGTGCTCCTCGCATTCGGCGTAGTACTGGAACATGTTTCCGGCCTCGTCGGCGCCGGGGAAGTCGAGTTCACGGTAGGCGTCGGGGGTCATCGGCAGGTATTGGACGGGTTCGCCGAGGGCTTCGGTGATGGCCTTGGCCATGTCGGTGAGCGTCAGGTGCTCGCCGGCGATGCTGACGGTGGCGCCGATGAGGTCGGTGCCTCGCTTGAGGATCGCCAGGGCGGTGCGGCCGATGTCCTCGACGGCGATACCGGACAGGCGGCTGGTGCCCATCGGCAGCGACAGTTCGAGGACGCCGTTGGCGCCGCGGTGAGGGGCGAAGGGGCCAAGCAGGTTCTCCCAGTAGAACGTGGTGCGCAGGAAGGTCGTCGGGAGACCGGCGTCGGTGAAGTAGTGGTCGGCTTCGGCCTTGGCGTCGAAGTGCGGGACCTTGTAACGCTCCTGCAGCGTGGGCATGCGGTCGTCGTCCAGTGGGATGCACTCGCGTGTGTCCTCCAGGGTGGACCAGATCGCGTGCTGGATACCGGCGTGGCCGGCCGCGGCGGCCAGGGCGGCGGCCTGTGCCTTCTCGCGCTCGGCGGACATGTGCTCCCAGAAGTTGGTCACCAGGTAGGCGCCGTACGCTCCGTCGAAGGCGGGCGGGAGGCTTGTCCGATCGTCCATGTCGGCCCGTACCACTTCGGCGCCGAGCCGCTCCAGTTCCTTGGCGCGGTCCGACTCCGGGGTGCGGGTCACGGCGCGGACCGCGAACTCGCCGTTCTCGTCGGCGAGGATCGCCCGGGCCAGCGCACCGCCCTGGGAGCCGGTGGCACCGAACACGGTGATGGTCTTCTTCTCCGTCATGGGCTTCTCCCTCTCTGGTGTCCGCCGGACCGGGACGATGCCCGGCTCGTGGACGGCGACGGCGTCCGCCCGCGGCGGAATCCGGTTCCGCCTATTCGCGTGTGCTCCGTACGGGCCCGGGAAAACGGGCAGGCCGCACGGAGGCGTGGACCGCGTGTCCTATGCCGAGTCGGTGCGATCGGACACGGAAGTGCTCGTGCTCTGCCGGTCCGGGGCGGGCGGTTGTTCGACTGCCACCTGCGCCGGGCGCAGCAGGATCTCGCCGAGCCGGTAGCCGGATCGCAGGATGTGTGTGCAGGTGGGGTGGTCGACGTGGTCCGATTCGGTCGAGGTGAGTGCTTCGTGGCATTCGGGGTCGAAGGGTTCGCCCTCCGTGCCCAGGGTTTCGAGTCCGAGCGAGGCCAGCTGGATCTGCAGGCGGTTGGCGACGGCTTCGAAGCCGGCTGCGGCGTCGTCGTGGGCGCGGGCCTGGTCGATGGTGTCGAGGACAGGCAACAGGGTGCGGACGGCTTCGGCCACGGCGGCTTCGCCGATCGCGAGGCGTTCGCGCTGGACGCGCCTGCGGTAGTTGTCGTACTCGGCCTTCACACGTTGCAGATCCTGGGTGCGTTCGGCCAGCGCGGCCCGTAGCGCCTCGCCGCCGGTCTCTTCGGGCGCCTGGCCGCGGGGGGCGGCACCGCCGGCCAGCAGGGCACTGTCGGTGCCGCCAGGGTGCTCCCGTCCCCGGGGGTCGGTCGGCGGCTTCGTGCCGGCATCACGCAGTTGCAGGGTGTCGGGGTCGATGCGCCGCTTGTCGTGGATGACCACCTGAGGGCGCTGGTCCTCGGCGTTCTTGCTGGGCCTGGATGGCGTGGTCATGCGGCGCCTCCCTTGCGCTCGTCCTCGTCCACGATCTCGGCGTCCACGACCTCCTCTTCCGAGCCTTGCGGGCCGGTCGCACCGCCGCCTGGCGCACCGGGGGCGGTCTGGGCGTAGATGGCCTGGCCCAGTTTCTGGCTGACCTGGGCGACCTTCTCGCTCGCCGCGCGGATCGCGCCGGTGTCCTCGCCCTTGAGACTGTCTCTCAGCTCCGCCAGGGCCGCCTCCACCTCGCTCTTCACCTCGGCCGGGACCTTGTCCTGGTTGTCGCTGAGGAACTTCTCGGTGGTGTAGGCGAGTTGCTCGCCCTGGTTGCGGGTCTCGGCCGTCTCCTTGCGGCGGCGGTCCTCCTCGGCGTGCTGCTCGGCCTCGCGGATCATGCGGTCGATGTCGTCCTTGGGCAGGGAGGATCCGCCGGTGACGGTCATCTTCTGCTCCTTGCCGGTGCCGAGGTCCTTCGCGCCGACATGCATGATGCCGTTGGCGTCGATGTCGAAGGTGACCTCGACCTGCGGCACCCCGCGCGGGGCCGGGGCGATGCCGGTCAGCTCGAACATGCCGAGCTTCTTGTTGTACGCGGCGATCTCCCGCTCGCCCTGGTAGACCTGCACGGTCACCGAGGGCTGGTTGTCCTCGGCGGTGGTGAAGACCTCCGAACGCCGGGTCGGGATTGTGGTGTTGCGCTCGATGAGCTTGGTCATGATGCCGCCCTTGGTCTCGATGCCCAGGGACAGCGGGGTGACGTCCAACAGCAGGACGTCCTTGACCTCGCCCTTCAGCACGCCCGCCTGCAGCGCGGCGCCGACGGCGACGACCTCGTCCGGGTTGACGCCCTTGTGCGGGTCCTTGCCGGTGAGCTTCTTCACCAGGTCGGTGACGGCCGGCATCCGGGTCGAGCCGCCGACCAGGATCACGTGATCGACATCCTTGACCTCGATCCTGGCGTCCTTCACGGCCTGGTGGAACGGGCCCTCGCAGCGCTCCAGCAGGTCGGCGGTCAGCTGCTGGAACTGGGCGCGGGTGAGCTTCTCGTCCAGGTGCAGGGCGCCCTCGGCGGAGGCGGTGATGTAGGGCAGGTTGATCGTGGTCTCCGTGGCGGCGGACAGCTCGACCTTCGCCTTCTCGGCGGCCTCGCGCAGGCGCTGCGCGGCCATCTTGTCCTTGGACAGGTCGATGCCGTAGCCGTTGTTGAACTGCTTGACCAGGTGGTCGACGATCCGCTGGTCCCAGTCGTCACCGCCGAGGTGGGTGTCGCCGGAGGTGGCCTTCACCTCCACCACGCCCTCGCCGATCTCCAGCAGCGACACGTCGAAGGTGCCGCCGCCGAGGTCGAAGACCAGCACCGTCTGGTCGTTCTCCTTGTCCAGGCCGTACGCGAGCGCGGCGGAAGTCGGCTCGTTGATGATCCGCGCCACCTTCAGGCCCGCGATCTCACCCGCCTCCTTCGTAGCCGTGCGCTGGGAATCGTTGAAGTACGCGGGCACGGTGATCACCGCGTCCGTCACGTCCTCACCCAGGTAGGACTCGGCGTCCCGCTTCAGCTTCTGCAGCACCCGCGCCGAGATCTCCTGCGCGGTGTAGCGCTTGCCGTTCACGTCCCCCTTCTCCGGGAAACGCCAGTCACTCTCGCCCATGTGCCGCTTCACCGACCGGGCCGTGCGGTCCACGTTGGTGACCGCCTGCCGCTTGGCGACCTCGCCGACCAGCACCTCACCGCCCTTGCCGAAGGCCACCACCGACGGGGTGGTGCGCGCTCCCTCGGCGTTGGCGATGACGATGGGCTCGCCGCCTTCCAGCACGCAGACCACCGAGTTCGTCGTCCCCAGGTCGATACCGACTGCGCGTGCCATCGCCGGCCTCCTCTCCTGCTGTCCCTCCCCATCTTGCCTCAGTGGGAGGAAGGAAACTTGAGTCCCATAGGGTCAAGAATAAGTCGAGGACCGCGGGTGGAGGAAATCTGTAACGTGGAAGAGAGGTTTCGAGCGGCGAGGTGAGGTCTCGGTGGTGGAGCTTCCCATTGACCCGGCGCCACGGGCCGGGCTTGTCGGCGACTTCCTGGCCGCCCGGCGATCGGGACGGCAGGCCACGGATTTGAGCCGGCGCCGAACGCCACGCCGCCGAGCAGGCCGTGCCTTGCCCCTGATCGCGGACCAGCCCTGGCGCGGGGGTCCGCCAGGAACCGAGCGCCAGGGCTGCGGGTGCGCTGATCAGCTGGTGATCTGCTTCTTCTCGCTGTCGCTCGTGATCTCGATTCTCCGGGGCTTGGCCTGTTCCGCCACCGGGATGCGGATCGTGAGCACACCGGCGTCGCAGTCGGCGTCGATCCTGTCGGATTCGAGGGTGTCGCCGAGGAACAGCTGCCGGCTGAAGACGCCGTAAGGCCGTTCGGCGACGACCATCTCGCGGTCTTCGACCTCCGGGCCGGGCCGCTCGGCCTTGACCGTCAGGACGTTCTGCTCGACGTTCAGGTCGATGCTGTCGGGAGCGGGAAGGTCCCGTCGCCCTCGTAGGCGTCCATCGGCATCGCCGCTGGCCGGGCCGTGGTGCCCAGCAGCTGCTGGGGTGAGCCGGTCGAGCTCGCGGAAGGGATCGGTGCGCATCAGCATCATCAGTCACTCTCCCCAATCGGTCGGTGACACTGCCGGGCTCTCTCGCGGGAGCCGCTCTCACACCCCCATTCAGGGCATCTTGACAAGCGCCTGCCAAGGTTCTATGCAGGTCGATGAGGAGGTTCTGCTCTGCCCCAGGCCGGGTTCGCCCGGGCTGAGCACGGGCGTCCGGGCAAGCCGAGGAGGTGGGCTGCCATGACCGGTGCGCGACCGTGGCGGGATCACTACGCGGTGCTGGGAGTCGAGCCCTCGGCGTCCGCGCAGCAGATCACCTCGGCCTATCGGGCTCAGGTCCGCCTGCTGCACCCGGATTCCCGCCCACCCAGGTCTGCCGGGCCGGGACCGGCCGAACAACTCGGCGACGTGATAGCCGCGTACGAGGTCCTGCACGACCCCGGACTGCGCGCCGCCTACGACGCCGAACGCGACGCTGGCCGCCACCCCCCTCTGGCCGACAGCACCGCCGGTCGTGCGGCCGGGGTGCGGGTGCCGGTGCGTGTGGTCCCGGCGACCGGTGACTCGGCCGGGGCCGCACCGGCCGTCCGGGTCCGCGGTGGGCGTGGGTGGCCGTCCGGCCCCGCGGTGCGGGTCGGTTCGGTGGGGGTCGAGCCCTGCGCTCGCTCCATGCCGCTGAGCCTCTGGGAGTGGATGAACCGGTTGTGGGAGGTGGACCCATGGCTGTGAACGACAGCAAGTTCCGCACTGCCGTCGCCAGGTGGGACGGCCGGGCCACCGTCACCGTCACCGGAGAGATCGACCTTGCCACCGCTCCCGAGCTCGAGATCCGCCTGAAAGACTGCCTCTCGCGCGGGCCCGATCACGTGGAACTGGACTTCTCCGGGGTGACGTTCTGCGACTGCGCGGGCGTGGACGTACTCGAACGCGCCCACCGCGAAGCAAGGGGGGCGGGCATCGGCCTGAAGGTCACCGGCGTGCGTGCCCCGATCGTCGCACGGGTCTTCGATCTTGTCGGCCCGGACGGCCTGGTCAAGCCGGTACAGCACTGACACCCGACCCGCCGTCTCGCACCGACGGGCATGGCACGGCGCCGTGATGCGGCCCGTTCCCGGCACACCGGGAACGGGCCGCATCCAGGTCACAGCACGGGAATCGCGCCATGCCGCGCGGGCAGGTGCTCAGGCGTGGGCCGGAATGCGCGCCCGCGGGCCGCCTGGCCGGGCCAGCGGCTTCTCGGGCTCTGGCGCCGCCCCGGCGGCTCCCTCATCGTGCTCCTCTGCCGCGACCGCGGCCCGGCTCGTCGCCGTGCGCAGTTCGGCCACCGTTTGCGGCGCCTCGATCGAGTGGACCGCGACGCGCGTGAACGGCGAGGGCCGACGCAGGTCGACGCTCACCACCACGTCCGTGAAGGGACGCAGGGCCACGAAGTCCCGGCCACCAGGATGCCGCCACACCCCCAGGCACAGCCTGCCGGGGACCAGCAGGCCACTCTCGCGAACTCCGCGGACAACCCTCCACGGCTGCCTGGTGATCGTGACCTTCTCCACCGCCGTCAGCGGCACCCGGACCGGCCCCGACCGCGTCACGAGCCGCTCCCACCAGCGCAACCGGACCACCAAGTCCGCGCCTTCGACCATCAGCCTCGCCATCAACTCACACCCCCTCTCCCGCGTCAGCGTCGACCTTCACCCCGCCACCCTCTGCATCAGGCGCTCCGAGCCGCGCCGGCTGGGTATGGGCCCGCGCGTCGAGCGGCGGCGCACCGTGCCGCTCCGGCCGGTGACCCGGGGCGTCGACAATCGCTTGACGCGGTGTGCCGACCGGGCCCGGCGGTGTCGGAATCGGCCGGCGGGCGAGAATGCGTCCCACCCAGCGGCGCCCGCACTCGGGGCAGGGCGGCGCTCCCTGGGGGGTGTAGGGCGAGTCCACCGCTATGCCGTCGCGGGAGAAGTACTCCCAGTCCCGTCCGTCGTCATCGCGGTAGTGCTGGACGTCGTAGTCCATGCTCCACTGGTGCCAGCAGTGGCCGCAGGTGAACTCCACGCGTTCCAGGGCCAGTTCCGTGATCACTGTCGACACCTCCTTCGTCGACGCGGCTCACCATCCGGCTCAGGCGGCCGCCGCAGCGGCGCGGCACCCGGCCGCCCGTCCGGACGGCACTCATCACATCTGTCCGTATACCTCCAAACTGGCCTCGACACAACTGCGGAACGAGGTTTCCTTGAATCGGACGTGCAGGTTGTCTCCCCAAGCAGGGGGAATGCCGGCGTGCGTAAACAGGTTGCCCTGATGGCAACGCGGAGTTGCAGCGGCGCGCTCCGGCGGCTCTCCCCCGCTCCTGCCCGGCCTGGGTGCCGGACCGTTCCGCGCCGGCTGTCTCCAGCGGCTGTGACGACAACGAGGCGGCACGCAGCCGGCAGGGATTCCGGCTGGTGGCACCGCCCGGCGCGCGCAGTACCGCATCACGATCCTTGAGCGAAGGAGACTCGACCATGGCTGAAGGAAAGATCGAGGTCTGGTATTCGGAGGCCGGAGAGGGATGCATCCGGGATGCCGCAGGCGACGTACTGGACTTTTCCTTGGATGACCTCTTGAATCCCGACGAGTCCCAGGCTTTGCGCCAAGGGGACAGGGTCGAATACAGAGTCGAGGAAGCCACGCATGCGACCGCGGTCGAGAAGGTCTGACCCACCGCGCGACGGATC
Organism: Kitasatospora sp. NPDC094028; assembly: GCF_049543595.1. Classification (NCBI taxonomy): domain Bacteria; kingdom Bacillati; phylum Actinomycetota; class Actinomycetes; order Kitasatosporales; family Streptomycetaceae; genus Kitasatospora; species Kitasatospora sp. NPDC094028. The sequence goes on along the minus strand of NZ_JBMVFA010000047.1, from coordinate 8,631 downwards.
GCCGGGGCACCGTCACCCGAGGATCATCACCGGCTCTACCTGGCCAAGGTGATCGACCTGTTCTCGCGCCGCCTGCTCGGCGACGCGATCGGCGTTCATCGCTGGAGGCGACCGGGACCCCGGGGATGGCGCCTCCCCCGCTTGCCGTCGTCCATTCCATGGGGCCACGCCGGACCCACACCACCTCATGCTGATGCCCTGGCACAACGATCAAGGAGGGCGGTCGCGATCACAGGGAAGCGACAGAAGGATGATTCCCATGCATCGAGCACTGATCGTCGTGGATGTACAGAACGACTTCTGCGAGGGCGGGAGCCTGGCGGTCACCGGCGGCTCCGAGGTGGCCGCCGCTGCTGCCGAGTGACGACCGAACGTCGCGTCGCGGCCGGCGGCACCGTCATGTTCCTGTACCGGCACCAGCCCACCTGTCCGTGGGCACTCCGATAGCACCGTAGGCCCGATCGGGAGAGCGGCGGGATCGCCCCGCCCGCCCCGCCCGGTGCACACGAGCCGTCGTAGGTCGTGGTCCTGGGTCGCCAGCGGCATCGCCCAGTGCACTGCCGAAATCGGCGCCACTCTCCACGAAGCCGAGCAGTACGCCGCCGCCGAACCCGAGCTCACCCGTACGGTCGAGCTCTACGTCGACCTCGACGACCGGCGCGGTGCCGGCCCTGCCGAGCGCCTCCGGAGCCGGATCACAGCCCTGGCGGAGGCGTGAACGCCCGCCTCCCGCCGTGCATGGCTCGATTGTCGGTCCCCCGTGGCACACTTCCCTGTTCGACCAGCAACCGCCTTATCAGTATGACGAGTTGGGGCCGTTCACCGGATCGTGTGGCTTCTGCCGCGACACGCCGACGCGGCCCCGCCGGTCCGCCTACGGTGGGACACCTACCGACGCACTCACGTACGACAAACGATCACCAGTTTGATCGCAGCTTCGCCATGCCCTGAACCGGCCGCGCTCCCGCATCGGTTCCCTCACCTCCTGGGAAGGAGAACTCCCTTGTCGCACAACCTGGTTGTCGGAGTGCACCTGGTCCTGATCGAGAACGGCCGGGTGCTGCTCGGACAGCGCGCCAACACCACGTTCGCCGATCAGCACTGGCACGCTCCAGCCGGCCACCTCGAAGCGGGAGAGTCCGTGCTTGCCGGCATGGTCCGCGAGGCCGACGAGGAACTCGGCATCACCATCCGGGAGGAGGACCTCGACCTGGTGCACACCCTCCACCACCTCGACGCCGACGACGGTGCCGGACGCCTCCAGCTGTTCTTCACCGCCCGCGCGTACGCCGGGAGGATCACCAACCGCGAGCCGGACAAGTGCACCGCCCTGCGCTTCTGGCCGTTGGACGGGCTTCCGGAGCCGATCGTCGGCTACACCGCCGACGCGCTCGCGCAGATCGCCGCCGGCCGCCCGCTGTCCGTCGTCGGCTGGCCGGCATGAGCACCACGAGCCACCCGGCGCGACCGACCGCCGGGGCGCCCGTGGGCAACACGGAGACTCGCCTCGTGGTCGTCCGGGGAAACTCGGCGTCGGGCAAGTCGTCGGTGGCTGCGGGAATCCGTGACCGGTTCGGCCGGGGCCTGGCCGTGGTCGCCCAGGACAACCTGCGCCGCACCGTCCTGCGCGAGCAGGACCGGCCCGGCGGCGCGAACATCGGCCTGATCGACACCGTGGCACGGTACGCACTGGGCGCCGGCTACCACGTCGTCATCGAAGGCATCCTGTGCGCAGACCACTACGGCGACATGCTCACGCAGCTGGTGGACGACCATCGCGGCGTCACCCGCTGCTACTACCTCGACATCCCGATCGACGAGACGCTGGTCCGCCACGCCTCGAAAACCGATCCCGAGTACCTGGCGGCGGCCGTCACCGAGCAGGATCTGCGCGACTGGTACCGCGAGCACGACGTACTTCCCGGCGGGATCGAGACCGTCATCGGCTGCGACAGCACCCTCCGCGACACGGTCGAGCGCATCATGCACGAAACCGCGCTCTCGGAGTTGCCCCCACGCGACGCCTAGAAGCAGTCGCCCCACCGTCGCGTCCCCTCCCTTGCCCCTTCAACCTTCACCCAGGAGCACCCCTGATGCACGAGACGAGCAGGCTGTCGGCCGGCGTCATCGCCCACGACCTGAGCACCGACCGGATCGCCACCGTCCACTACGCGCAGCGCAGTTGGACCCCGGGCCCGGCGTGGACGATCCCCGGCGGGAAGGTCGACCCCGGGGAGGACATCGCCCACGCTGCCGCCCGGGAACTGCGTGAGGAAGCCGGGCTCATCGCCCGGCCGTGCGACCTGCGCCTGGTGCACACCATCCAGGCCAAGGAGGGCTGGGACGGGCGCGGCGGGTTCGTGCTGTTCGTCTTCGCCACCAGCAAGTTCACGGGCGAGCTGGTCAACGTCGAGCCGGACAAGCACCTGGAGGTGCGGTGGCACCCCGCCGCCGCCGTCCTGCCCAGCCCGGCGTTCCCGACCTCCAAGGCCGCGGTGGAGGCGTACCTGGCCGGCGGGCCCGCCTTCTCCACCCACGGCTTCGACCTCGCCTCCGGCGGGCGGCAGCTCGTCGAGACGTGACCGGCGCCCGGCCGGCACCGTGGCGGCCGGTTCGCCCGTGGCCGGTCCGTACCGGCTGCCCCGCGGCTACGCCGGGCTCTGACGGCACCGGCGTCCGACCACCGCGATCCCCCATCTGCGAAAGGGAGTATGTGACCAGCGCACCCGAGACCTCGACGGACCCGGTACCGGACAGCGAGCAGCTGCTGTTCGGCGGGCCGATGCGCTACGACTACGGCTGGGCCAAGCACGAGATGGCCAGCGGCAAGGTGACGTTCTGGGCGGTGGCGCGGCAGATGCCGGGTTTCCTGCGCCTGGCCGGGCGGATGGCCTGGGACGCCGACCGCGCGGCGCTGGTGACCCTGGTCGGCGCCGAGTTGCTGCGCGGCCTGGCGGCGGCCGTCGCGCTGATCGCCACCAACCACGCGCTGACGGCCCTGCTCGCTGCCGGCGAGGTCGCCGACGTGCTGCGGGCTGCGACACCGGCGATCGTGGCGGTCGGGGTGATCGCGGGCCTGTCCTCGGTGCTGTCCGCGGCCTCGGGCTGGGCGGGCGAGCGCCTCAAGCCGGCGGTCTTCCGCCAGGCCACGATCGAGTTCCTCGGCATCGTCAGCCGCTCCGAGCTGGAGGCCATCGAGGACCCGGCGTTCCTCGCCGAGGTGGACAGCGCCCGCTGGGGCGCGATGTCGCTGCAGAGCATCATCGGCCAGGCCACCTCCGTCCTCACCGCCACCTTCGGCCTCGTCTCCGCCGCCGGCGTCCTGTCCGTCCTCCACCCCGCCCTGCTGCCCATGCTGGTGCTGATCGCCGCCCCGCGGGGATGGGGCGCGGTGCGCACCGCCCGGCGCCACTACGCCTCCGCCCGGGCCTGGCTCCAGCACAACCGGGCCAGCACCCTGCTCGCGGACATGCTGATCCGCCCCTACTCCGCGGCCGAGCAGCGGGTGCACGCCGCCGGGCCGTTCATCCTCCACCACTACGAGCAGATGGCCCGCGCCGCCGAACAGGAACAGGCCCGCCTCGCCGGAGCGAAGGCCCGCACCGACCTGCTCGCCGCCGCCCTGGCCGGCGCCGCCACCCTCGGCGCGTTCGCCCTCCTCGGCTCGCTCGTCATGAACGGCACGATCCCGCTCGCCGCCGCCGGCACCGCCGTGGTCGCCATCCGCACCGGCACCGCGAGCATCGGCGGCCTCGTCTCCCAGATCAACGGCCTGTACGAGGAGAGCCTGTTCGTCCGCGACCTCGACCAGCTACGACGCGAAGGCCACCGCCGCGCCATCCCCACCGGCGGTACACCGCTGCCCGAACGCCCCGAGACGATCACCGTCGAGGACGTCTCCTTCACCTACGACGGCCGCGACACCCCCGCGCTCGACCAGGTCACCCTCACCATCCCGCGGGGCAAGGTCGTCGCCCTGGTGGGAGCCAACGGTTCGGGCAAGTCCACCCTCGCCAACATCCTGTGCGGGGTCTACCAGCCGCACCGCGGCCGCGTCCGCTGGGACGGCATCGACACCGCGACCGCCGACCGCGACCAGCTCTTCAGCAGCGTCGCCCTGCTCGCCCAGAACTTCCAACGCTGGTCCTTCACCCTGCGCGCCAACCTGCTCCTCGGCCGCCCCGAAGTCCCCTGCGACCAGCGGCAGCTGGAGACCGCCGCCGACTACGCCGACCTCCACCCGGTGATCGAAGAGCTGCCCCGCAGCTGGGACACCCTCGTCGCCAAGGGCTTCGAAGGCGGCGTCGGCCTCTCCGGCGGCCAATGGCAGAAGGTCGCCCTCGCCCGCACCCACCTGCGCCTGACCACCCCCGACGCCCACGGCCGGCTCCCCGCCCTCGTGGTCGTCGACGAACCGACGTCCGCGATGGACCCGGAAACCGAGGTCGAGGCGTTCGAGCAGATCCGCCAGCTCACCTCCCTCGGCGTCACCGTCATCCTCATCACCCACCGCCTCGGCGCCACCGCCAAGGCCGACCGCATCTTCGTCCTCGACCACGGCCGCCTCGTGGAACAGGGGAGCCACTCCGAGCTGATGGCCCGGGAACCGGCCACGCGCTACCGCGAGTCGTACCTACTCCAGGCTGCCCAGTACGACCTCGGCGACCGCCTGCCCCACCAGAGCGCGCCGACGACCGCCGGTGCCTGACCCGTTCGCTCGGTCGTCCCCGATCCGAGCCGATCCGAGCCGATCCGACCAGCAGGGAGCAGCCAGTGAGTGCACCGACCCCGTCCGAGACACCGCAGCCGTCCGCCATCCCTTCGTGGGACGACCTGCTGGAGCGCGGCACCGAACACATCCAGCGCGCCTTCCACGAACTCACCGCCGCCACCAGCGACTACGCCGGGCACAGCCCCGACCTCATCTGGGGCAACTTGCAGACTCCCGCGTACGCGCAGGAGGTCCTGCGCATGGTCGCCCAACTGCACCAGCTCCCTGACGACTCGGCGGCTGGCGCGGCCGAGCGCACCGCCCGCGCCCGCTACCTCGGGCAGGACGGCCGGACCTACCACGTCCTGCTCGGGGAGCAGGCCCTGTTGACCGGTATCGGCGGACCGGGGTGATGCGCGCCCAGCTGGAGCACCTGCTGGCCGCCCTCGACACGCCGGGCCTGCGGCTGGGGATCATCCCGGCTCGGCCATCGTCGGCGCCGAACACGTCATCGATGGCGGCACCACCCCCACCGTCTGAACCCGCCACCACCCCAAGGAGCGTCATGCACGACAACCAGCCCCGAACCAGCAGCCCGGACACCCTGCCCGAGGTGATCACCCGCTATCTGGCAGCGCACCGCGCCCACGACATTGCCACCGCAATCACGGCGTTCACCCGCGAAGCCACAGTGATCGACGACGGCAACACCTACGAGGGCACCCAGGCGATCGGGAAGTGGCTCGACCGATCGGCCACCGAATTCACCTACACCATCCGCCTCACCGGCGCCCAGCAGACCGACGCAACCCGCTACACCGCCACCCACCACCTCGAGGGCAACTTCCCCGGCGGGAGCATCGATCTGCGTTACCAGTTCACACTCCGCGACGGTCTCATCGAACGCCTCGTCATCGAACCCTGAGTCCCTGCCAGCGCCACCCGTTGCCGCCTCAGGCGAGAAGCCCCGATCGCCCCGCAATCTCGGATCGGCGCGCCGTCTGCCGGGCAGCTCGGATCGACTTCAGCGCGGCCAGCGTGTTCGCGGCACCTTTCCTGCGGTGGTTGACGCCCCACAGGGTGTCGTCACCGTTTGAGTAGCAGCCGTGGAAATAGCGCACCCCGTGGGTGCGGTGGTAGGTGCCGGGCAGCCGGTCGGGGCGGCACTGTGCGGCCCAGCCAGAGCCCGCGACGGGTCTGATCCCGAGCTACATGGAGGCAACGAGCAGATGAGAGTGGCGGCCGCAGGCGGTGCCGTCGGGCTCGGAGTCCAATGGCCGGTCAAGGGGTGGCCGCAGCCCGTAGCCCGAGGGCGACCAGGATGGTGCCAGTGAGTCGCCTGAGTGGTGCGCGCATTGTGGCCGAGCTGAGTGTGGCTGCCGCAGTGCCGATCACTACCGTCCAGACCAGCAGCCAGGCTGCGACCAGCAGCACCTGCGCGGTGGCGAGCAACAGGACCTGCGGCAGGACGGGCTGACGGGGTGTGAGGAACTGCGGCGTCAGGGTCAGAAAGATCGATGCAGCCTTCGGGTTGAGCACATTGCCGAGCAGTGCTTGCTGGTAGGCGGAGTGCCCAGTCCAGGGCAGTTGCCGCCGGCGTTGGGACTGGGTGCCCCTGTCGCTGCGGCGGGTGGCGCCGGCTGTCCGCCAGGTCCATAGGCCCAGCCCGACCAGGTAGATCGCGCCGACCAGCCGGACTGCGGTGAAGGCCTGGCTTGAGCGCATGACCAGTGCGGAGAGCCCCAGCCCGGCCAGCGTCGCATGGACGTAGAGGCCGGTAACGGTCCCGAGTATGACTGGCGAGGCCGCGCGCCGCCCGCTGCCGCCCACCCGTTGCGCGAGTAGGGCAAGGCTCGTGCCTGGGGTGGCGATCAGCGGGAACACTGCCACGAGGTAGCTGATGACGGCCTTGAGCGGCAGCGGGCCCATGTGGTCGGACAGTTCCGTCACGGCAGCACCGCGCGGAAGTGCGTGGTCAGCCGGTGCCGCTCGTCGAGAACATGAAAGGCGATCCCCGGCGGCTGGTCGCGGTCCGCCGGCTCATCGCCCTCCCAGGGAAGGCGCAGGGTCCAGGTGACCGCAGGGCCGACCAGCAACGGCCGACCGGCGAAGCTGGAGACCGCGGCGGTGTGGGCGTGCCCGGTGATGACGGCGACCACTTCGGGATGTCCGGCCAACAGGGTGGCGAAGTCCTGGTCGTTCTGCAACGTGTAGGAGTCGGGAAGCGGGTGGTGCAGGGTCACCGGCGGGTGGTGAAAGCCGATCAGCGCGGGGGTGCCAGCGGGCAGCCTGCCCAGCGAATCGGCCAGCCAGCTCATGGTGTCCTGGTCCAACAGGCCCTCGTCCTTGCCAGGGATACTGGAGTCGCACATCAGGATCGCGGTGCCGCCGATCCGGTGCAGGCGGTTCACCGGGCCGTCCGCCGTCGCTTCGCCGAGCAGCCCGGCGCGCATCGGCCCGCGGGCGTCGTGGTTGCCCGGGCAGGTCAACACCGGGAAGGGCGCGGCCAGGAGCTGCGCGGCTTCCTGGTACTCGGCCGGCGCCCCGTGGTCGGCGATGTCGCCGGTGACCAGTAGCGCGTCAACCGGTGTCGGTAGGGCCCGCAGGTAGTCCATGACACGGGCGGCGCGTTCGCGCGCTCGCTCGGTGCCGTCCAGATGGAGATCGCTGATCTGTGCGAGCAGGACCATGGTGTGGCGCACCCCTCCGAGTTGCTAACGGTAAATGAGTCTCTATCCGTTAAGGACGGTAGAGTATCGCCGACGCGGTAATCAAGAGCGCATGAGAGGCGGAAGGACCGTGGCAACGAGTCGGTACCTGGCCCTGGAACTGGCGAGCACCATCCGTCATGACGGCGACGGCGGGGTGGCAGACGAACTCACCTCGGTTGGCGGCCTGACCTCCTGGGTCGCGGCCCACGAGGAACTACTGGCAGCAGAGGGGTTCCCGGCAGCTGGAACGGACGCTGCGGTGACGGCCGCCGGATCCGCTGCCGGCTTCATCGCCGATGAGGCGATCTGGACCCAGGCGCTAGCTGTACGAGCCGCGCTACGCGCCCTGTTGGCCCGGGCGGTCAGTCCGGCGCCGCCCAGCCGAGCCGATGCGGACCGCCTGCCCCCGGCCGACCAGGCCCTGTCCCGACTGAACACAGCCGCCGCCCGCTGCCCGGTGATCCCTCGGCTCCACTGGCCCGCGGACACCGCACCCGTCGCGCGCCTGCACCCCGCCACCCCCAGCTCGCCGGCCGATCTGCCGGCTGCGCTCGCCCGCGCAGCGATCGCCTTCCTGAGCAGCCCCGACCTGCCCCGGCTGCGCGCCTGCACCGCCCCCCGCTGTGTCCGCTACTTCCTCAAGGAGCACGGGCGTCAGGAGTTCTGCAAGGCATCCTGCAGCAACCGCGCCCGCGCCGCTCGCCACTACCAGCGCCACCACGCAGCGCCCGCTGCTGGCTGACTCCATCCGAGCGTCAGGAGCCACCCGGCTACCGAAACGGCCAGTACCGCCCTCACGCCGCGCAGACCGACCTGCCCGACTCCGGACGGCTGACCGGCGCCAAGGGCGAAGCGATCACCACCGCCTGGGCCGACGTACTGCATTGGGAGGCGATGATCGCCGTACGTCGCGACCTCGACGTCCCCGTCGCCCTCCGCGGCCTGCCGAGCCCCCAGTTGCCGAAGCCCGCCGACGTCGTCGAGAATCCGGGCCCGTGGTGACCGGTGCCATGCCGGACCCGATCAGGGCCGCCTTCGCGCACCCCGACGACGCAGAACTGTGGGCCTGCGCCACCAGGTTGGACCCGCCCTGTGACGCGCCAACTGCCCTACCAGGCTGACCGCATGACCGATGAGGCGGGACGGGTCGAGCCGTCCGGGGTGTGGGCCACGGCCGTGGGCGTGGCCAGGGTGCGGGCGATGGAGACG
>NZ_JBMVFA010000046.1:0-58025 GCF_049543595.1 Kitasatospora sp. NPDC094028 | reverse complement strand
GCAGCCACCGGCACATGCGGTTCGATCAAGGCCCACTCGGCATCCGTCACGTCAAAACGCGCCACAACCCCGAGTTCTACCAGAGACACCCAGCCCACAACCGAGCCCAACCAAGATCCGAACCTTCAACAGCTCCTAGTCGGCCCCGCCCGCGCGGGGGTGACCCCACGGCGATGGTCAGGAGGGCCGCGGTGGCGCCGTCGGCCCCGCCCGCGCGGGGGTGACCCCTCGTACTCGGCCCAGATCGGGCCGGAGATCTCGTCGGCCCCGCCCGCGCGGGGGTGACCCCGAGGCGTCGTACCGGTACCAGCGGCCAGCGAGGTCGGCCCCGCCCGCGCGGGGGTGACCCCTCGGTGTGCTCGCGGTCAAGGTCGGCCCGGGCGTCGGCCCGCCCGCGCGGGGGTGACCCGTAGTTCGACTCCTGACCGGCCTTCATGTGGTGGTCGGCCCCGCCCGCGCGGGGGGTGACCCCGTGGCGTTCAACGAGGACGGGCCGGCCAACGTGTCGGCCCCGCCCGCGCGGAGGTGCCCCGAAGATCACGCCGTAGGAGGGGGACCGTGGACGTCCGCTCCGCCCGCGCGGAGGTGGCCCGGTCTTCATCGGCTGGTTTATCACGATGATTTCGTCCGCTCCGCCCGTGCGGAGGTGGCCCGATCCGCACGCCCTGCCACGGCAGCGGCGTGAAGTCCGCTCCGCCCGCGCGGAGGCGGTTGTCAGGAAGTATCATCCCCGCCCGCGCGGGGGTGGCCCCCGGTGGGCGGCTCCCGGCGGCCGGACGGCGCCGGTCGGCCCCGCCCGCGCGGGGGTGACCCAGGGCCTGTCCGAGGTCTACGACCTTGGTTCCGGTCGGCCCCGCCCGCGCGGGGGTGACCCAGGGCCTGTCCGAGGTCTACGACCTTGGTTCCGGTCGGCCCCGCCCGCGCGGGGGTGACCCAAGTGCGATGGGCGTCATCGGCCTTGCGGTGATGTCGGCCCCGCCCGCGCGGAGGTGGCCCGCCGCCCGGTCGGCGCCGCTGGGGACGACAGTGGTCTGCTCCGCCCCGGCGGAGGCGGCCCGCCGGGCCCGGCTTGCAGCGTGACGTCAAGCCGTTGCGAAAATCGGTGGGCTACAGGCGGTATGACACCTGGACGTCACGCTCCCGCCCCCGTGCGGAGCGCAGGAATCAGAACTCTCTGGAGGCGGGCCCGTGTTCAATACTGTACGTACCGTGATGACCTTCGCCGCAGACCCCGAGGCATCGGCCCGGTGGTGGGGTGAGCTCCTGGACGTCCCTGTGAAGCTCGACGTCAGCGACACCGGGGTGGTCTACGCCTGGGTGGAGGTCGGCGGGGTCGAGGTCGGCTTCCACCCGGCGGACGATGAGCGCAACCCCCGGGGCGGCAGTCCGGTCGTGTACTGGGGCGTGGACGACGTCGACCGGGTCCGGGAGCGGCTGCTGGCGGCCGGCTGCGAGCACCACCGCGGCCCGCTGACCATCGAGCCGGGCCGGCGCATCGCCAAGCTGCGCGACCCGTTCGGCACCATCGTCGGCATCGAGGGCCCGTAGAACGCGTCGAAGGCCCGGTGCCCCTCTGACCACCAGGGTTCAGCGGGGCACCGGGCCTTCGGCGTTCACCGGTCCAGGCCGTGCAGGCTCTCCAGCCCGGTGGCCGCCGCGTACGCGCGCAGGGCGTTCTTCAACGAGCGGGCCGTCCAGTTGGCGCCCTGCGCGGCGGTGGCGTCGAGGTAGAGGTCCAGCACCTGGGCGGGGCTGGGCTCGTGTCCGGCCTGTCGCAGGACGGCGGGCAGGGTGACCAGGTCGACATTCGCCCCGCCATCGCCGAGGAGATGTCCGCTCCGTCCCCGCGGAGGTGGCCTGTCGAGGAGGTTGGCGAGGCCGAAGCGGTGCGGGGGTCCGTTCCGCCCGTGCGGTGGCTCTGTGGGCGGCGAGTAGCAGGTCGCTGTCCGCGGCCCGTGGCACGATGCAGATGCGTTCCTTGACACCACAAACAACCACGACGGCCATGTCTTCACCATGGGTGCTGTGCCGCAGGCGAGGAGGAGGTCCGTTTCGCCGTGCGGACTGAATGAGCCAGCGCATGGTGTGGGATAACGTCGCAGGTCAGAAAGCGTCGGCCCCGCCCGCGCGGGGGTGACCCCTTCTTTGACGGGCCGTTTACGGAGGGCTATGGTGTCGGCCCCGCCCGCGCGGGGGTGACCCCTGCTGCGGAATCTCGTCGCCCGCAGTCTCACAGTCGGCCCCGCCCGCGCGGGGGTGACCCGACGTTCACGTACCGGCGTCCCGGCGGCGGGTCGTCGGCCCCGCCCGCGCGGGGGTGACCCCCACTCCGCCGGCGGGGTGTCGGCGTCCGCGGCGTCGGCCCCGCCCGCGCGGGGGTGACCCGCTGGGCGCCCTGACCCAGGCGCGGGCCTGGCTGTCGGCCCCGCCCGCGCGGGGGTGACCCCGCGCGCCGGTCGATGTCGCTGGTGTACGAGCCATCAGCCCCGCCCGTGCGGAGGTGCCCCGACGACCCAGTTCACCTGGCGGTCGCGTTACCTGTCCGCTCCGCCAATGCGGAGGTGACTCGGATATCCAGGTCAAGGCCGACAAGGACCCCGGGTCCGCTCCGTCCATGCAGAGGTGACCCGACGCAGGGCTCCGATTTCGTGATCTGCTTGGCGTCCGCTCCGCCAGCGCGGAGGTGACCCGCAGTCGGCGCCCCGCCCCCCACCACCGGGTTGGTCCGCACCCCCAGCGCGGAGGTGACCCGGTCAGACGACGCGGCCCGAGGGCAGCTTGAGCGTCCGCTCCGCCAGCGCGGAGGTGACCCGCGACCGAGGCGATCGGCTCGGCCGGGGCCTGCGTCCGCTCCGCCAGCGCGGAGGCGGCTCGTCCCGGGGCGACGTGATGTAGTCCGGCTGGGGGTCCGCTGCGCCCGCGCGGAGGTGACCCGTCTGTGAGGCCCGCTGACGCACCCTCCGGCGGGTCCGCTCCGCCCGTGCGGGGGTGCCCCGCGGGTCGAGTTCGAGACCAACGGCACCATCGCGTCCGCTCCGCCTGCGCGGGGGTGACCCCGCGGCAGCGGCAACCCCGCGGCCCAGATCCGCATCAGCCCCGCCCGCGCGGGGGTGACCCGCCGGAGTGGTTGGCATCGACGGCGCTGTCGTAATCAGCCCCGCCCGTGCGGAGGTGACCCGTCGCCGTAGACCGGGGCCCAGCCCAGGGGCTCGTGCGGAGGTGGCCCGCGATGGCCGGCGACCGACTGCGCGTGCCCGACGTCTGTTCCGCCCGTGCGGAGGTGACCGGCGGTCGATGCGATCGCCGAGCGGTGGGCGAAGTCCGCTCTGCCCGCGCGGAGGCCTTCCGGTGCGGGCGGAGCCGTGGTGGTGGTCCTGGTGAGGCTGCTGCTTCGCCCAGGGGTGGCGGTGGCCCGGGGTTCGCCGCTCCCCGGGGCCGGGCGAGGCACCTTGACGGCCCTGGTGTCGCAGTACCTGCCAGGATGGACACGCTCCTTGACATCACAACAGCCTTCTCGACGATCCGGCTCCAGGTCAAAAAACAGCAAAGCCCGTGCTGCTTCGCAGGTCACGAAGGGTCCGCTCCGCCCGCGCGGAGGTGGCCCGTACGGCCGATTGCTGGAGATAGGGCTGAAGAAGTCCGCTCCGCCCGCGCGGAGGTGGCCCGTGCTTGCGGAGGTCCAGGGTCAGCTCGGCCTCGTCCGCTCCGCCCGCGCGGAGGTGGCCCGGGGCTGCCCGAGCGAGCGGCCGCCATCGCACTGTCCGCTCCGCCCGCGCGGAGGTGGCCCGTTGGAGAGGTTGGCCTCGGGGAACTGCCCGAAGTCCGCCCCGCCCGCGCGGGGGTGACCCCTCGGGGTGGTACAGCGCCGCCAGGAGCAGCCGATCAGCCCCGCCTACGCGGGGGTGACCCCCCTCATCCCCACCGGTGACCTGCCGCCGGGAACATCAGCCCCGCCCGCGCGGAGGTGCCCCGGAGGGCGCCGCCCGCTGCGACGCCAACCTCGCGTCCGCTCCGCCCATGCGGAGGTGGCCCGCCGACTGTCACCGCCAAGCTCGCCGAGAGGACGTCCGTTCTAGACGACGAGGCTTGTCCCATCAGCCCCGCCCGCGCCGGGGGTGGCCCCCCGATGGCGAAGCAGATGACGATCACGGGCTTATCAGCCCCGCCCACGCGGGGGTGATCCCCTCTGGTGGGCGCGCACCACCCTCGCCGCCGAATCAGCCCCGCCCGCGCAGGGGTGACCTGAGGCCGTTTTGGGCCAGGTTGTCACAGGTCGGATCAGCCCCGCCCGCGCGGAGGTGGCCCGCGCGCGAGCTGGTCGAGGTCCCCAGTCAGCTCGTCCGCTCCGCCGCGCGGAGGTGGCCTGCCAATCCCCGCGATGACGATTGAGCCCACACCGCCCGCTCCGCCCGTGCGGGGTGACCCCTGTGCGGTGGCGAGGTGCAGGAGGGCGCCGTCATCGGCCCCGCCCGCGCGGAGGCGACCCGCAGCTGTCCAGGACGATGGACGAGCAGTCGGAGTCCGCTCCGCCCGGCGGAGGTGGCCCGAAACCTCAGGAGCAACCGCAGAGACAACCGCAGTCCGTTCCGCCAGTGCGGAGGTGGCCCGCTGTCGCTGCTGGTGGGGTGCGTGGAGTACGAGTCTGCTCCGCCCGTGCGGAGGTGGCCCGTCGATCAGTAACTACGAGAACGGCCAGCCGCCGTCCGCTCCGCCCGCGCGGAGGTTCCCCGCCGACCAGGAAGTGCAGCCTGACGCCGATCCCGTCCGCTCCGCCCGCGCGGAGGTGCCCCGCGCTCGCAGGCGTACACCACCCTCGCCCTCGCGTCCGCTCCGCCCGCGCGGAGGTGCCCCGGTCGTCGGCGGATCGACGATTCTGCGATGGTCGTCCACTCCGCCCGCGCGGAGGTTCCCCGGATCTCGTCCACCTCCGCCACCCGCGCCATGATCCGCTCCGCCCGCGCGGAGGTGCCCCGCTGCTCAAGCTCGCCGAGCAGGTCAACTGGGCGTCCGCTCCGCCCGCGCGGGGGGTGACCCCAGCGGCGGTCCGAAATCGCCGACGAGCGCCGGATCAGCTCCGCCCGCGTGGGGGTGACCCCGCACCGGACCGCTGCCGCAGTCGCCCCGAAGGATCGGCCCTGTCCGGGTGGGGACGGCCCCCCGGACGGCAAGCGGGCCGAGTAGATCGACGAGTCGGCTCCGCCTGCGCGAAGGTGACCCGTCCTCGGTCGCCTGGTAGCCGCTTTGAGGCCGTCTGCTCCGTCTGCACGGAGGTGACCCGGAACAGCGCCGCTGGGCAGCCCGGCACAGTGTGTCCGCTCCGCCCGCGCGGAGGTTCCCCGACGCTCGGCGAGATCATCACCCGCTCGCTGATGTCCGCTCCGCCCGCGCGGAGGTTCCCCGGCGACGAGGTCGCGCTGCTGTGCACCCTCGACGTCCGCTCCGGCCGCGCGGAGGTTCCCCGGCGATCACCCGCCCGTTGGGGTCGTCGTCGGAGTCCGCTCCGCCCGCGCGGAGGTTCCCCGTGGTCAGGTGTCCTGTGGTTATTGCGGGCAAGGTCCGCTCCGCCCGCGCGGAGGTGGCCCGGACTTCCTCGGTATCAGCTCGCCCTCGCGCGAGGTCCGCGCCACCCGCGCGGAGGCCTTCCGGTGTCGGCGGAGCCGTGGTCGCCCTGGGTGAGGCCGCTGCTGCTCCGCTCCGGGGGCCCGGGGTTCGCCGCTTCCCGCGGCCGGGCGAGGCACCTTGACGGCACTGGTGTCGCAATACCTGCCAGGATGGACACGCTCCTTGACATCACAACAGCCTTCTCGACGATCCGGCTCCAGGTCAAGAAACGGCAAAGCCCGTGCTGCGTCGCAGGTCACGGAGGGGTCCGCTCCGCCCGCGCGGAGGTGCCCCGACGCCGCTGGTCGTGGTCTACGACCAGAAGGGGTCCGCTTCGCCCGCGCGGAGGTGCCCCGTGGATCCCCGGCGTACACGGTCCGGCGTGGTTGTCCGCTCTGCCCGCGCGGAGGTGCCCGACCAGGTTGTCCGCCGCCCAGCGATCCAGGTAGACCGCTCCGCCCTCGCGGAGGTGCCCCGTGCTCGGCCACGGCGTGGCGGGCCATCTCCTCGTCCGCTCCGCCCGCACGGAGGTCCCGCTTCCGGGAGGGGATCGGCCCCGCCCGTGCGGAGATGGCCCGGCCGGCACCGAGCTGCGGCACGACGGCTGCCCATCGGCCCCGCCCGCGCGGGGGTCGCCCGGTCTCGCTCGGCCCCGCCTCCTACCCCCGACAGCCCACGCGGAGGCGGCCAGGCGCTCGGTGTCGGCGGTGTCTGCTCCGCCCGTGCGGGGGTGGCCCCAACAGGGGGCGCAGCGCTTCGAAGGCCTGGCTGTTCGCTCCGCCCGCGCGGAGGTGCCCCGGCCTGTGGCCGGACGCTGGCCGTGAGCAAGGAGTCCGCTCCGCCCGCGCGGAGGTGCCCCGACCGCGGCCCTGGGCGCGCACTGCGACCGGTAGTCCGCTCCGCCCGCGCGGAGGTGACCCGCCGTTCAGCCGTGTCGAGATCAGCGATGGCTGATCGGCCTTGCCCGCGCGGGGGTGGCCCGCGCTCGCGGCGCTGAGCGACCGCGGGTTCCTGATTGGCCCCGCCCGCGTGGATACGACCCACGACCGCCGGAGTGCAACGTGGTGGTGCGGGGGTCCGCTCCGCCCGTGCGGAGGTGGCCCGTCGCGCTCTCGATAGGCGGCGAGCAGAATTCGGTCCGCTCCGCCCGCGCGGAGGTGCCCCGGTCGTCGGCGGATCGACGATTCTGCGATGGTCGTCCGCTCCGCCCGTGCGGAGGTGGCCCACCGTCGACCTGGACGTCAGCGTGTCCAAGACCGTCCACTTCGTCCCCGCAGAGGTGGCCCGGTCCTGGTCACGCGGCACCTCGCACGGGGGCCGGCTGCGGCTGGCGGGCGGTGCGCAGCGGGACGGCGTGGCTGCGGGCGACGGCGAGGGCGGCGTGGTGGCTCTCGCGGAGCTGGCGGGCGCGGGCGGCCTCGGCCAGGGCCTGTTCGTCCTCGATCGGCGGGCGGTGGGCGTGTTCGGGTTCGCGGAGCTTGTTGTAGTGGCGGCGCAGGATTTCCTCTCGGGCGGTGGCGGTTTCGTCGAGGGCGGCCTGGCGGGTGGCGGCCTGCTTGCGCATCTGCTGGCGGAGCTGCTGGTAGGAGGGGCTGTCGGCGAGCGGTGGCGCGACCGGCGCGGGGGCCTGGTCCATTTGCCGCTGGACCGAGGCAGTGGCCGGGTCGCCCTCGGGTGTCTGAGCGGGTGCGGTCTGGCCGACGCGGATGTCGAGGGTGCGGACGGTGTCGGGCCTGGCGGTGTTGAGCTTGGCCAGGATGGTGCGCTGCTCCAGGCGCAGTTTGGTGGCCCAGGCCGGGGAGTCGCAGGCGACCCGCAGGGTGCGGGTTTCGGCGTTGAACCTGGCCGGGGCCCAGTGCGCGGCTTGCTCCGGGCCGACGAGCTGGGCCCAGTTGTCGCGCATGGTGCCCTGGGCGGTGCCGAGCGCCCAGCCCTGGGCGGCCGCCATCGCGGGTACGACGGCGGCCAGGGTGGAGGGTTCACGGGCGTCCCGGCCGGCACGGGCGATCTGCTGGCGGGACGCGATCTGCTTCTTCGCCGAGACGTTGCCGTTGAGACGGGCGGAGCGGCGGGCGGCGCGCAGCGCGGTGCGGGCGAGGTCGGCGCCGCCGGGTGTCTGGTCGGTGGTGCTGGTCATGCGAAACCCCCTGACGGAGATGTGTGCGGGGTGCTCAGCGGGTAACACCGAGCTGGACGTTCGGGCTGGCGGCCAGGGCGGCATAGCGGGCGACCATATCGGCGCCGTACAGGTCGAAGGCCAGGTCACCGGCGGTCTCCATCCGGGCGGCCGCCGCTGCGGGAAGGTAGTACGCCTCCTGCCGGTCCTGCTCGCTGACCGGGGCGGCGCTGGCGACGGCAGCCTCGCCGAACAGGCCGGCGAGGAACTCCAACTCGTCGGCGCGCTCGCGAACCGCGGCCACCGAGGTGTCGTCGACCCGGACAGCGGCCCGGGCCGCAACCTCCTGGTCGTGCTGCTCCTGCTCGACATCCTGGCGCAGGGCGTGGGCGATCAGGGAGTGGGGCCGCTCGGGGCGCCACAGCAGGCCGGCGCACCCGTACTGACCTGCGACCTCACCCAGCCAGGCCACCGCGCGCTGCTCGTCCCAGCCCCGTGCTACTACGTCGTTGAGGACCCATCGCAGCTGATCGTGGCTGGCCTGGCGTACCCACGGCACCTGCCGGTACGCGACCTTGGCGAGCTGGTCGCCGGCTGCCATCATCGCGGCCGTGACGACCTGCCCGAGCACCGTCCGGCGTCGGTCCCCGGTCTGCCGCGCAGTGCGCTTCCCCTTGGTGCTGGACGTCGTCTCACGGGCCGTGCCCGTAGTTTTTGAATCACCCACAGAGGAAGAGCTCAGGCAGTCAGTGGTACCACCCTCCATTGGGGTGCAACGCGGCATGCTGACGGACTGTCCGGCACGGCTGTGACGAACGGTGCGACGGGTGCGGCGGGGCCTCCGTGAGGCCTTCTGCCCGAGTTGCGCGATCAGGCTCCGGCCCTCCTCCGAGATACCGGTCATCCACCGCCCCAGGCCCTCGCCCGCGGTGCGGATGCCGAGAGCCTGGTCGTAGCTGACCGGAATGAGGCGCTCGAACTCGGACGCCCTGCTCTCCACCCGGGTCTGGCCCTCCGTCATCGGCAGCCGGGTGCCGATCGACCGCCAGGCCAGCAGGCCGGTGCTGCGCAGGATCTCCAGGTGGTACTGCACGGTCCGCCGGCTCGCCGCCAACATGCGCATCAGGTAGGCAGTGGTCGGCCGGCACGGCGTCAGCTCCGCCAGCACCTCCACCAGTCGCAGCGTCGTCTCCCCGAACTTCGGGCCGTGCGTCGGCACGTAGAGGCCGGTGCCGTGCACCCAGTGCGCGGCCTGCCTCCAGCTGTAGCCGTCGGGCGCGATCCGGCCCGCCGTCCCGGACACCAACTGGTGCTCGGCCGGCACCCACGCCACCCGGGACGACCCGGAGGTGGACTCCGCGCACGCCTCGGTCCGCTGGGCGGGAATTAGCGGACCAACACTGGTGCGCGTCCGCATCAAAGGCTGCGGAATGGCTCCCTTGTGCGCAGCAGAAGCTTCGTCCAGGAGGGTGATTTGTGTCACGGCAAGCTGACGGCGAGTCGGCGTGACGACAGCGTCCCCGGTCCCGGCGAGGCCTTGAGTGGCCAGGCAGCAAGCGGAATCGGAGCATGCGGAACGATCAGTAAGACCGCCAGGAACAGTAGGCCGCGCGGCGTCGATGACGACACCACGAGCACGACAGGTCTGGCAGCCCGGGCGGGGCTGCTGCATTATGGCAAGGCCTCCTTCTGAAAGGTGGGCATGGAAAAGGCGCCTCTGGCGCTGGGCGCCCCTTGGGGCGCTGGTTCTCGGCAGAACCTGAAGTCCGCCTGATCGGCCGGTTGGTAGCCGGAGATCGGGCCTTCGCGACCGAGTTGGTAGCTCGGAAGCGGTGAAGTTGGGCCGCGAGCTGGTGGTGGTACACCGGCGGCGGCCGGCGGCGGAGACCCGGTGGTACGGGTCGGGAGCCGCCAGCGACGGCTACGTCATCTCACAAACCCCCTTCGGGGGCGAGGTGTATCCACGTACAGACATGACGGCACCCCGCCGGAGCGACCATCGAGTGATCGCGTCAACGGCGGGGTGCCGCGTGTGTGTGTCGGGGCGCGTACGGGTACGCTGCAACATGTCGACCTCCTTCATTAGGTCTGACCACGGAGAGGGCCCCTGCCAGGGGGCGCCGATCCATTCGCGCCGCTCGGACTTGCCTAAGGTCCGGGCGGCGAATTCATTTGTAGCGTGGATCAAGTCCGGGGCCAGCCTACTCCCCCACAGCTCCCTGCACGCACGTCCCCACCCTCCGTGTCGAACTGACGGAGAGAGATGCTGATTGAGCGGCAGAACCGCCTGCGCCCAGTCCATCAGAAGCCCGATGGATTTTCGTAGAGCGGCCGGGCTGGCCCCCAGCTACCATCAGCGAGCCGCTCCGAGACGGAGTAGCGCGAAGGCGGAACGTCGGCGACCCCCCGGTGGGGAACTGCGGCTTCGCCCCCTGGCCCGTTGTAGCCGGCGCACCGGCAGGGCCAATCGGTGTTTTCGGTGGAAAAGGGGAGGTCCGTCCCGCAGGTCATCAGATTGCCACCGATCGTGAGGCTGCGGTAGCCGTGGTTCTGGGCCCGATGTCCGCAGGAGCAGGTAGCGAGCGCGAACGGGCGGGCGGCGACAGCAGCCTTCTGCTGAGGCAACATCCCCTTGCTGATCCGCTTCACGAGTTCGGATACGACCTCGACGGGGTTCTTGTCGGCGAGGTCGAACCACTCCCCTTCAATGCGATGGTCAGTCAGCAGGAGGTGAAGCGCTGTTTCGAGCTCCTGGCCGCCGACGAACGTCGCCAGGGTTTCGAGTCTGACAGGGGAGCCGCATTGCAGCGCCGCTAGTCGGCGCTGCAGATCCGAGGTGTGGCCGATCTTTACCGGACCTCCGGCCACCCCAGCGATGACGTAGACGCAACTGCCGGTTGGCTCATTGGCCGTCTCATCCATGCGTCCCCTGTGTTATTGGAGTCAAGGCGGCGCGGTAGTAGTGCGTCAGGACTGCTTGAGCGCCCGAGCCTTGGGCTGTGACAATCCGCTGATAGCGAGCAGATCGAAGGTCGCCGGCAGTGCCTATACGGGGGGGCTGAGCTTCCGGTGGGCAGTAGCCGTCTGGGGCTCGTGTCAGGCCAGGCAGGCTTCCTGGGGCGCTGCCAAGGTTCAAAAGGACAGTGTCGACGGTGAGCTGCTGGCGTCCTCCGGCTACCGCATGAGCGGTGACCACCGTCGGGGCTGATCCGTCCAACTCGACGGAGTCGACGAGGTGGAGCCGAAGTCGCGAGTCGGCGGCGACCTCATCGATCTTGTACTCGTCGTCAGCCGTATAGAAGACGTCGAGTATCCCGTCGAACTCCGGATGGCCACGTAGCCAGGTTCCGAGTGGGCGATCCGCACCCAGTACAACGGCCGGGCCGGTGAGGTCAATGGGCCGTGCACGCCACAGCGGCGAGTAGCTGTCGCTGCCGCTCTGGTTGATCCATCCAGCCTCGCTTGCGGTGCGCGGATGAACTCCGGTCGCGATGATCGCGGTGTCGCCACTCACCGTCCGCCCGTCGGCGAGGAGCACCTCGACCCGGTCGTCATAGCTGGTCACAGCCTGGGCCTGGCCGGTAATCAGGCGGCAGCTGGATGAGATGCGTTCCAAGTCGGCGGTGAGTGCAAGTGCCAGATCGGGGCCAGTGAGCCACCCACCTGGGATGTTCTCCGCTGCCTTGATGAAGGCGAGCTTCCCGCCAACGGAGCCCGTCGCCTCAATGATGACGCTGGTCAGCCCGAGGCTCGCGGCCATCAGGGCAGCTGAGCATCCTGCGGGGCCGGCGCCGACGATCACGAGCTGGGCGTCGTGCTGTGCGGTACTCATGCCACCTCCACGGTGTTGCGGATCCAAGCCAGGACGTCACTGCTGCTGATGAGCTGTGTGGAACCGATATTGCGGCGGGCGAGCATGAGCGCGGCGTCGTGAAATTGGGCGCCGCCGCTGGATGCGCAGGCGTCGGTGACGAGCCAGGGCCGGTAGCCGGCCTGGTAGGTGGCGACAGCGGAGTCGTAGACGCAGGAGTCGGTGTCGATTCCGCAGAGGATGATGTCAGCCCACCCAGCCTCGCGGGCAATCCGCCCGAACTCTGTGGTGAGGATGCTGGAACCCGTCTTCTCGATCACCGCAGTGGCCCCACCAGCAAGCGGCTCCAGCTCCGGGGCAAGCGCGCACTCGGCCTCCGAACGGAGCCGGGTCCAGCCGGTGATCACCTCGTAGGGTGAGCCGGCGGGGTTGCGGAACCGAGCGACCACGATCGGAAGGCCAGCGTTTTGCCACGCCTGGACTAGGTCGACGATGCCACTCACCACCGTTCGGCTGTGGTCGTTGATGAACCCAACCTGCACGTCAACAACCACGAGCACTGCCCGACGCAAATCCACCAGTCTCCTCCTCACGGGTTGCTGTCTCGGAGAGCTTCCTGAGCAGCGCGCAGTCGCCCGGGGAGCTCGCTGGTTGCCAGAACGGCCTCGCGCATCACCCGATGCTGCGCTGTCTCCAGGGGCCGTGCCGTGGTGAGCCGAGTGAGTGCACCCCGCATCCACCGCCAGCTGAAGGCCTCGGGCATGACCGGGTCCAGGCCCTCCTCGACCATCTTCAGGATGTGCGAGGACAGAGCCCACAGCGCCTGGGCATCGAGCTCCAGCCCCACGATGTCGGGCATTGTCAGAGCCCGCTCCTCCGGTCGGGGGTGATACGCCACCCCAGACCATGCCGCGACGCCCTCCGAAACACCGCCCCCAAAGGCGACCGCCTCCGGATGAGCCCACTTCTCGCCGAACTTCGCTGCTTCGATGCCAGGCCCGAGAGGAACTACCCGGGTACTGTCTGAGCGATCGACCAGTACCGAGGGCGTGGCGAGCAGCTGCAGCGCTGTCTCCAGCTCATTGCCCTGCCAATGGTGATCGCGCAGCTCGTATGCGGAGAGCACATATTCAGGTGGTGCCACCGACAGACCGTCACCTCCGTGCTGCGCGAGGAGCTCCCGGAGTTGCTTGCCCGCCCAGGTCCGATCCGCGGCGTAGGAGTGGTAGCGCCAGACCGCCAGGTCTGTCACAGAGTCGAACTCGACCGACTCCTCGAGGTGCAGGACAGCGACGCCGCAATCAAATGTATGAAGGCGAGCTAGACCAGCGTTGGGGTGTTGCACATCCAGCACCCGCCTGACCAGCCCCCCGACACCTGCAGGCTGGAGCTGTCCCACTGCGTTCAGGGTGTCGGTTGCGGCCCCTACGTACGCCGGCAGGAAGCGGTGCGCGACGACGGTGAACGGCCCTCCGGCCGAAGTAGCCAGCTGTCGCGGGATGGTGGCTGCCACCGGTTCTCCCATACCGATGCGCCGCTGGAACGCAGCCTGTTCGTCCGGCGTGCATGAAGCGAGGGCCGTGTCCAGGATCTGCTGCATCTCTGGGCGACAGACCACTGCGGCCCCCTCCTTTCGCCACTTCGTAACAGTGCGGGGCGAGATCCCGAGACGCTCGGCGAAACCGCGGATCGACTCCCGCATCACGGCCTGGAGCAACGCGGCCTCCCGCCCGCTCCACTGTTCAACTGAGACCACCGTCTCACCCCCCTAACGAGCAGTCAGCTTTGAGTTCCACGCTGGTTCCACACCAGTGCCACGAGCGCACCTCTCGTCCAACCTGCCTGATCCCGATGCTTGTTGAGACAGCAGCAAGAGGACGCTGCGCGAGAAGGGAGGGGAGCAGTTGCGGGGGTGGTCACCGGCAAGCCGGGTGAATGGGTCAACTGGCGGGCCGCTGGGCTCGTTCCAGTTGTTCGACGCGCTCACGCAACTCGGTGAGTTCGCGCGCCAGGTCCTCCATCGTCAGGTTCGCGGTTGGCTTGTCGTCCGGCGAGCTTACGAAACTGCCCCGCCCGGCCTGGGAGTAGACGGCACCACGAGAACGCAGTTCCGCGAGGGCTCGCTGCACCGTGCCGGCAGCAACGCCGTGCTCAGCTGCCAGCTGCTGGGTGCTCGGGAGTTTGTCTCCGGGGCGCAGCTCCCCGCAGCGAATCTGTGTCAGCACGGCTTGGACCAGCTGCTGATACGGCACCTGCTGTCGCCTCGGGTCGCTACTCATGAGTGCCATCGTACCTTCAGTCACCCGGCATAGATAGGCATGACATCTATGTTGACATGGTTAGCAATGATGGTTACCTTGAATCTGCGAGGCCAGCGCTAGCAACGCCAGCGGAGCAGAACGCGCGGCTGCCACCCTCTAGCGGTGCTGCGCAGCACGAAACCGCAGGTAGTCGCCGCCCACAGTTCGGGTGCCGGGTAGCTCCACCAAACCCATGCGACTGCCACGCAGCAGTGCTGATGCGCTGTCCGCTCCCCAGGGCGCCGGGATCTCCCGTGCGGCCTGGCGAGCGGAGAGAGCACCGCAATGCGGCCCTCCCCTCTCTCTCCGCACAGACGAGGAGCACCTGATGACCACCTCGACCGCGATCCCCACCGCCCGGGAGCGCAAGAGCCGGACCCGCACCACGAACGTTTCCTCCCAGCCGGCGCTCCTGGTGTCGAAGCTCCCGCTCAGCTCGGTCCAGCTCACCCACCGCGCCGAGGTCCTGGCCTGCCCGGCCTGCGCGACTTGGTGCCCGCTGACCCTGGACAAGGGCACCAAGCGCTGGAAGATCGCCCCGCACCACACCGACCGCGCTGGTACCCCCGGTGCCCGCCGCTGCAGCAACTCCAACCGCCTGGTCGTCATCGACGTCCAGCTCGCCCGGTGGCAGGAGCAGCGGGTCGAGGCCAGCGCCGACGCCGCCGCCCGCCGGCCGACCAAGGTCCTGCGCAAGGTGAAGACGCCGATCACCCCGGCACTGAACGGCCCGGTCACCGCCGACACCGTGTACGTGAACCTCAGCCGCCACCGTGCCACCTGCGCGGCCTGCACCGACGAAGTGCAGTGCCGCGACGGCCTGAGCCTGCTCGCCGCCCACAAGCGGCTGCTCAAGTCGGAGAAGCAGAGCGCGAAGGCAGCCCCGGCCCGCCGGGTCAAGCAGTGGGCGGACGTCGACGAGGCGGTCGCCAAGGCCAACACCACCCGGCAGGACTCGCTGGTCGGTGCCCGCTCCCCGATCCAGGGCGCGGCGGTGCCCGTCGGAGCTCGGCCGATCGCGACGATCCCCAGCTCGGAGAAAGTGCTCGCGCTGAACCCGATCCGGAAGGACCGCAAGACGGCCGCCTGACCCGCACCGCCCGGGCCCGGCCCGATGCCAGAACTGAAGCGGCACGAACGGCCACGGCCGCCGCCCACCCCGAGCACGACGGGGTGGGCGGCGGCCGTCGCCTTGCCCGCACAGCACCCCGCCCAGCGAGACCGTCCCTGAGGAGACCGCGATGCCCGAACCCCCAGCCAGCTCGCCGACGCCTACACCTGGTACGCCACCACCCTGCGCGACCTTGTGCGGGAGCTGCTGGACGACGCCGGCCTGGACATCGCCAGCGACACTGTCGATGACCTGTGCGGCGACCTGTGGTTGCACGCGGTGGAGCTCGCAGTCTCCTCCGGCCGCTCCTTCACCGAGCTCCTGGACACGCTGGACGTCAACGCCGTGCTCCTCGTGAGCCGCCTCCACGACCGGCCGCCGGTGACCGCCGCAGGCCGGCTCGACACCGCCGCCGACACCATTGACGTCGCCGAATTCGCCACCGACGCGATCGTCGGCGGGCACAGGCCGTTCTCCCGCGCGCGGCCCCGCGGCTTCGAGCGCCCTCGCACGCTCAGCCCCGCCGCCTGACCACCAGTAGTACGAACCACCACGGCGCCGCCCACCCCCACGAGCACGACGGGGGTGGGCGGCGCCGTGGCTGCTCGTACGGCAGCAGCGAGTACGGCCTCGGGGATTGCGCCCCCGAGGCCGTGTCGGTCGCACACCACCCTCCAACGGAAGGACCACGACCGTGGACCCCATCATCCCCCACGACGACACCACCCTCCACACCCTCTACGCCCGCTACTCCTGCCGGCTCCTCGCCGCCGCGGCCGAGCGCCTCGCCGCGATCGGCCCGGCCGCCGTCGAGCTCGACGAGGACGTCACCCAGGAGGTGTGGGCCGACGTCGCCGCCGGCCACTACCCCGCCGGCTACTACGGCCTGGACGGCCTCCTCGTCCTCCTCGACGGCGCCGTCCGCCGGGTCCGTGCCGTCCGCGCCCGCGAGTGGCCGGCCGGACTCCCCCGCGCCCAACGCTCCGCCCGCTCGGCCGGCCTCGACCTGCTCGCCGAGCAGATCGACGCCGCCCCGGCCCGGCCCCTGCGCCCGGCCGCCGGCGTTGCCTTCGCCGGGCTCCGCGCGCTGGAGGTGGCGTGATGGCCGTCCTCCACCTCGCCGCCCGCCCGAACAGCGCGGTCCGCACCGCCACCAGCACCACCGACGCCAACACCTCGGCCCCCTGGCCCTGCCAGACCACCGACCCCGAGACCTTCTACCCGCGCTCCGAGTCCGCGTCCGCCCTCGCCGTCACCCCCGACGAGCAGATCGCCCTCAACCACTGCGCCGCCTGTCCCCTCGCCCGCCGCAAGGCCTGCCTTGCCGAGCAGCTCGCCTACGGCCCCACCGCCCAGTGGGGCGTCTCCGGCGGCCTCACCTCCGCCCAGCGCCGCCACATGCTGAAGGGCGGCATGGGTGCGGCGGTGGCTGCCCAGGTCCGCGGCCAGCTCCAGCAGCCGGCCTCCGCCGACCTCCCGCTGGCGGGGTGACCGCGATGACCGACGCCGAGCGCATCGCCGAACTCCAGCGCCAGATCGAAGCTCAGAACGCCGCCATCGCGGCGCGGCACGCCGCCGATCAGCAACTCGCCGAGCAGCTGCGCCAGCAGCAGGCTCAGCAGGCGGGAGGGCGGTCCTGATGGGCATCCGCTCCTTCCTGGGCTTCGGCTCCTCCAGCTCGAACAGCTCCTCCAACTCGTCCGGGACCTCGACCGGCACCGGCGGGATGTCCATGGGGCGGCGCGCCCACGACGAGGCCGAGGCGCTGCGCCACCACCGGATGACGCAGGTTCCGCTGCCTGAGGCCAGCACCGACCAGTACGGCCACCGGGTCAACTCGCCCAAGCCGTCCCGCGACCACATCGTCCGGAACTTCGGTCGGCCGTACCGCGAGGACGGGGGTGCGCGGTGACGGTCGCCCACCTCTGCCTCTGCCGCAGTTACGCCGGCGGCGGTACGCCGGTTCCCGCGCCGCCGAAGCCTGCCACTCCGAAGGGAGGCCGCCGGTGATGGCCGTCGTCCTCTCCAACCAGGCCGACGAGGCCTTGCGCCGGATGCGCGAGGACCAGGCCCGCCGGGAGGCCGCGAAGGCCGGCGGTTCCGGGTCCGGTTCCGGCAAGTAGCTCTCTTCCCCTTCCCTCTTCGCTCTTTCTGCAGCACGGCTCCCGCCGCCTGTCTCTCGGAACCGTCCTGGCATGCCCATGTAAGGGCGGCGCCGGGAGTGGTGCGGCGGGCCCACCAGGGCTCACCACCACGCACCCTTCCGCCGCGCTTTGGCCAGCACGACCGGTCCGGTGCCCGCCGCACCACCGTCCCCAGATCCCTTTCGGGAGGTCGTCATGGACCAGTTCTTCTTCAGCTTCTTCGCCGTCTCCGCGATCACGAGCCTGCTGGTGCTGATCGCCGAGGCCCACCAGAAC
The DNA here is from genome assembly GCF_049543595.1 of Kitasatospora sp. NPDC094028. Classification (NCBI taxonomy): domain Bacteria; kingdom Bacillati; phylum Actinomycetota; class Actinomycetes; order Kitasatosporales; family Streptomycetaceae; genus Kitasatospora; species Kitasatospora sp. NPDC094028. The sequence goes on along the minus strand of NZ_JBMVFA010000046.1, from coordinate 40,666 downwards.
CACTCCGCTCCGCAGACCGAGCAGGAGGAAACCGATGGCTGATCAGCCGATCGAGCCCAGCCGTGTCGTCCTCTCCGGCGAGCGCGACAGCGGCACCACGCCGCCCCCGCCCCCGCCGCCCCCGCCCCCGCCACCGCCGTCGCAGCCGCCGACCGTCTGCATGCCGGACGGGTTCCTGCCGCCTCCCCGGCGCGGCAGCGAGCCGCCGCCTCCGCCTCCCGGGCCCCCGCCGGGCGCGGGTTTCGGTGGGCTGCCGGAGCTGGGCGAGTGGTGGCGCAGGCCCGGTGGCGGGACCGGGGGCGGGGTGGCGACCGCTCCGGCCCCGGCCCCCGTGTACATGCCGCTGACCGAGGTCCACTACCACCACCACTACTACCCGGCCGCTCCTGCGGCCGCCGTTCCGGCGAGGTTCAGCCTCGCCCGCCTGCGCCCGGCGTGGAACGCCTCGGCGCTGGTCGCCGGGCTGCTGCTGGTGCCGGTCACCGCCAATGTCTTTCACGTCTTCGGTGACGAGTACGGCGTGATGATGGCCGCTCTGGCCGCCGCCGGGCTGCTGGAAGTGCGCCACCGCGGCCGCTCCTGGCTCGTCCGGGTGCTGACCTGCAACCTGATCGCCTCCAGCGCGGTCACGGCGGCGGGCCTGTACATGTACGGCTTCATCGTCACGGGGGTGTGAGCGTGACGCCCGCTCAGCTCTCCCTCGGTGGCCTGGCTCTCGCGTTCGCGGTCCTGGTGTTCACCCTCGCCCGTTGGCGGCGCAGCGGCCGCCAGATGCCCTCGGCGGCCGCCATCGCGGGTGGCCTGCTGATCGGCCTGCTCGGCGCCCTGTGCGCGGGCGGCCTGCTCGGCTGGGCCGCCCGCCGCCTGGTCACCAGCGTCACCAACCCGCTCGGCAACAAGGTCTCGGGCAAGGGCAGCGACTGGCTGCTGCCCGCCACCGCACCCTCCGGCATGACCCCCGCCGGCGGCATCGCCACCACCCTGCTTCTGGTCGTCGCCGCGCTCGCCTGGTGCTGCTGCGACAACCAACTTCGCCGCCAGCTCGGCGCCGGCGCCCTGGTCGGCTCCGCCGCCGGAGTGATCGGCGCCGTCTCCGGCCTGGCCGCGCTCACGCTCATCCCCGCCGTGAACCACCTGGGCGACTCGATCATCGCCGCCCTGCCCTTCCAGTAACCCACTGACCGTCAGGAGACCACCACCGTGCTCCCCACCTACGTCGTGGACCACCTCTACCGCCTGCCCGTGGGGGCCGCCGCCGGCGCCGCCTACGGCGCCTTCTTCCGCTACCTCGCCCCGCACCTGGCCCGCCACGGCCGTCTCGGTCGGCGCCCCGTCCTGTGGGGCGCGGCCATCGGTACGGCGATCGGCGCCGCGGCGTGCACGCCGCTCCTGCGGCACGCGGCGCGGGTCGTCCTGATCGACCACCCCTGGTGGGTCGAGCCCGCCCTGATGGCGGCCGCCGTGCCCTTCCTGGCCGCGGCGATCGCCGACTTCAGGCGCTGGGAGCGCGACAACCCCGAGCAGACCCGCGAGTCCTGATCCCCCGGCGGCCCGCAGCGGCCGCTCTTCCCCTCATCTCTCTGGAGGCCACCACCGTGTTCGTCCCCACCACCACGCTCACCATCGGCGGCCTGTTCATCGGCATGGCGCTGCCGACCTGGCACATCAGCAGGTTCGCCATCGCCAGCATCAAGAACGGCTCCACCGCGACGAAGGGCGCCCTGGACCTCCTGCCGCTCGGCATCGGCATGCTCTACGGCGGCATCGCCACCGCCACCACCAGCGGCCTGATCGGCGCCGTCACGGGCCTGGTCACCTGGACCAGCAACGGCGTCGGCAGCCTCACGATGTGGGGCGCCACCGGCGGCGAGACCACCCTCAACGCCCGCTCCAGCCAGCTGGAGCTGACCGGCATGGGCAACCTCGTCCTCCTGCTGCTCACCGTCGCGGTCCTCGGTGCCTGGAAGGCGATCCCGAAGAAGGCCAAGCCGAGGATGCGCCTGGGCATCATCTCCGGGATCCTCCTCGGCCTGTCCGCCACCCTCGGCGGCATGGTCATGGCCACGGTGATCCCCGCCGTCAACGCCGCCGGCGCCGCCCTCGTCGGCACCATCGCCTGACCCGGCCCGGACGCCACCGGTCGCCCACGCCCCGCCCCGCGCCCCTGCGCGGCCTGCGGTGCGCGGGCGGCCGCAACCGCCCGGACCCATTCCACCCACACGGCGCCCCGGAGGAGCACCATGACGACCTACCCGCCCGAGCCCGTCATCATCGACCTCGAGACCGAGGGCGAGTTCCTCACCGACGACCAGCCCACCCCGAACCCCGGGCCCGGCAACGGGACCAAGACCGGCCCCGGCCTCGGTGCCCGGCTCGCCACCGCCTCCCTGGCCCTCGCGCGCCGCGAGTACACCGCCCTGCGCGAGGGCCTGACCGTACTCAAGACCGAGACCGGGGCCTGGGCGAACGCGTCCCGGGAAACGCCCGCCCACCTGCGGGCCGCCCTGCTGAACCGCCGCTACAACACCTGGCTGGCCAAGCGGGACACCGAGGTGGAGCGCCTCGAGGAGAAGGCCACTGAGCTGGAGAAACAGGCCCGCCGCGCCGCCGCCGGCGGCCAGGGCGGCACAGCCGCCACCACGCTCCGGGAGGAGGCCGCGGCCTGGCGCGAGCGGGCCCGCGACATCCAGCGCCAGCCCTACACCGGCCACCACGAACCTGTCGACGCCGAGCTGGAGAGCCACCGCCGCCGCACCGCCAACAAGCGCTGGGCCGCGCTCGCCGCCCTCGGCCTCGCGATTGGCGGCCTTGAGCTGGCCATCGGCACCCTTACCCTCCCGGCACTCACCGCCACCGGCATCACCCTCACCGCCTGGGCGAAGGGCCGCATCACCGGCTGGCGCCGCGAGCTCCCGGACGTCCCGGCGCTCGCCTACGAGATCGAGAGTGGCCGGCCCGCCAAGGATGAGAAGGACAAGGGCATGGGCAAGGGGAAGACCGACGCCCCGGCTCCGGCCGCCGCGGCCGCCCGTGCTGGTGTCGCGCCGTTCGCGATCAGCCAGGCCACCACCGAGCAGGAAGCCGGCACGGCCATCCTGCAGGCATTGCTCGGCGAGGGCCTGGCCATCGGCGCTGTCACCGAGGTCACCCGGGAGAAGTGGGGCTGGAAGGCCACCGCCCACCTCACCAAGGGCAAGCCCTCCGGCCTCGTCCTGCGCCTACCCGAACTCGACGTCGCCCTCGGCGTGCGTGCTGGAGGCGTGATGGCCCAGCCCCAGGCGGCCGCCGCCGGCTCCGTCGTGCTGCGCGTCCTGCTCGGCAACCCGTTCGACCCGATGCCGCCCCACCCGGTCCACGCGCCGCGCTCGAACAGCATCCTCAAGCCGTGCCCGCTCGGCCCGTCCATGGACGGCACGCCCACCCAGGTCACCCTGGCCGGGCAGAACATCATGATCATCGCGGTCCCTGGCGGCGGGAAGTCCCAGATCGTCCGCAACATGGCCGACTACATCACCAGCTGCACCGACGCCATTGTCGTCGACATCGACCCCACCGGCCGGGGCCTGGGACCGCTGCGCCGCCTTGCCGCGATGCGCGCCTACGACGAGAAGCGGATCGACGAGGCCCTGGACTGGGCGATCCGCGAAGCGGAGATCCGCACCGAGCGGATGGGCGACGACGTCGACAACTGGCAGGTCACCGACGACGCCCCGGCGGTGTTCGTGCTCGTGGACGAGCACCCGCAGCTGACCCCGAAGCAGAAGCAGAAGGTCATCAAACTGGGGCGGATCGGCCGCAAGGCGAGGGTCACGGTCATCCTGCTGTCCCAGGACGCCACCAGCGACGTCGTCGGCGACGCCATCGCCGACGTCTTCGGCATCCGGATCATGCTGCCCTCCCGTAAGGCCGACGTTCCGCTCGTGGTCGGCTCCGACACCGCGATCTCCGAAGGCTGGATGCCGCACCGCCTCACCCCCAGCCCCGGCGACTGGGACCCCGCCGACGCCGGCTGCTACTACATCGTCGCCCCCGGCCTGCGCGATCCGATCCTGCGCAAGGCCACCCACCTTGACGCCACGACCGCAACTCTCCGTACACAGGAGCGGCTCGCTGTCGGCGCCATGACCCTCGGCCCGGAGAACACCGGGAATGGCGACGACGGGGACCGGGAGCCGGATCTCCCCGAGATCCTCGACCTCCTGCACGGCGTCTTCGTCACCGAGGACGCCGACATGCTGACCCTCGGCCAGCTCCACCCGCACCTCATGCTGGCCGACCCCAAGCGCTGGGATCGCTGGCACGACAAGGATGAGAACGGGCTCCTAAAGGAGATCGGCAGGACCCTCGGCGCGGAGTTCCGCCGGGAGGGGATCGAGCTGTCCACGGAGCGCCTGGACGAGATCGAGGGCAGGCCCCGCGGCATCTACCGGGACGACCTCCTGGCCGCGATCCGTGACTACACGCAACCGCCCGCCACCGGCGACTGATCGACCGGCGATCGGACCACGACTGGCCGGTGATCGGCCACGGGCCAAAGCCCGGCCAAAGCCCGGCCGATCACTGGCCGATCGTCGGCCGATCAGCAAACCGATCCTGACCTGCGGAAACCGATCAGGTCGATCAAACCGCCAGACCCCCCTGAAAACCGGCCCGCAGGCCCCGATCCGGCCCGCAGACGGCCCATCGACCGACCCACCGGCACCACCCCGTCCACCACCACCCAACGTGACCGAGCCTGACAGGAGAGCCGGCCATGACCACGGCCCGCACCACTCCCCGGCGCACCCGCGGTGCCGCCAAGAAGACCACCGCCAAGGCCCCCAAGCCCCGTCCGCAGACCCCCGCTGGCACCCCGGCGAAGCCCCTGGCCGAGGTCCCCGCAACCTTCTCGGCCCGCCCGGCCGCCGACCCGGTCCTGGCCGACGCCGCCGACCGCGCCGCCGACCTCCTCGCCCTCGCCGAGGAGCACGCGCTCGCCGTCCTGGAGCGCGCCACCGTCACCGCCGGCCACGAGCGGGCCACCGCCGCGCAGTGGGCGGCCGAGGCCGAGCAGTTGCGCGCGGACGCCGCCGCCGAGGTCGAGCTGGTCACGCAGCGTGCCGACCGGGCGGTCCGGCGGATCCTCGACCGGGCCAACGACCAGGCCGACCTGATCCTCCAGTACGCCCGGGAACAGCGCGAGGAAGCCGACGCCGACGCCCAGGCGGCGGCCGACCACCTGCTGGAGGAAGCCACCCAGCGGGCCGCGGCACTGCTGGCCGACGCCGAGCAGCGCGCCGCCGCCGTCCGCGCCCAGGCCGAGCACGACGCCGACCGGATCGTTGCCGAGGCCGCCGCAACCGCCTGCCGGGAGACGGCGACCGCCCAGCAGTGGGCGGCCGAGGCCGAACAGCTGCGCACCGCCGCCGCCGAACAGGCCGAGGCGCTGCTTACCGGCGCCGAGCAGCACGCCCAGGACCTCCGCGCCGAGGCCCTCGCCGAAGCACAGTCGATCCAGGCCGACGCCGAAAAGGGCGCCCTGCAGCACCTCGCCGAAGCCGACCAGCAGGCGCAGGAGATCCTCGCGACCGCCGCCGTGCAGGCCGAGGCGATCCTCGCCGAAGCCGGGCAGAAGTCGGCCGCCCTCACCCGCGCCGCCAAGGAGCAGGCCGAGGTGGTGCGCAGCGAGACCCGGGTCGGGGCCGACCGCCTCCGCGAAGAGGCGCGGCAGGCCGCCGATGCGCTGACCTTGACGGCGGGCCAGCAGGCCGCGGGGATCCGCGACCAGGCGCAGCGTGAGGCCGCCCAGCTGCGCGAGCAGGCTGAGCGGCAGGCGGCCAAGGTTCGTCAGGTCGCCGCCGAGCAGGCTGCCGCCGTGCTCGCGGAGGCCCGCGCCATGGCGGACGGTCTGCTCGTCGAGGCCCGTAGTTCGGCGGAGGAGATGCGGCGGGCCGCTCAGGCCGACGTCGACCGGGTGCGCGGCGAAGCCCGCGGGCTGCGGGAGAGGGCGGACCGGGAGATCGACCAGGCGACGGCGGCGGCCCGTGAGGTCCGCACCAGTGCGGTGGCTGAGGCCGACCGGATCCGGGACGAGGCCGAGCAGGACGCGGAGCGTCGGCGTACGGAGGTGGCCGCGGAGGCGGACCGGGTCCGCGGCGAGGTCCGGCGGGAGGTTGCCCGGATCCGCAAGGAGGCCGAGGAGGCCGCCGCCGTGGACCGGGCCGAGGCCGCCAAGGCGCTGGACAAGGCGCAGAAGCTGGAGGTTAAGGCGCGGGAGGCCAACGACCGGGCCGGCCTCGCCCACGTCGCCGCACAGAGGACCTTGCAGCAGGCCACGAGCCGTACGGCCAGGAAGCTGGAGCGCCGCCGTCTCAAGCGGGAGGCCCGGGCGGCTGAGCGGGCCGGGCGCGTGAGCGTCACCAGCCGGTTCAAGGCCTTCGTGCGGGCCAACAGCGAGCGGCTGCTGGTCGTCGTGCCGATCACCGCGCCGATGGCGGTCGCCTGGACCGGTCAGGCCGGCTTCGCGCACGACATTCTCGGGTGGGTCGCGCCGTTCACCATCCTGTTCGCCGCGGCGTGGGAGCTGTCCACCGCGTTCACCGCGTGGATGTACCACCAGGCCCGCAAGGCCGGTGACGCCGGGACGCTGTACCGCGTCAGCACCTGGGCGTTCGCGGCGGGAGCCGCGCTGATGAACTTCTGGCACGCCTCCGGCGAAGTGGTCGGCCGCACGCTCGATCCGGTGACCGGCCGGTGGATGGACCAGGTGACCTACTGGCACACCACGCCGAAGGCCGTCTCCTTCGCGGCCATGTCGATCGTCGGCATCGTGCTGTGGGAGCTGTACGCCAGCCTGATCCACCGCAAGGCGCTGCGCGACGAGGGCCTGGTCGCCCGGGTGCGGCCGCGGATCGGAGCGATCCGCTGGGTCCGCTACCCCGCGCACTCCTTCACCGCGTGGTCGCTGGCGATCACCGACGAGTCTCTGTCCACGGTGGAGCTCGCCTGGACCGCGGCGGCGAACCACCGCGAACTGGTTCGGCGAACCGGCCTCAGCCCGGTTCGCCGGTTCGTCGCCGCCGCGATCGGTGTCGGCGACTGGGTGCCGGTTCGCGCACTGCCCCGCATCCCGAACTCCAGCCTCGCCGTCGCGCTGACCGGTTCGCCGAACCCGGCCGCGATCCCGCGGTTCGCGGTTCGCCTCACCCGCGTCGGTTCGCCGAACCGCACCCCGAACCGGTCCGGCGGTTCGGCGAACCATGCCCTGCCCGCGGCGCGCACCGGCGAACCGGGGGCGCGCCGCGAGCTGGAAGCCGCGAACCGCCCCGCGTCGACCGGCGAACCGGCCGGGGCGGACGGCGAGCCGCGAACCGCCCCCGACCAGCCGCAAAGCCCCGCCGCCGGGGTTGGTTCGAACCGGCGCAGCGCCGCGCAGCAGGCCGCGGCCGAGCAGGTTCAGCAGGTTCTCGAACTGATCGAGACCCACGGCTACGACAGGGTCGACCTCGACTTCGTTATGACGACCACCGGCATGAAGAAGACCACCGCGCACCACCGTCTCGCGGACGCCCGCAGGGAGTTCACGAACCCGGTTCGGCGAACCGCGAGCAGCGTCGGCGTCTGACAGCGGACCGCGAACCGGATTCCGCGAACCGCGAACTGGATTCCGGCGACTCGCGAACCGGTTCACCGCCCGAACCGCGAACCACACGAGACGGCCCCGGGATGCACGAACCACCCCGGGGCCGGTTCGGGCACCACGTGCCCGGCGGGCCGGTCTCGTCCGCGGCCCGCCCTCATCGTCCCGCACTGCGAACCACCTACCGACCCGTTCCCGAAAGGGCCACCACCTCTTGATCGCCCTGAACCGCAACGACAAGATCGCCGCCCTGCGCCAGGCCCGCCGCCCCCTCAGCGAGGAACTCGCCAACATGCCCGAAGGCTCCGCCTCCCACACCCAGCTGCTCAGCGAATGCGAGGCCATCACCGCCCAGATCGAACAGCTCAAGAACTGCGTCAACATCCCGTCGAACGCGCTGCTCACCCTCCTGGCCCTCGCGGCCGTTGCGGTCCTGGCCCTCATCGGCTGACGTTCCGTCGACCGGCCTCGCCCCCGGATCGCACCGCCCGCCCGGTACCCAGTCCGGCGGGGTGGTTCGCACCCCGGGGACGGGACCGGCCCGCCCGGCCACCACCCGAACCGCCACCGATCCGAGGAGACCCGTGAACTTCACCTACGACCCCGGCACCGTCGTCGTTCTGGTCGGCTTGTCCGGCGCCGGCAAGTCCACCTTCGCGCGGAACCGCTGGCCCGCCTCCTGGCGGCTCAACCTCGACTCCTACCGCGAGATGGCCACCGACAACGCCGCCGACCAGTCCGCCACTCCGGTCGCCGCCCGGATCCAGGACCTGCTCCTGGACGCCCGCCTCTCCCGCGGCCTCACCGTGATCGTCGACTCCACCGGACTTCTCCCGCACGTGCGCGCCCACCTGCTCGCCCGCGCCCGCTACTGGCAGCGCCCCGCCGCCGCGGTGCTGTTCGACCTGCCCTTCGACCTGTGCCGACGCCAGAACGCGGGCCGGAGCCGCGTCGTACCGGACCACGTCCTGGCCGAGCAGCACCGCCACCTGCCCACCGCCGACCAGCTGCTCGACGAGGGCTTCAACTCCGTCGACCGCATCACCGCCACCTCCCCCGCGTACCTCGAGCCGGCCCACACCCGCTGACCCAAAGAAGCCCGGTGCTGCTCGTCGTTTTTGTCTTCGCCCGCTGACTACCGGACGACCGGCCGCACTCCCATCCCGCCGGGCGGTCCTCCCGCCCCACTAGCACTACCGGGCCGCCCAGCGAGGTCAGCCGTCACCCGAACCGGTCGAAAGTCACCAACTCCGGGACCGGGCGCCGCACCGCTCCCGAAAATCGCCCGGACCACTCACGAAGGGACCCCGATGCACTACCTCGTCACCCTGTCCGGCGTCATCGCCCTCCTCCTGGCCCTGTGGGCCGTCCAACTGACCGTGCTGGGCCTCCACGTCCGCTACACCATCCACCACGGCGTCCGCGCCGGCCTTACCGAAGATGCTGAATTCGCCCTGTTGGCCGCCTGCGTCATCGTCACGCTTTGCAGTGCCATCGGTGGAGGTAACTGCATCGGCGCCAGCCTCAAGGCCACCGAGTGGGGCTGGGCCCACGGGATCCTCGCCCTCGGTACCACGGCGTCCTACCTGCTCCTGACCTACGCCACCCACTGGGACGCGGAGACCTGGTGGGACAAGCGGAAGACACGCAAGGCCGGCCGCATCGCTGAAGCCGTCGAAACCACAGCCTGACAGCCCACCACCGGACCAACGGGCCCCCTGCTCCTCCCGGAGCTGGGGGCCGTTCGCTGCCCGCCCCGGCCGAGGGCCGAGCCCGGCGGCCGGGCGTGCGAACAGCCGCCTCGCCCGCAGCCCCGGCCTGACCCGCCCCGAGCGGACCGCCGCCGCCGACCCCGGACCCCGACCGCACCCAGCGGTCGGCCCCGCCGGGACCGGCGCGGCTGCCCGGTCACCCCAACCCGCAGACCACATCCCCAGCAAGGAGGACTCCGGCATGACCGACAACCTGTCCCGCCTCACCGCGGCCCCCGACCTCAGCCTGGTCACCGTGGACGGCGTCATCACCGAGACGGCCGGTCGCTACCCCCGCCAGCTCGTCCTCACCGACGAAGTCCTCGTCGTCGCCCCCGGCGGCTACATCGGCGACAGAACCCGCGCCGAGATCGACCACGCCCACCACCTGCGCCGACCCGTCCGCTACTGGCCCCACAACAGCTGACCCCACCCCACACCCGGCACCACCGAACGAACGGACCCCCATGACCACCGACCTGCGCACCCGCACGCTGCGCGCCGTCGTCGACACCGCCGACTCGGCCGCCCCCGTCGCCGCCGCGGCCGCCGCCGGCCTCACCGCCTACCGCGCCCTCACGGCCCGCACCACCGACACCCGCATCACCCTCGCCCTGGCCGCCGGCACCCTCGCCGCCCTCCTCACCGACCAGACCTCCCACCACGTCCTGGTCCCGCTGCGCCGCCGCATTCGCATCGAGCGGTTCGCCGCCGCCCCGCAGCTGGTCGCGTCGCCGGAGCAGATCGCCGTCGACGCCGTCGCCAACGCGGCCGCGAGGGCCGCCGCGGGCGCCATCCACCTCGACTCCAGCGGCGGGGCGCTCACCAAGCCGGACAACTGGGACGGCGCGGGCGACGGCTCCGCCACGTGCCAGTGCCAGCTCACCCCTCCGCCTACCTGCTCTACAACCCCTCCGGCAGCGACGCGGGCACCGCCGAGTACAAGGGCAGGCCGCGAAGGGGTGGTCGAGCGATTACCGCTCGGCCGCCTCTTCGGGCTGCTTTAGCGGGCAGTGGGCGGCCGTACCCCCGTGGCGGCCGCCCGCCGCCGTACCGGGCCTACGGGTGGTACACGACCTCCGGGAAGGCCCTCGACGGTCCGTCGAGCAGATTGCCGCAGTGCCGGTTGCGCAGGTGAAGGTCGAAGAAGGCGAGCGGATAGGCCTGCTGGATGAGGACGCAGCGGTCGGGGTCGATGGTGCCGACCTGGGACTGGATCTGCTGCTCGGGCATGCCGAGCAGCCTGCCTGCCTGGGGGATCAGCGTCATGTTGTCGCCGTACGAGGGGTGCCTGGCGCCGGTGGCCTGGACATCGAGGCGCCAGCCGCGCAGGTGGCCCCAGAAGGTCTCGACGTACGGGCTGGCGGCCCGGGTGTAGTTGGCGGTCATCAGCATGAACGGCCGGTCGATGTCGGTGGTGATGGCGGGGTTCGACTCCATCCGGCCGTCGAAGGTGAGGCCGGCGCGGATGCGCGGGTCGGCGACCATGGCGAGGGCGGCGGCGGTGCCGCCCTTGGACCAGCCGGAGACGCCGATGTTCCGCGCGTCCAGGGCGCCGAGCAGGCCGGTCGGCAGGGCGCGGCCGTCGACGTCGGGGTTGCGTCCGTTGGCGAGGTCGACGACGCGTTCGAGCAGGAAGAGCAGGTCGGCGGCGTAGTCCTTCGGGTACAGCCCGGGGGCGACGCCGTCCCGGGTGACGACGGTCCCGTCCGGGAACTCGGTGATGCCATCGTGGGTGTGGTCGACGGTGACGACGGCGAAGCCGTGGCTGGCCAGCTCCTGGACCCCGATGGTGTGTTCGCCGCGGTGGCCGCCCGCGCCGTGCGAGTAGAGGACGACGGGCAGCGGCCGACCGGTCCGGTGGACGGGCGCGCCCTGGTGGCCGGCGGTGAGCGGGGCGAGCGAGAGGGGGAGCGGGAAGCCGATGTCGTCGAGCAGGGCCTTCAGGGCGCCGTCGGTCATCCATGGGGCGAGCGGGTACGCGTCGGCGTCTGCGGCACGGGCCGGGTACCAGACGGTGGCCATCAGCTCGCGGAACTTTCCGGGCCTGGCGTTCGGGTCGAGCCGGGACTCGTCGCGCAGGTGCAGCGGCACCATGCCCACCGGGAAGGGGCCGGTGGGAGCGGTCAGGGTGAGCCGTGCGGTGGAGCCGGTGCCGGAGGATGCGGGAGCGGGAGCGGGAGCGGCCGAGGCGGTGCGGGCGAGGCCCAGCGGCGCGACGGCGCCCAGGGCGAGGGCGGCGCCCAGCATGCGGCGGCGGGTCGGTCCGGTACGGCGTGCGACCGGCGTGGTGTCCATCGGCGTGGTGTCCATGCGCGAAAAGCTGTCACGCGGGGCGGGTGGGCAGCATCAACCCACTGATTGATCCTCCGGCACCTTGTATGGGCCCAAGGGTTTACATCCCCGGGCTGATGCTGTCTGCGACGGAGTCCAGTGGGTTCTGGCCCAAGTTGTGTGACGCGGTCACGCTGTGTCAGGCCAGAACCCAGGCGAAACCGTCCGAGTGGGGCCGCCAGAGGCCGTTCAAGACACTTCCGCAGGATCTCCTTCTCCGGCTCCAGCTCGCGGACCTGCCTGCGCAACCGGCGCAGTTCCTCGCGCTCCTGAGGGGTCAACGGGCCCTCACCGCCCGAGCTCGAAGCCGCCTCGGCGCGCGACCGCACGACCCACTGCCGCAGCGACTCCGGGTTGACGCCCAGCTCGCGTGCCACCGACGAGACCCGCCGACCGCTGGACTCCACCAGCGCGACCGCGTCCCGCTTGAACTCCCCCGAGTACCTCGCAGTACCCATGAGGACATCCTCTCCACGGACCCCAAGATCCGCTTCTCAGAAGTGTCCACTCGGCGGGGTAAAGCCCAGCAGGACCATAACCCGGTCATGGGCGCTGGCACCGGTGCCGGAGGCCGGCCAGGTCTCGGTCAACTCGTTCGACTGCCTCCGCAGCCACAACCTTCTTTGCCACGCCGCGAACCTGACGCCGGATCGGCTGGCGTGGGGCCTGGTCGGAAGCGGCGGTGTAAACGCCGTTTACACCGGAGGGGAAGAGAGAGGACGGGCGACACGTGGGTGCGGGATGTGCCTAAACCGGCCAGGCGCCACTATGGTGACGTCATGACGTCTCAAAACTCCGGAGGCGAGCGGGAAAAGGTTGCGTCGAAGCTTCCTGTAGCCCTCCGCCAGGAACTCAAGACCCGGGCGGCGCAGCTCGGCATCGACATGCAGGACGCCGTCACCCAGGCCGTAGAGCAGTGGCGCGCCCGGCCGGCAGACAGTAACCCGACCATCGACACGTCCGGGGCGGAGAGCTGGAACACCTGGCTTCCCACCGGCCTGTACGAAGCGTTCAAGAACGACTGCGCTGACCGCGGCATCTCCTTCGTGCAAGGCCTCGCCCAGGCGGTCCGCGTGTGGATCGACTCCCACCACGTCTCCCTCGCCGAGCTGACGATCCCCCGCTACACACGGCGAATCGTCGTCTGCAACCAGAAGGGCGGCGTCGGCAAGACCACCATCGCCGCCGGGACGGGCCAGGCCATAGCGCTGGGCCTGCCCGCCAGCACGGGCGCTTCGAAGCTGCCCGCACTTCCGGGGCTGCGCACCCTGCTCGTCGACTACGACCCGCAGGGCCACCTGACCTCGCAGCTCGGCGTCAAGCAGATCCCGCCGGGCGAGGAGAGCCTGGTGACTCACATGGTCGACCGTGACCGCGTCGCGGGCTCGCTGCTCGACCAGGTCGTGGCGATCGAGCCGGAGCACTTCGAGGGCCGCCTCAGCCTGCTGCCCTCGAGCTTCGACGCGTTCCTTCTCGACTCCCGGCTCGGTTCCGTGCGCGGGCCCCGCGAGACCAGCCTGCAGCGTGCCCTCGCCCCGCTCGAGGAACACTTCGACGTCATCGTGATCGACGCTCCCCCGAACCTCGGCCTGGCGATGGACGCCGGCCTCTACTACGGGCACCGCCGCAAGAACGAAGCGGCCGGTACGTCCGGCGTTCTCGTCCCGGTGGAAGCGGAGGACTCCTCCGCGGACGCCTACGCCATGCTCGACAGCCAGATCCGCACCGTCAGCCTCGACTACGAGGTCGACATCGACCGGCTCGGACTCGTCGTCAACAAGTTCGACAAGCGCAAGGGCTACGTCGCCACGCACTCCCTCGGCAACTGGCAATCCCTGGGAACGCCACCTGTCGTCTCCGTCGTTCCCGACCTCAAGGAGCAGCGGGAGGCCGTCCACGTCAAGCAGCCGCTGCTCATGTACGCACCCACGTCCACCCAGGCGCAGCGCATGCGTGAGATCCGCCGGAGGCTCGCGTGAGCATCGCCAAGAGGTTGCAGGGCGGGGGAGGATCCTTCGGGGCTCTGGCCCACGGCACGGGCCGCGAGGATGAGGTGAGGGCGCGAAGCGAGGCTCTGGACGCGACGGGCCGGGTGAGGCGTGCGTCGTCGGCACCGGTGTCCTCGATCGTCTTCAACCCGCTCAACCCCCGGAAGACCATCGACAACGAGTCGATCGGCGAACTCGCTGAGAGCCTCACCCGCCAGCAGATCGTTCCCGTCACCGTGGTCAGCCGAGCCGCCTTCCTGGACGCGCACCCCGATCAAGCGGAAGCGATCGGTGAGGCGGACTTCGTCGCACTCGACGGCAACCGGCGTCTGCGGGCCGCGCAGAATGCAGGGCTCACGACGCTGCGCGTGGACCTCAACGACGACCTGGTCTCGCGAGCCTCGGACATGGTCGAGGCTGCCCTGATCGCCAACGCCCACCGCGAGGACGTGTCGCCGTTCGAGGAGGCCCAGGCGATCCAGCAACTCCTCGACACGGTTTACGACGGCAACCAAGCGGCCGTGGCACGGGCCCTCGGCAAGTCGCGTCCGTGGGTGGGACAGCGGCTGGCACTGCTGCATCTGTCCCCTGAGCTCCAGGAGCAGGCAGGGGCCGGGGAACTGGCCATCGAGGATGCTCGCAGGATCGGTGCTGAGGCCCGATCGGGAAAGATCACCCCTGCCGAGCAGCTCGAGCGAGCCGAGGCCGCGAGGAAGACGGCGGCGGACAAGAAGGCGGCGACGGCGACGCGGACAGCAAAGCGTACGGAGCGGCCGGCACAGGACGCTGCCTCAGCGCCTGCCACCCGGAGCGACAGCTCTGACGGCGGTGTAAACGGCGTTTACACCGAGGCCGTGACCCGGCAGACGGAGCGCAGCTCGCAGGGCCGGCCCTCGGATGTAAACGGCGTTTACACAACCGCCCTGCCCGACCAGCGCGAAGCTTCTGCTGACGGTATGCCAACCATCCTGGTCCGGCTGACCCCGTCTGACCCCGACGCGACCGCTCAGCTGATCCTCGACGCGATGGACCAGCGCCAGGCCGTGCAGCTGGCGTCCGCGATGCTGGAGCTGCTGAAGCGCGAGTCCGTACCCCCTACGGTCTGATTCTCTTCCGGAACCCACCTATTAGAACGGCACCCAGCGCCCGGCCCACCGGCCGGGCGCTGTTGCATCAGCGCCCGGGCCGGTGTCAGGGCGACGCCACAGCTCCCGACAAACGGCGGGACGCGTACCGCCTGTGCCACTGGCTCCGGGGGCCTACGGTGCCGGGGAGGCGATGGTCAGTGGGGCGCTCCCAGGATGTGGTCCGCGGATAACACCCCTGCCCCGAGCCCCGAAGCTCGCTGCTGCCAGCGAGCCAGAGGCCCTCACACTGTCCGCAGACGCTACCGCCACCGCAGTCGGCCCGGCAGGTCGGAACCTGGAGCCGCCACCGGTCGGGTCTGCTGATGGTCCGGGCCGTCGCCGACCGCCGGGGCACCCTGGCTGGCACCGGGACGGCGGCGGGGCCGAGCTCGTCTTGCCGACGCCGTCCGACGCGCCGCGCACTGCCGGCGGGGCCGCCAGGCCTCGAACGCGTCGTGCCCTGAATCAACCCGACGAAAGAGGACCCGGTGGACACCATCTTCATCGCCGCCGCGCCAGGCACCACCTGGCCGCTCTCGTGCGACGACGCCGAGGAGCACCTGCGCACCCGCTTCCCGGACGTGCGGACCTGGCACAAGCACGCGCCCGTCAGCGACACCGACTACGTCGACTTCCAGGTGGAGATCGACGGCACGGTCCGGCTGGGCAGCTACTTCGAGCACCGGAACCTCGTCCTGAACGACGGCACCCCCGAGGTCTGGGCCGACACCATCGCCTGGTTCCTGGCCCTTCTGCCCACCGAGGCCCGGACGGTGGCCGTGGTCGAATCGAACCCGGACAACGTCCGCACGATCCGGCCGGGAGCAGACACGGGGGAGATCCGCGACCTGCTCGACACCCTCTTCATCGACGACTGAATCGCCTGGCGACCTGAGACGAGCCCAGGTCTTCGCGTGCACCAGATCCGTGGACCACCGCCCCTGGCCGCAGGCCTGCCCCGGCCTGGATCGCCGGCCCGGGCGCGTGTACGAGCCTGGGGTAGTGGGGGTGGAGGACTTTGTAGGCGACGCGGTCCACCCACACCGCGCCGCCTCGCCGCGCGGGGACCGCGTGCACCAGGTCCACGACGAGCGTCTGTCGCTGCTGGCCTGCCCGGCCGCGAACACCGCGCCACCGGCTGCTCCTGCGGCACGGCCCCGCGCAGCACGGCGGGCAGGATCTCCTCGGCGAGAATGCGCGCGCCCTCGCCCAGAGACAGCTCGTCCCCTGACGTCCCGGTCGGCGCTACCTACGGCTCCAGCCGGGGGTCGTCGATGTCGACGGTGACGACCCCGGGCGGATACAGCTCCGGACGGGCCGTCAGGATCAGATGCTGCTGCGGACGCACCGGGGTGGGCAGACTCGTGGTGATCGCGTGCGCCAGGTCCTGGCCGCCGTAGCCGTCGCGCACCATTGTCGCCACCACCACGGCGCTGCTCGCGTCCAACGGCTCGAACTCCAACGAGGGCAACGCCAGGACCGCGTGTGCGGCGCCCTCGTCCTTGACCTCGGCCTCGACCAGGCACAGCACCGGCACCAGCAGGTGCTGGAACGGGCTCTGCAGCGCGGAGTCCACGATCCGGTGCAGGCGGGGATGGCCTGCGGCCAGCGCGGACAGGGCGCTGGAATCCAGAATGATCACGCGCTGCGCCTCGGGGTGACCTTGGCGCGCGCGTCCTCGGCGGCGATGCCGTAGACCCGCTGCAGCAGGTCCGGGCCCTCGTCCAGCTCCGTGTCGGACAGGGTCATCCCGAAGTGCTCCCGCAGCAGCCGGCGCCCTTCGGCGACGCGCTCCGCGATCTGCTCCGCGGTGGGCTGCGCCTCCACCAGCAGGGCCACCTGGGCGCCGATCGTGGTGCCGCGGGCCGCCGCGAGAGCGGCCAGCCGGTCACGCGTATCAGGGGAAACCTTGATCGTCGCATCAGCCATACCGCGATCGTATACCGCTCGTACACCACTGGTGTACCGATCTGCTTCGGCCTCCGTGCTCGCGCCAACGGCAAGCCGGCCGGCTCCGGGTGGGACACCTCGCCGGGCCCCGGAGCGCGCAGGCCCGGGGTACGCGGGCCCGAGGAACCCGCGCACACCGGGCCGGGGTCAGGCCGGGTCGGACGGGTCGGTCGCCCGGACCCGCCGGGCGAGCTGGACCGCTCCGGCCACCGCCAGGGCCACGCCGAGCGGGGCCACACAGGCTCCGGCGTATTCGAGCAGCGGGCGCAGACGTGCGGGCGGGTCGAAGACGGCCACGGCCGTCATGGGCATCAGCCAGGGCAGCGTCCCGAGCCCGACGCCCACGGCTCGGAGCGCGTCCCTGCGCCGGCCGGCCAGTCGGCCCAGCAGGACCGGTGCCGTCACGGTGCCGAGCCAGATCGGCAGGAGGCCCAGCATGGGCAGCGGCAGGTACTGCGCCGTGTACCGGTCGGCCGCGATCATGGGGAGCGCGACGGCGAGCGCGAGTCCGGCCATCTCCCAACGGCCCCGCTGGGTGACGTCCACGAGTCCGGCCGGTGCGAGCAGCACCAGTGCGCCGACCAGTGCCGTGCCCGCCAGCTGACCCGCCGAGTACGGGTACAGCCCGATGAGGGCCTGCACGCCGGCACTGAGGAGGGCGGCTGCCACGCCCGCGATCCGGGCGGCCCGCCAACGGCCGGTCACGGCGATTGCGAGGGCGAGCAGCCACGGCGTGGTGCTGGCCAGCTGGAGGACCGCGTTCAGCACCGCGTGGCCGAGGCCGAGGTTGGGGTAGGGGTACCGGATCCGGTGGACCAGCTCGTGCAGCCGGGGCAGCAGGAAGTACAGGGCGCAGCCGGCCGCGAGCGCGAGCGCGACCGGTGCCGCTCCGGCCAGCACGCGACCGGCCGGGTCCGTGGGGCCGATCCGTAACCGCAGTCGCAGGGCGTGGGTGGCGAGGTCGCGGTACTCCCGGAGCACTGCACTGCGTGTGCGGCCCTCGGTGGCCTCGGCGAAGGTGGCGTGGATGTCGGCGCCGTGCGCGGAGCGGTACCGGGCGGGGTAGAGGCCGATCAGCAGGCGGCCCGTCCGTGGGGCGTCGTGGCCGGTCGTGACGTCGTTCATGAGGTCGCCCCCTCGGGTCGCGGACGGAAGGCGCCCAGCCGGCGTTCGGCCTCGGTGGCGGCGGCCCGCAGGCGCTTGGCCTCCTGTACCAGCGTGTCCTGTCCCTGGTCGGTGAGGGCGAACGTGCGGCGCAGTCGTCCGCTGACCACCTCCTCGCTCTCGATCCGTACCAGGCCCTGCTGGAGCAGCCGGTCGAGCGCGGTGTAGAGCGTGCCGGTGCTCAGGCGGCTGTGGCCGCCGGAAATGGCGAGCACCTCTTGGATGATCGCGTAGCCGTGCCGGGGGGCGTCGGCCAGTGCGGTGAGCACGAGTCTGGTCGGCTCCTGTAATTGACGGTCGGTCATGCGCGGAGCATAGAGCGATCATCGCAATATGTCGATGGTCGGACGATGGGTGGAGTGGGGCGACGTCACCTGTCGGCCGCCCGGGCCGCGGCCAACACGGATCGTGATGGACGGGTCGCCGGTGGGAGGACCACACCGGTTCGGCCCCCGGGGTCGGGAAGCTGCCCGCCAACTTCGCCACCCAGCATCGAGACCTTCTCGGCGAACTGGAGCACGACCTGGCTCACGTAGTCGAAGGCGTTCACCGAGTCGCACCACGTCCCTTGGTGTACGGGTCTGTCCGGGCCTTCGAGACTCCGGGCCCACGCCAACGGCAAGCCGACCGACCGCAGGGGTGGGACACCTCACCTCAGCGCAGCGCCCGCCCGACACCGTCGCCCCGTACGGTCGATGGGGGCCAGGATGTCTTCGACAAGGTGATCGGGAGCCACTTCGGCGGTCTGAGCGAGAGCCAGTTATGTGCTTGTGAATCCAGCGAAAGCGAACGGGTCCCCACAGGCGAGGTAGATATTCGATCGGGTGACCCACGGGCGGGCCGCTGCCCGACTACCGTTGATCCGTATGACCCACACCCAGATCGAGGTCACGGCGGAGTTGGTCCGTCACCTGTTGCGTGACCAGCATCCCGACCTGGCCGATCGCCCGGTGAGGCTCGGCGCGCGTGGTTGGGACAACCAGCTGTGGCGGCTCGGCGACGACCTCGCCGTGCGGTTGCCCTGGGCGACGCAGTCCGCCGATGCGCTGCTGCGCAAGGAGCACGCCTGGCTGCCCGCCCTCGCCCCGGGCCTTCCGCTGCCGGTCCCCGTCCCGCAGCGCTTCGGCGAGCCGTCCGAGCGGTTCCCGCGGCCCTGGATCGTCACCACCTGGGTGCCGGGCGAGCCCGCCGACCGCGCCCCCGCCACGCGCGCCGCGGAGGCGGCCGACACCTTGGCCGGCTTCCTGACGGCCCTTCACCGGCCTGCCCCAGACGGGGCGCCTGCCGGCCGTGACCGCGGAGGACCGCTGGCCGACCACGCCGAAGGCGTCGCCAGGCAGCTCGCGTCGGCCACCGACATGGGGCTGGTCCCCGACCCGGACGCCGTCCGCGCCGTCTGGGAAGACGCCGCCGCCGCACCCGACTGGGAAGGCCCGGCACTGTGGCTCCACGGGGACCTGCACCCGGCCAACGTGCTCACCGCCGACGGCACCTTCTGCGGCGTGATCGACTTCGGCGACCTCTTCGCGGGCGACCCGGCCATCGACCTCGCCGCCGCGTGGACACTGCTGCCGGACGGCGCCGCCGACCGTTTCCACCACGCCTACCAGCCGACCCCGGACACCGCGACCCTACGCCGCGCCCGCGGCTGGGCAGTGTGGCGCGCCCTCAGCGGCATCCTCATCGGAGAGGCCGGCGTCCACGGGCGCCCCGGCGGCAAGGCCACCTGGGGCCCACCCGCCCACGCCGCGCTGCGACGACTCGTCGCAACAGCCCGCCGACCCGGTGAACACGGCCCGGTGTCCACCGAGTCCGTGGGGCGGATCCAGCTACACGGCTGATCGGCCGCATCCCCGGAACACAGGACCAATGCCATGAAGCCGCAGTCGGCAATCGTGACAGCACTGCCCTGTGGCTCTCGTTCTCGCTGCCCAGGTGGCTCCGGAACACCCTGCCCAATACAGGCCAGGAGGTTTGATGAGCGGGCTCACGGGTCGCCAGGTGCACGAGACCGACCCCGCGAAGTGGCTGCGGGAGCACGGCGAAGACGACCAGCCGTGACACGGGCTGCCGGTTCTACCAGGCGTCGCCGGTGAAGGTGAGCGTCACGACGCACAGCTGCAGGAGCCCGGCGGAGGCCGCGGCCGGGAACTCCAGGGAGTTGGTGAACGCGCCGGTGATCTGCAGGACGGCGCCGACCCCGCAGCTCGGCGACGGGCTGCTGTTCAACCCGGCGAACTTCCACGCGGTCGCCCCGAACCCGGGCGGGCGCCGGATCGCCTTCGCGTTCTTCCTCGGTTTGACCACCACCGGCCAGCTCATCGCCTGGTCGTGACCACCTTTCAGCAGGAGCAACGAAGTGCACCAGCTCACGTACGGCGACATCAAGGCCGCCACCGACCGGATCGCCGGACGCATCCGCCCCGTCACCCTCGCCCCGGTCGACCCGGGCGCGATCCGCACCGCCCACCGCGACCCCCTGGACGATCGGGAGGTCACCCCGTGCGAGGTGTGGCTGGCCATGGAGTTCATGCAGCACACCGGTAGCTTCAAGGCCCGCGGCGCGCAGAACTTCATCCAGGCCCACCGCGACGCCGGCACCCTGCCGGAGTCCGGGGTGACCATCGCTTCCGGCGGCAACGCGGGGCTGGCGTGCGCCTGGGCCGCACAGCAGCAGGGCGTGCGCGCCACCGTGTTCCTCCCGCAGACGGCGCCGCAGGTGAAGGTGGCCAAGCTCCGCGGCTACGGCGCCGAGGTCCGCCTGGTCGGCTCCGAGTACGCCGAGGCGCTGGCGGCCTGTGAGGAGTTCGCCGCCGCCACCGGCGCCCTGGCGAGCCACGCCTACGACCACCCGCTGATCGCCGCCGGGGCCGGCACCCTGCTGGAGGAGATCCGCCAGCAGATCCCCGGCCTGGACACCGTGGTGGTCGCGGTCGGCGGCGGGCTGTTCGCCGGCGTCGCCACGGCCGCCCAGCACCACGGCATCCGCACCGTGGCGGTCGAGCCGGAGAACTGCCGCGCGCTGAACGCCGCGATCCAGGCCGGCCGCCTGGTCGACGTCCCCGTGGACTCGGTCGCCGCCGACTCCCTCGGCGCCCGCCGCACCTGCGCCATGGCCCTCACCGCGGCCCACCAGGACGGCGTCCACTCCGTGCTGGTGGCGGACGACGAGATCGCCCGGGCCCGCCAGGCGCTGTGGGACCACCGGCGGATCGCGGTGGAGCACGGCGCGGCCACCGCCCTGGCGGGCCTGCTCGCCACCGACCAGCACACGGCCGACCGGGACCTGCCGACCCGGCCCGCCACGGCGAGCCGCAGCTACCGGCCCGCCAGCGGCGAGAAGGTGTGTGTGGTGCTCTGCGGCGCGAACACCGACGCCGCCACGCTCATGCACCCCTGAGCACCGACCAGTGGCCCGAAGGGGGGCAGCCGGGGCGAAGACCGCCCGGCTGCCCCTTCGCCATGCCTCCCGGCATCCGCTACGGACAGCGTCGCCAGGGCGCCCGGCGCCGGGCCGGGAGGGTTGCGATCCCGTTGCGGTCGTCGTGAACGTCGACATGCCGGTCACGGCGGTGGTGCGATGGTCGGGGCATGTCGGGCTGGAAGGGGGGAGGGCGGCGTGGAGGAGTCGGATCTGCCGGCATCGGTGGCCGCGGCGGTGGTGGCCGCGGTGGGCGGGGCGGTCACGGCGGCCAGCGGGCCTGTGACGGGCGCGGTGGTGGACTGGGTGCGCGGTCGCCTGCGCAGGTCGTCGGCAGCGGCAGAGGTGGAGTTGGCCGAGACACGGCCGGACGAAGAATCCAGGGCGGCACTGGAGTCGGCCGTGGCCAGGCTGCTGGCGGAGGATCCCGAGTTCAGGGCCGAGCTGCTCCAGCGGTGGACTGCGCGCCGGGCCTCGCCGGCCTCGGCGCCGCCCGCCCAAGCGCCGTCCGGCACCCGGGACAGCATCGTGATCAGCGGCAACCCGCGGATGAAGAACAGCAACCTGGCGCTCGGAAGCCAGACCGTGCAGACCTTCATCCGCAAGCAAGGCGCCGGCCCTCTCCTGGTGATCGCGCTGGTGCTGGCCGCCCTCCTGGCGCTGGCCATCTACGGCGGCGCGCACCTTGCCGGCGCCGCTCTGCAACCCGATACCAAGGCCCACTCCACGTCCTCCGCCGCGCACCCGGCCATCCCCTCCTTCGACCAGGTAGTCCTGGGCGCCCAGGACCTGCCGTCCGGATGGCAGCGCAACGGACTGGTGTGGACCGGCGGCGACCAGCTCAACAAGGACTTCAACACCGCCTTGCACAAGGACACCCCTGCGTGCCGCACGTTCCAGGGCCTGAAGTCCGGGAACTCCAGCCATGGCGCGGGCCAGACCTGGGGCAACGGGCCGGACGGGGCAGAGTTCTGGATCTACTACTACAACAGCACCGACAACGGCGAGCCGTCCGCACAGGAGGCGATCAAGGCCATCGAGCTCGACGCCGCCGAAAACACCTGTATGCAGCGGCAGACGTACACGTCCCCCAACCTGGGGGACCAGACGCTCATCTACGAGTCCTACGGGCTGACAACGGTGAAGGTGCGCCTGGACTCCATCGTCGTGGAGGTCTTGGCGACGGGAACCGCCACGTCGGGCAACGCGATCGGATGGGCCCACATGTTCGTCGACCGCGTCAAGGAGGCCGCCAGCGCGTCGCACTGAGCTCTGCAGCGTCAGCTCATCTCGAGCAGGGCAGCGGAGTTCCCTGGCCGTGCGCCGTCCTGCGCGGTGCGGCGTGATGCCCTCGGTCCGCCGCAGCTCCTCGGCCTGGAGCCGGATCCTGGCCACCTGCTCGTCCGTCAGCACCCCGCCGTCGAAGACGGCGACGATGCCCGCTGCGGTCCGGCCGCGGCCCCACCCAGTCCATCCCCAGCAGCCGGCCCACCACGACGGACAGGCCCAGCTCCTCCTTCACCTCCCGGACCGCCCCGGCCTTCGGCGACTCATCCCACTCCACCCCGCCGCCCAGCATCTCCCACGGGGGACGAGATCCAGCTGACCGCTCTTGCGGCCCGTGCCGGCCGGCCAGCACCCGAGTGCTCTTGACGTCACGTCACCCATGGGTGGAGCGTCGTGCAAGGCTGCGCAACCGACTTGGCACGGGAGGGCATTATGGCGCTACGGTTCGGCGGGGTCGACCCCAACACCGGCAAGGACGAGAGCCCGATGGTGTGGGTGGACGACGCCAAGAGGGAGCTCGTCTTCCAGGGCTTCAAGCCCGGCGACGAGCTCCTGACGGAGATCGGCACCACCGAGTGGGTACACGGCCACGCACTCGGCGTCCCCGACCACGAGAACGTGACCCGCATCCCGCTGCGCATGGCGGCGATCATCAGGAAGGCGCTCGACGATGCCGAACGTGACGGCCTTCTCTGAGCTGCTGGCCGACGCCCGGCACTGCGCGGTGCACCTGGAGATGCGCGACTCCTACGGCATCGCCGGCGAGGCCGCGGAGTTCGAGGAGTTCCAAAGGACCGGCGTGCACCCGGACCTCGACCCGGAAGGCGAGGGCTGGTCCGGCTGGGTGTCGATGATCCGGGCCGCCGTCGCTCGCGGCGTCGTGGTGCGCCGTGCCCGGATCGTCTCCGAGCCGGTCACCGCGTACATCCGCTACGAGCACGCCGGGACCGTGGTCAACCTCGCGGCCGGCGAGCAGGTGCGCTGGCTCCCGCGCCGCCGGGCCTCCGACCTCGCGCTGCCCGGCAACGACTTCTGGCTCTTCGACGGCCGCATCGTCCGGTTCAACCACTTCACCGGCGACGGGGCCTCCGCCGGGCCGGAGATGTGCGAGGACCCTGCGGTGGCGAAGCTCTGCGCGGACGCGTTCGAAGCCGTCTGGGAGCGCGCCGTCCCACATGAGCAGTACACCGTCTGAACCCCGGCCAGGCGACCGGCTCCATGTCCACCTCCCCGTCCTCCAGCGCCCAGGAAGCCCGCCTCGCGCTCGCCGCGCGGCTGCGCGAGATCATGCTGGACGCCGGCCTGACGGGGCAGGAGCTGGCCGCCCGGTGCGGCTGGAACGGCGCCAAGACCTCCCGCATCATCCACGCCAAGACCGCACCCTCCGACGCGGACATCCGCGCATGGTGCCAGGCCTGCGACGCCGGCGGCCAGGCCGAGGACCTGATCGCCGCCAACCGCGCCGTCGACTCCATGTACGTCGAGTGGCGCCGACTCACCCGCACCGGCCTGCGCCGGCTGCAGGAGTCCGCCGTCCCCCTCTACGAGCGCACCCGGCACTTCCGCTCCTACTCCTCCCGCGTCGTGCCCGGCCTCCTGCAGACCGAGGCCTACGCCACCGCCCTGCTCGCCACCGTCGCGGACTTCCGCCGCACCCCCAACGACGTCGCCGACGCAGTCAAGGCCCGCCTTGCCCGCTCCCGCGTCATCCGCACCGGCAACCACCGCTTCGCGATCCTGATGGAGGAGTCCGTCCTCTACTACCGCCTCGGCACCGTCGAGACGATGGCCGAGCAACTGGAGTACCTGCTCACCGCCATGGCGCTGCCGGCCGTCTCGCTGGGCGTCATCCCGTTCACCGCGCAGCGCACCATGTGGCCGGTGGAGACGTTCAACGTCTTCGACGACGCGGAGGCCGGCGTGGAACTGCTGTCCGCCCAGGTGACCGTCACCGCCCCCAGCGAGCTCGCGCTCTACGCCCAGGCGTTCGACCGGCTGAAGGACTTCGCCGTGTACGGCGCGCAGGCGCGGACCCTAATCTCCCGGGCGATCGACTCCCTCGGCTGAAAGTCTGCAAACGCGTGCAAACACGTTGTAGTCGGGTTCGGCTGCTCCCTACCGTCGATCCGTCGCCCGCGGTGGCAGGACCGGGCACCCGCTCCCACCACCGCCGGCGGTCCCGATCGCGGCCCCGCGCCCGGCTCCCCCCCCGTGCCGGGTGCGGGGCCGCGTCCTCCGGCATCGGCAGGGAGCAGCCCGTGACGAGCGCAGCGCACCGCCCCGGCCCGCCGCCGTTGGTGCCGGTCCGGCCGGCCGCAGCGGTCGGCTACGTCTGCGCCGACTTGGTCCCCGCTTCCGCGGGGCTGTTCGCAGCCTGGTGCGAGCGCCGAGCGGCGGCGGACGGCTGGACGCTCGCCACAATGGTCACCGATGCCGACGACGGGCTCCCGCTCGACGACCGGCCCGGCTGGCGGCACGTCGCCGAGTTGGCCGCCGCCGGTGTGATCGGCGCGGTCGTCACGATCGGCCGGCCGATGATCGGTCCCACCGTGCGCGACTGGGTGCGCGCGAGCGACGTGCTGGCCGCCCTCGGCGTCACCCTGGTGACCACCGGCAGCGCTGCTCGAACCCGCCACGACCGGGACGGCGCCCGGTGAGCGCCGGGCGGCCGGGGGAGCGGCCCGGCGCGGTGTACCGCTTGGTCGTCTCCGCGACCGATCCCGACCCCGCCGAGCGCGCGGCCTGTATCCCGCCGGCGCGGCGGGCGATCCGTTCCGCTGCTGCCGGTTGGGGCGTCGGGGACGGTGTGCTGGACGATCTGGCCGTCGTCGTCGGCGAACTGCTCTCCAACGCCTGCCGGCACGCGGGTCCCGCGCGGGTCCGTGTCCTCCTTTCCCTGGCGTCGGACGGCGGCCGGGTGCGGGTCGACGTCGAGGACCAGGGCGTCGCGCTGCCGAGCGTCGGTCCGGACGGCTTCGGCGACGGGCAGGCCGAGGGTGGGCGGGGCCTGCTGATGGTGCGGGCCCTGAGCGAGCGGTGGGGGAGCACGTCCACCGGCACCGGGAAAGTGGTCTGGGCCGAGCTCGTCCTGCCCGTACCGCTCGACGTGCCGGGCATCACCGGCCGGGCCCGCCAGGCCCAGGCCCGCGCCGACTACATGCGGGCCGCCGCGGTGGGCGCCGACCCCGTCCGGATGCCGGCCTGCCGCCTGCGCCCGCTCGTCCCCGGCGCCGAGCGGCCAGGACCGCGAACCGCCGGAAAGCCGGGCGGACCGCTTCCGACCGCGCCGCGCCGGCGGCGCCGCCCGTAGCGCTGGAAGACGATCGGCACCAGACGTGACGTCAGTCAAACAAGATCACCGATCGTAGTTGACTGTGAGTCAACTGTAAGGATTGGTGCGCCTGCCACGACCGGCGGCCGGAACGTATCGTCGGACGGGCCCAGGCATCCGGGAATGTCGCTCTTAGTATCCGATAGCGATCTTTGCGTCGAATTCGTTCAGGTGAGGTGCGTGAACGGGAGGGGTCGACTTCTTGGCTTCTACCGAGCCAATCAGGCATGACCCCCGATGGCCAGCGGAAACGCCAGGCGAATTCAACTTTGCAAGAACAATCAGGATACGGCAGATCTGATCGGAGTATTTCGCCTCATCGGATGACTGCCAAGACTGGATCCGCGTTCGACTCGGAACGGCCTGTTCGAGAGGCACGACCTGAACGTGGTGCCTCAGGCCGCCGGTCCGGGTGACAAGTCCGGCCGGCGCCGTGGCGGGCGCCGCAAGGGGCCCGCCACGCTCCTTCGCCCACGCCCGCGCCCGCGCCCAGTTGTGCCGCCCCCGGCCGCCGCGTGCTCCGTGGCCCGGGCGCCGGCCGTTCGGGTGCGCCGCGTGCGATGGCAGTGAACGAGATCGTGGTCGCGTTCGTGCGCGGCGGAACCGCACCCCCCGCCCTGCAGCCCCGTCCGCTGACGCCGGCCCACGTCTTCCGTAATCACCCCATGGGAATCTAGGCGTATTTAAGGATTTCTAGCGATTCACCAATTATGGATTGACAATTGATGGGTTGTTGGCGAACCTTATTGACGGATTCCCGCTGCCAGCCGGATCCTCCTGGCATTCCCCTGAATGTTCGTGAAGAGCAGAGCAAGGAGAACGATCAGTGAACATGGGAAAGAAAGCCGCTGTCACTGTCGCGACGGCCGCCCTCTCGGGTGCGGCCGTCCTCGGCGGCAGTGGTACGGCCGTGGCTCAACCTCCCTCGCAGTTCACCAAGTCCGTCCAGGTCGAGAGCGACAACACCAACCTCGACGAGTTCCAGGCGACGCAGGTCCTGACCCGCGACTCGTCGCTCGCCTTCCAGAACTGGACTTTCACGCTGGTCGGCGAGACGCCGGAAGGGACCGGCATCTACACGCTCCAGGGCGGGCAGTACGGTCTGTGCCTCGCGGACGCCGGCAGCCGCAGCCCCGTGCTCCAGGACACGTGCGACCCCACCTCCCTGGCGCAGCGGTGGATCGTCAACCTGGCTCAGGAGCACACCACCATCGCCAGCGCGAAGAACCTGAACGAGGTCCTGCAGGCGAACGGGCTGGACACGGCGGTGACCCTCAACGAGTGGGACGGCCAGCCGCACCAGATGTGGACCCTCTACACCAAGTAGCGCGGAAGCCATCCGCGCACTGAGGACCCGGTCAGGGGCCTGCCGCAATGCGGGCCCCTGTATCGCGCCCGGGGCGATGAGGTCCAACGCCCCGCTCACCAGTGCAATCTTCCACAACACCCTGGGCATCGCCGAATCATCCGGCAGCCGCTGCAGGAGAGGCGGGGCTCCCCCTACCGCTCCGGTGCCTGCCCCGGCCGGCCCTGTCACGCGGTGCCGCGGCCCGCGGCCGCTGCCCGCCTCGAAGCGTTCCTGGAGCCCGGCCCCGACACCGTCCCGCCGCGCTCCCGGCCGTCGGCCGTCCCGGGCGGGTCCGTCCCGACCCGGACGGGCGCTCCTCGCCGTCTTGTCCGGTCGCGCCCGCGTCGCCGGGTCGGCGTCCGGCTGCCCGCCCACGCCGTCGCCGCCGTTGTCGTGTCTCGGGACGCGTCCGGTCGTTGAACCGGGGTGAGCGGCCCGGCCTGGCGCGCGGGTGCGGGCCGCGCCTCGACGGCCCGACCGTGCGCGGTCGGGACACGGCTTTCGTGTCGAAGCCCGCACGGCCGCCACCGCGGGCGGCATGCTGTCCGCCATGACGTATCGAGGACCCCGCCGCAGCCGGCGCCACTCACGCGCCACGTTTCCGGGCACCCCACCGGCCGCACTCGATCAGCAGCGCGCCCACGTCGTTCCCGCCCAGCCGAACCCCGCGACACCGGCCCCGTCCCGTCCGCCCGGCGCGGGCTGCTGCCGGGTGCGCAGCGAACGCACCATCGGCCTCGGCGGTACCGTCTTCATGATCCACCGGCACGAGGCCGGATGTCCCAGGTGGACCGCCCCCGCCTCGTCGGTGCCCGTCCCCGGCACGCCGGGCAGGCGCGGGTGAGCGAGTCGGCCGCTCCCTGGGAGGACGCGCGGGCACGCGCCGCCCACGCGCTGCCGCGGTGCGTCGTCGGCCCGCCGGACCTCCCCTCCTCCCTGTGCCCGCTCGCGCTGGAAGTGGTCGAGACACTGCTGCCGCCGGGCTGTTCGCGCCCTGGTGCGAGCGCCGCGGCCGGGGCGGCGGAAGACGATCGGCCAGCGCCTGGTGGGCCTTGTCACGGTCGACGAGGACACCGGAGCCCGCGGCCCCGCCCGCTTCGTCATCCGCAGCCTCTGCCACGTCCTCGACGTCCTGCCCGCCTTCGCCGGCTGCGTCCGTCCGGTCGTGCACCCGGGATGCCGGACCTTCGCGGACGGCATCGGCCGCACGGTGGTGGTGAAGCGCTCGCTGATCGACTCGATCGCCGAGTACCCGGTCCGAAGTGCGACTGGACGACTTGCCGCCCCGTCAGCGGGTCGAGTGCGCGAGACCGCCGGCGACGTGGCCTCCTGACGGCGTGGACACCACTCACTTCCGCTTCGTCTCGCTGGGTGCGTGGCCGAGCGCTTCGACGTACGCCTGACCTGGCCCGCCCGGTACCGCCTGGCGGTCACGGCCGCGTGCGCGATGGCCGACATCCTGCCCGAGCCGCTGCTTGATACCTACGCGGGGGCGGTCCTCGACGGGCTCGCCATGGAGGAGGAGAGCAGAGACGGGCCGCTGGGCGGCGGCCTGGGCGGCTTCGTCCGGTACTTCGACAGGGCCCTCACCCGCTCGATCGGCGACCTGGACGACCACGGCGACGGCTTCCACGAGGCCTGGTACACCGTGCTGATGCTGGCGCGACATCCTGCCCGGCGGCGAACTGGCCTTGTTCATCGAGTGCGTGCGGGAGGCCCTCGGCCACGGCCGACCGGGCCAGGCCCCGACGCAGCACCGGCCGGAGCGAATGGCGGGAGCGAATGGCGGGCCACCCCGTGCCGTGAGGGCCGGCCGCCGGTGTCGGCCGACCGGCCGAAGTCGGGGCCCGCTTTCGACCGGACCGGTTGCACCCTGGGACGTATGGGCCCTGGAGGATCGCCCGCACGGTCGGGGCCCTCTCGTCGAACGGCGCCCGGGACAGTGCGATGTCGACCCGTCGGCGCGCAGTCCGCAGGCCGGGTCGGTCAGGTCGGTGTCGCGGATGCGGACGTCGATGCCGGGGTGACTGCGGCGGTGGGCGGCGGCCAGACGGGCCGCGATCCGGGTCCGCGGGGCAGCGTGTCGCACCCCGTGCTGCGCTCGGCCCGGTCGCTGTGACCCGCGCTGGGGACAGCGAAGCCGGGTGGGCGTACGGAAGCATGCCACCGGCCTATGTCCCTGTCCTTGCGCGGTCCGCGTGAGGGCAAGGCGTGAGCTGGCGCGTCGCAACCTGGTGCGCTTCGCGAGCCGCGTTTCACGCTCTCGTGCGTGTAGGGAGCGATCGTGCAGCCTGTGGTCGGACGGCTCCCGTCGCCCTGGCCGTTCGGCCGTCACGCTGTGCTTGTCGATCACGGTCCGGGGCAAGGAGACCGCCGGTGCACAGGTTCGGCGCTCCGGCTCCCGCTGTGTCCTTCGGAAAGGTGTCTCATGTCCCGCCGTCCCGGCCGTCTCAGGCGGCTTTCCCGTGCGCTCGTCGTCCTCGTTCTGACGGCCGTTGTCGCAGCGCCCGGCACCGTCGCCCTCGGTGACTCCCAGCACCGCCCTCCCGGGTCCCTGCGCCCGTGGGTGAAGTCCTGCGTGCGGTACCGGGGGCCGGCGGGGCTCGTGGCCTGCCTCCGGGGCAAACACCCCCGACCGAGGATGTCACCGACCCTGCTGACCCCCACGATCAGCGAACTGGCGACACCCACCGCCGACGCGGCCCCGGTCGGCATCACCGCAGGGCCGGACAGCGCCCTGTGGTTCACCGAGAACTCCGCCAACGCGATCGGGCGCGTCACCACGGGCGGCACGTTCACCGAGTACTCGGTGCCCACCACCAACGCGGGCCCGGCCGGGATCGTCACCGGGCCGGACGGCGCCCTGTGGTTCACCGAGTCGAACGTCGACAAGATCGGCCGGATCACCACCGACGGCACCTTCACCGAGTACGCGCTGCCGACCTCCGGCGCCTACCCGTGGGGCATCACGGTCGGATCGGACGGCAACCTCTGGTTCGCGGAGCCGGGCGCCGACAACATCGGCCAGATCACCACCGGCGGCACGGTCACCGAGTACGCGCTGCCGACCTCCGGCGCCTTCCCGCTGAGCATCACGGCCGGGCCGGACGGCGCCCTGTGGTTCACCGAAGTGCTGTCCGGAAGCATCGGCCAGATCACCACCGGTGGCACGGTCACCGAGTACGCGGTCCCCTCACTGTTCTCGCTGCCCATCGGCATCACCGCGGGACCGGACGGCGACCTCTGGTTCACGGACGCCGGAGCAACGCAGATCGGACAGGTCACCACCGCGGGCGTGTTCACCGGCTACGACCTCACGGATACCGCCTTCTTCCCGTTCCCGTGGGGCATCACCACCGGGCCGGACGGCGCTCTGTGGTTCACCGAGAACGTCGGCAACGACATCGGCCAGATCACGACCTCGGGAACGATCAGCGAACTGTCGATCCCGACCTCCGGCTCGAGCCCGCTGGAGATCGCCACCGGATCCGACGGCAACCTCTGGTTCACCGAGAGCACCGCGAGCCAGATCGGGGTCGTCACTCCCTGACAGGACCCGCCGGGCCACCCCGCCTCCCGCCACCTCGACGGGAGGCGCGGCCCTGCTCCGAGCGGCACCGACCGATCGGTGCGGACGGCGCACCGGCCACATCGCGGCCAGCCTCCACCGGCCTGACGGTCCACCTCGACCGACTTCAGCAGCACGGCCCCAAGGCGCACCAGACCGACCTGTGGAACTGACAGCCCGTCCGAGCTCGCACTCTGGAGATGACCGGTGAGTACCGCTGACCCGAACTCACCGAAGCAGCCGCCAGCCCTCGGAGTGACATCCGAAGGCTGGCAGCGCCACCGGGTCGATCAGGCGGTGTAGGTCATGGTTCCGGCGGGCGCCGTCCCCCCGGGAGTGGTCACGGTGACGGGCACGGTGGTGGCCGGGGTACCGGCCGGGATGATGCCGGTGATGACGTTACCGGTGTTGCTGGTCACCGTCGCCGGGATCGCCCCGAAGGTCACGGCCGCACCCGTCAGGCCGGTGCCGATGATGGTGAACACGCCACCACCCGCCGGGATACTGATCACCGGAGTGATGGGCGTGGTGACGACCGGCGGCGGGGGCGCGAGGTAGGTGAAGCCGCCCGGGACGATCGCCGATCCACCGGGGGTGGTCACCACCACGGGGACGTTGCCCGCGGCGTGCGCCGGGATCAGGCCCGCGATCACGTTCGAGGCGCTGGCCAGCACGGTGGCCACGGCGCCGCCGAAGGTCACGCTCGCCCCGTCGAGCCCGGTACCGGTGATGATGAACGGGGTACCGTCGGCGACCAGACCGGAGACGGGCGTGATGGCCGTGGGGTTGGGCGTGGACGGCGGCGAAACCACCAGGTAGGTGTAGGCCACGGGGTTGCTGGTGCCGTTCGGGGTGGTGACGGTCACCGCCACCGTGCCGCTTCCGGGCGGGGCCGCGACGACGAGACTGAAGCCGAGGACGTCACCGGCCACGATGGTGGCCGGAGCCGATCCGAAGTGGACCTGGGTGGCGGCGTTGAGGCCCAGCCCGGTGAGGGCGACGATGTTGCCGCCGGCCGCGGGCCCCGCGTTGGGGCTGTCCACGAACAGCACGGGCGGTAGCGGCCAGGGCAGCGTGAGGCTCGGCGCCAACGACGCCGCCTGCACAGTTGTGTTCACGATTCGTCTCCTGTGTGAGGTGAAGGCGGCCGGGCGGGCCTTCAGCCGCGCCGCCCGGCCCGGTCCTGTCGGCTGTCCAGTCACCCCTCCGAGCGGTCGTGCGGCACGGCCGGTCAACGGCCGTAGGGCGGGCCGAGAGGCACGCGGCTGTGGACACCGACGCGTCTGGGCCAGGGGCTGCGGCGAGTACCGGTGAGCTGGCGCCAGGACGGCTGGAGTGGATCAGCCCCGGACGCCCGGGAGGGGGCTGGAACAACGGATCGGCCGCCGGCTGAGCTCCCCGGCACGGGATGGGCGGCCCGCCGGTTCAGACGTCACCATTACGCTGACAGGATGGATATGAAGCAATAGCATTGACGGTTAGTCACTCGGACAGCCCAGCGTTCCTGAACTGCCTCCCGCGTGGGTGTCTCACCCCTTGTCCGTACCGCCCGTAACGACACCGGCGATGTGTTCCGCCGGATGGGCGAACTATCGTCAACTCTCTTGTCTGTGTGGTAGCTCGGATGGCTTACTCGTAGCGTCCGATCAGGTGGGCTGCCCATCCCCTCCGTTTGGGGACGGTCGCCCATGCGTGTTGGTGGTGTGGGTGCCTGCCGCTCGTCCGCGAGGGCGCCCATCGGAGGAGGCCGTTGGCCGGGGTGCTCGTTCGGTGCACTGGCTGACGAGGGTGGCTCATACGTCCGAGGAGGCGTTCTTGCGAGCCATCACGATGCTTCGAGCGCTGTTTGGGATCGGTGCTGTCGGTGCGCTCGTGTTCACCGCCCCGGCGGCCCACGCGCAGACCCCGCGTGCGGCGCTGGCGGTGATCGTGCCGTGCAGTGAAGCCGCGTTGGTGAGCGCCCTCAATGAGGCCAACGCCGCCGGAGGCGGGGGCCTGATCCTGGCACCGTTTTGCACCTACACCCTCACCAGCGTCCACAGTTCGGGGGGCGCTGGACCGACGGGGCTGCCGAACATCACCACGCCGATCACCATGACCGGGCTTGCCACCGAGATCTCCCGTGCGCCGGGTGCGCCCGCGTTTCGCATCATCGAGGTGGACGGGCCTTCGCATCTGCCCGCCGACAACGGTCAGCTCGGCTTGACCGCGGTCGCCATCAGTAACGGTGACGCCGGTTTCGGGGTGGGCGGCGGCATCGCCAACCTCGGTGGGTCGGTCGCCGTGACCGGCGGGGGTGTCAACGACAGCCGCGCCTCGTTCGGCGGCGGCATCTACACCGACACCGCACTGACGATGACTGCCAGCAGCGTCACCGGCAACACCGCCACGGTCGAGGGCGGCGGCATCTACAAGAACGCCGGCTCCGTCACGCTGCCCGTCACCAACGTCGCCGGCAACACCCCGGACAACTGCGCCGCCACCCCGCCCCTGACCGCGCCCTGCTGAGGCCGGGGGCGACTCGCGGCGCCCAACTCGACCACAGAGCCGCAGGTTGACGGCGAAGGCACTACATCGCCGGGCTCACCTCCCCAGGCGCTGTGGCACCCAACCGATCAGCAAACAGCGAAGGAGATCAGTCATGGCACCCGTTATCAGCTCCATCTCGCCGACCTCGGGCCACTCGGGCCAGACGATGACCATCACCGGCACCGGTCTGGGGAGCCTGAGCACGACCAGGGTGAACATCGGCACCAAGACGGTCACGCCGACCACGGCCAGCAGCACCTCCGTCACCTTCACCATCCCGTCGGGGTGCAGCGGTCAGGCCAACGTCATCGCGACCGTCTCCGGGGTCAACAGCAACAGCAGCGCCTTCTTCTACGTCGCCGCCCCGACGGTCACGGCGCTGACCCCCAGCACCGGCCCCGCCGCGCCCGGCGCCATCGACGTCTTCGGCACCGGTTTCTCGACCGCGACCTCGGTGGCCTTCGGCACGGTCGGCACCGCCGTCCCCACCGTCCTGTCGGACGGCCACCTGACCGTCACCCCTCCGGGTCACGGCGCCTTCACCGGCTGCACCGACGCGACGGACTGCCTCGTCAGCAACGCCGGCGGCACCAGCTCCCCGATCGGGGCGGTCGGTCAGTTCACCTACTACAAGCTGCCGACGGTCACCGGCGTGACGCCCGGCACGGGGTCGGCGGGCACCACCGGGGTCATCGTCGCCGGCACCTGCTTCGTCGACGTAAGCTCCGTGACGTTCACCCCGGTCGGCGGTGGCGCGTCCGTGCCGGCCGACAACGTCAGCGTCACCGCTGTGGGCAGTCTGACCCTCGACGTGCCCGGCACCCTGGCCGCGGGCACCTACGACATCCAGATCAGCAACCCCGGCGGTACCAGCACGGCCGTCGTCGCAGACCAATTCGTCGTCGTCTAGGCCTCGGGCAGGTCCGGGCACTGCGCAGCGGGCTGCACGGTCGCCCCGTCCCCGCGGCCGTGGGCGCGGACCAGACGGTCCGCGACCGCGGACCCGCCGCGCCCTGGCCCGCCTACGGCGGCCAGGGCATCCTCGTCAGCCATGCAAAGGAGCACCGATGGCTCCGGTCATCAGCGGTATCAACCCCAACCACGGGCCAGCCGCAGGTGGTACCGCCGTCACGATCAGCGGCAGCGGCCTCACCGGCGCGACCTCGGTGAAGTTCGGGACCGTGCCGGTGCCATTCTTCACACTGGTCAGCGACAGCCAGATCACCACCATCGCTCCTGCGGGCACCGGTTCGGCCGCCGTCACCGTCACCACGCCGCTCGGCACGAGCAACGGCGTCATCTACACCTACGGTGCCGTGCCGGTGATCACCGCTCTGAGCCCGGCCTCGGGTACGGCCGGGACCTCGGTGCTCATCAGCGGCTCGGGGTTCACCGGCGCGTCGTCCGTGCATTTCGGAACCGCCTCGGCGACGTTCGCGGTGCAGAGCGATGCGCAGATCCAGGCCACGACTCCCGCGGGCTCCGGAACAATCCAGGTCACGGTCACCACACCGGCGGGCACCAGCAACAACGTCGCCTTCACCTACACCGCCCCACCCGCGATCACTGCGGTGAGCCCGGCCTCCGGGCCAACGGGCGGCGGCAACACGGTGACGATCAACGGCGCCGGATTCACCGGCGCGACGTCGGTGCACTTCGGCAGCACCCCGGCACTGTTCACGGTCGTCGGCGATGCCCAGATCACGGCGACGGCGCCCGCGGGCACCGGTTCCGTCCCCGTCACCGTCACCACCTCGGCGGGCACCAGCAACAGCGTGACGTACACCTACGTCAACGCACCCGTGATCACCGGCCTGACCCCGAACCAGGGACCGACCAGCGGCGGGAACACCGTCACCATCTCCGGCACCAACCTGTCGGGCGCGACCTCGGTGCTGTTCGGCACCCACGCCGCCACGATCACCGCCAACACCGGCACCCAGATCACGGTCACGGCACCCGCGGGAGCCGCGCAGTCGGTCAACGTCACCGTCACGACGAGCGCGGGCACCAGCAACCCACTGCCCTACATCTACGTCGCGGCCCCGGACGTCACCGGCCTGATTCCGACCACGGGTCCGAGTGGCGGCGGGAACACCGTCACCCTCTTCGGCTCCGGCCTGGCTCTCACCAGCGCCGTGCACTTCGGCTCCGCCGCGGCCACCAACACCACCGTGATCTCCGACAGTCAGATCACGGTCACCGCGCCCGCCGGCACGGGGACCGTCCTGGTCACGGCCACCACACCAGGCGGCACCAGCACCATCGGGCTGGGCAACGCCTACTACATCTACGTCGCACCACCGGTCATCACCTCCATCAGCCCCGCCCAGGGTTCGGTATCCGGCGGAGACGACGTCCTGATCAGGGGAAGCAACCTCACCTACACCGACGCTGCGTTCTTCGGCACCGCCCCGGCGTCCTTCGCCGCCGTCTCCGACACCATGGTCGTGGCCACCTCACCAGCTCATGCCGTCGGCCCGGCCACCGTCACCGTCCACTGCCCGGGCGGCACCAGCAACGGCGCCACCTTCCAATACCAGCCGTAGCCCATTTCCGAACACCGGCGCCACCTCAAAGGAGGTTCGCGGTGGCGGTCGGTCCGGCGTCATCGTGCGTGGGTGACGTGGTTCATCGACTGCGCGAGGAACGCCATCACCGGCGCGGCCGTCACCCCGAACCAGCCTTCCAGGGACGCAGTGCCGGCCGCGTTGCCCACGGCCGGCGGTGGCGTAGGCGCGCTGCCAGGTGATCGGCCAGGCCGGGCACACCACGGGTCGATCTCCTCCAACGTGGCCCGCCGCCGCGAGCTCGGTACGACGCAGACGGGGTACCGGCGCCGGTTCCGGACCGTGAACGGACGACGGACGCCCGCGGTCCGGGGACCGCGGGCGTCCTGGGTACCTCAGCGGTGCCGCGTCAGCGGCGGGCGCCCCGACGGCGGGCGATCACCAGCGCGCCCCCGCCGACGGCGAGCAGCGCGGCCCCACCAGCGCCGTAGACGATCATCTGGCTGCTGTTGCCACCCGTGCTGGCCAGGGTGCTGGCCGGCGTGGTCGAGACCGGACTGGCGGTCGGCTTGCCGACCGGGCCGGTCGTGTCCGCCGGGGCGGTCGACGGGGTGCCGCTGGACGGCGTCCCGGTGGTGGCCGGCGCCGACGGCTTGGCAGTGGTGGAGGGCGAGGCGGTGGCCGAAGGCGTCGTCGTGGCGGTGGGCGTCCCGGTCGGGTGCGGGGCCGCGGTGGACGTGGGCGACGCCGAGGAGGTCGGCACCGGGACGGTCGGCGTGCCAGTCGGGGTCGGCGTGCAGGCCTTGCCGCCGTTCCAGGCCGAGATCAGGTTGTCCGGGAAGACGCCGTCCGGGTACCTCGGCGCGGGGTTGGCGACGCCGTCGAACTTCTTGTCGCCGTTGTACAGGTCGATCTGGCCGTAGCACTTCGGCAGGTGGGCGGAGACGTCCAGGGTCGCCTGGCGGTTTCCGCTGCGCAGCGTGGTGGTCGCCCAGCCGAGGAAGGTCTGCTTGCCCGAGGTGGCCCAGGTCGGCCCCTCGGTGTCGTAGGAGGCCAGCGAGACCCGGTAGTCGCAGCCGTCCACGACGTCGCCGACCAGGCGGACCTGGATGACGCCATGCGGCTCGGACATCCGGCCGTCGGAGATCCAGCCCTCGCCGCCGTCGACGGAGAACTGGACGCCGACGGCGCCGCACCCGTGCTCGGCCTGCGCCTGCGCGGTGCCGGCGGTGAGCAGCGGAGCGCCGACGGCTATGCCGAGGGCGGCGAGGGCCGGAAGGCTCCGGCGCAGGAGTTGGTGCACGAGGAAGCTCCCTAGGGGTTGTACACGGTTCGGGTGGGACCCACCGCTCTCCCGGTGGCGATCCGGACGGACCGTCACCGGAACTGAGCGGACGTGAAACCGTGACCGTACCCCATGGCCCCGCAGTCCCGGGCCCCGCGCCCCCCGCCGAGCAGGAAGACGGCGCGCCCCGCACGGCGGTTGCCGGTGGCCGGCGCGATGCCGACCACCAGCAATCGGATTGCGTCCGACACCGGTCACGCCCACTCGACGCCGTGCTCGGCGAGTTGCGCGAGCTGGCCCGCGGTCAGCTTCGTCCGGCGGGCCTTCTGGTTGTTGAGCCAGGTGCCCAGCGCGAAGTGCGACACCACCACCTGCTCCTCACCCCCAGGACCCGCCTCCACGGCCTCCATCGGCTCCTTGTGCGGGCGGGGCACCCGGGGATGCCGCTCCCGCTCGACGAACTGGGCGAGCGCGGCCAGGCCCTGGGCGAACCTGTCGCCGCGGGACACCTTCGGCTTCGCCTCGGCGGCGGCCTTCGCGGCCACCAGATCGGCGTCCGGCTCGATGCCGATCGCCGTCAGCAGGTCCCGCTGATCGGCTTTCAGCCCCGGCCAGTCGGCCCGCTGCGCCCGCACCCATCGCCCGAGCTGCTCACCCTCGAACACGGTGTCCACCGGCAGCACGGTCCAGTCGACCAGGCCGTCGGAGTCGAGCCACCACTGCCGGGCGGTGGCGTAGGCGCGCTGCCAGGTGATCGGCCAAGTCGGGCACCACCACGGGTCGATCTCCTCCAGCGCCCGCCGCCGCTCCGGCGCCAGCGCCCCCTGCTCGCCCGCCGGCACCTGCGCCGCGGCCCGCAGCTCCGAGAGCCACGTCCCGATCGCGTACCCGCCGACCGAGGCCCGCGCCGGCGCCGCCAGCGACCCGCCATGACCCTTCGCCCACACCCGCGCCCAGTCCAACCCGGCCTCGAACCGCGCATCGCTCACGGACCAGATCATCCCGAGCGCGTCCAGCATCTCCACCCGATATGACGCCAGCTCACCATTCGCATTCTCACCGCGACGATCCGAAAGCCACTTTCCGAGCGGGAAATTCCCCATCTCCCCGACAAGCGCCGAATAAGGAACATCAAGCCCGCCGGTCTCCTCAAACCAGCGCCGCGCATGACCAATACCCTCACGCCACAACTGCGTCTCACCGACCAGCACCCGCGACGCGATGAACAGCGCCAGCACGTTCTCATCCACCGGCGCCTGGAACCGCACCGGCAACGTGAACGCCCCCGACCCACCCGCACCAACCATGCTCTCACCAGGCCCAACAGCAGCCTCAGCGCCGCGCCCGGTCGTCCGCTTGCCCGACTTCTGCGGCACCGCCAGGGCCTCCACCACCTTGGCGTCGTGAGAGCGCAAGGCAGTCAGAATCTTGATCAGCGGACCATAGCTGTCCGACTCCAGAATTTCCCCGGGCTGCTCACCGGCCCTTAGGAAAACCGGTACGATCAGGCTGGCGGTCTTTCCCTCTCCGGGCTGCATGCGCAGGGCCCGGCCGATGGCCTGGACGATATCCACCATGCTGCCCCTGCCCTGCAGAAGAACAGAATCCGCATTCGGCATGTCGACACCCTCGCCCAGGACTTTGCAGTTGCTGAAGATCCGGTGCCTGAGGCCGTCGTCCTCCTCGCCCTTTCCGAAGTCTCCGATGAGCTCCTTCCTGTAGTCGATGTCATGCTCGCCGGAAAGCCACTGCGCCCAGACCTCAGGCGGGTATTTCTGCGGGTTCTCGAAGTGCAGCTTCTCGGCCGTCTGGTTCAGCGTCTCCGAGAAATAGCGGACCTCGATCGTGCGGCTGTGGAACGTGATGCACCGCTCCAGCCCCCGCTCGACCACCGTCTTGAGCAGGCCGGCCTGGATGGCCGCGATCCGCTCCACCGGCACCTCGTCCTCGCTCCCGTCCTCGGCCTCGCCGACGCCCGGACCCCACGGCACGCCCTGCTGCTCGGCGGCCTTCCGGTCGCCGAGCGGGTCGCGCAGTTCCAGGACGACGATCTCGAACGGCGCGAGCAGCTTGCGGTCGATGGCCTCCGCCAGGCCCAGGGAGTAGACGTGCGGCCCGTAGATCCGCTGGTCGTCCATGGACACCGCCAGTTCCTCCGGCAGCGGCTGGTGGGCGTTCTCACGCCGCTTCATGGCGCTGCTGGGCGGCGCCCAGATCCGCGGCGTCGCCGTCATGTACAGCCGGCGCTCCGCCGGGATCGCCGCCTGGTCGTGGACCACGGTCCAGGTCTTCTCCACGCTCCCGGAGGACCGGTGCGCCTCGTCGCAGACCATCAGGGCGAGCGGGGGCAGCAGCTCGCCTTTGCTCTCGGCCCAGTAGGTGTAGGCGTCCGCGACGGCACTGACCGAGGTGTAGGTGGCGAACAGAGTGGTTGGCCGGCGGTGCTTGGCCGCGTGGGACAGCCACATGCCGATCATCAGCGGGCTGGTGGTCGCCATCACCCCGTAGGGCAGCTCGCTGTCGACCAGCGAGCAG
Source organism: Kitasatospora sp. NPDC094028 (assembly GCF_049543595.1). Taxonomy (NCBI): domain Bacteria; kingdom Bacillati; phylum Actinomycetota; class Actinomycetes; order Kitasatosporales; family Streptomycetaceae; genus Kitasatospora; species Kitasatospora sp. NPDC094028. Next base: position 920 of record NZ_JBMVFA010000046.1, on the reverse strand, counting down.
ACGGCGTGCATGTCCCCGGCGCGGCCGGCGGCCCGCCACGAGCCGATCATCTGCACCAGCAGATCCAGGGTCGGGACGACCACCAGGATCACGCCCCGTGGCGCGAGCTTCTGCCCGGCTGCGGCCCCGACGTAGCTCTTCCCGGAGCCGGTGGCCATCTGCACCGTCACCCGCAGCCCGCCCGGGGCCGGGTGCCCCGGACGGGGCGTCAGGCCCCGAACGATGGCCTCCAGGGCCTCCTCCTGGTGCCCGCGCAGCGAGATGCCGGCGGCGGACTGAGCGGCCATCAGGCCAGGCTTCACGACGTTCACGAAGACGTGTCTCCCCTCACCCATTCCCGAGCCCACACCAGGGACCACGCGGGAAATGCTGACAGTGCCCTACTGATACATTCGACGGACCGGCCTGAGAATCGAGGCGACCGGAAATCAAGCCCGATAGAAGCGACCATCCGGAAGGATATCAGTCCCCGGTAACGAATTCCGGTGAACACCCGGAAAATACGGGTCCGGACCCCACTCACGGCGGGATCGCCTGACACTCTAAGACTGATACACCGAGGATCGTTGCTCACCCTTCGAGGGTAGCGCACGCCGGACCCCCGGCGGGGTCGAAACAGTGGACTGGACCACGGTCTAGACCAATCTGGCAGGAGTGAAGCCGACCCGCACGCGCCCTCTCCGCGCCACCCCCCTCCTAGTCAGCCCGTAGTAAGCTCAACCAAAATCCCAGCTCAACCATGTGAACACACCTCAGCCCACCGGCACCATGGAGCGAAGCGGAGTGGTGCCGGCCCGAGCGCGAAGCGCCGGGCCCACCCGGGCGAAGCCCGGGTGCGGACACGCGGAGCGGGTCCGCCGCCTGACCGAAGGTCAGGCGCGAACGGAGGGCCGAAGGCCCGTAGGGACCCGCTCCGCGGG